>JBBRCV010000187.1:0-10813 GCA_038204505.1 Elainellales cyanobacterium
GGGGGGACTGGGGTGAAGTGTGCCCCCCTACCCACCACTCGCGCCACCATAAATAAAGCCAACGATAGCCAGAGTAAATGATTGCTGCGGGTGTAAAACGCGATCGCCGCCATCGGCACAAAACCTATTAGTAAAGCCATAATCGCGGCATTACGCAAAATACGACCGCTAGTTAAACCTAAAAAATAGCCATCTAGCATGTAGGCGATCGAGCCAAATCCCAGTACAGGCAGCAACCAGATCACATATTGTTGTAGATGATTAACGATATCTCTGTGATTGGTTAATAGGCTGAAGAGAGGGATAGGTGCAATGATAAAAGCGATCGCCACTCCCAACCCTAACCCTAAACTCGCAATCCCCGCTACCCGCAACAGCCGCACCAATCCATCGGTCGTGCCTCGCCCGTGCAAAACGCCCGCCCAACTTTCGGTTGCAAATGCTAATCCGTCAATAAAAAACGCTGCAAACGTCACCACTTCCAGCAGCACAGCATTGGTAGTCAGCACCTCCGTTCCGATCACCGAGCTGAGGTTGGTAAATACGGCAAATGTAGAAATTAAGGCAAAGCTACGCACCAAAATTTCGCCATTCAGCAAAAAAGCTGTCTTGAGAGCGATCGGATTAAATAGCTCCTGCCACTCGACCGCGCTCGGCTTAGACCCAAACTCCCAGATTACTAACAATAAACCGATCGCCATCATCAAAAATTGGCTCCCAGCAGTGGCATATCCAGCCCCCATACTCAGCCAGCCCCATTGCACAATCAGCCAATAATCTAGCAGCACCTTCGCCCCATTCCCCACCACAGAAAGCAATAAAACCTTACCGCTCTGCCCTCGCCCCAGAAACCAGCCTATCAACACATAATTCAGCAACGTTGCAGGCGCTCCCCAAACCAGCGCATGATAGTAGGCAATTCCCGAAGCTTTCACATTTGCATCAGCGCTTAACAAGCTAAACCCCACATGACCCAACGGCTGTTGCATCACTAAAATAATTAACCCTATACCTAACGCTAAGCAGCCGTTACGCAACCCTATTAGCAGAACTTCATTCGGGTCATTGCGCCCCATTGCCTGAGCTGTTGGTCCCGTCGTTCCCATCCGCAGAAAGCCAAAAGTCCAGTAAAGATAGTTCACCAAAACGGTCGCTAATGCCACACCCGCTAAGTGATGAATGTCTGCCAAGTGTCCCAAGAACGCCACATCCAGCAGTCCCGCCAAGGGAACCATCAAGTTCGAGAGGATATTAACGATCGCCAAGCGAGTGAACTGAGGCAAAAAAGAACCCGATTGAAACATGATTTATTAATTTCCAAGAAGAACCTGGCAAACATTCAAGCATTCTGTAACAATAAATACAGAAATAGTTTTGATAGTCTGGAGGAAAGCAATGTCGATTCGCTCAAATTATCCATCTTGTCTCATCAAGCCAGAGCTGAAGCAGGCGATCGCTCCTACCTGGAATCCTAAATGCCACATTGTTTATAATCGTGACACTTGGGTCAAGCTGTTTCAGGTTCCTAGCGAATACTGTGCTGATGAAGCCCTGCTCCTCTGTCAAGAATCTTTCGACACCTGGGTTGCTTGGATTCCAGGCTATGGCGAAACGCTCTTAGACAGAAGTAACTTTAGCGTTTAAAACTTATCTTTGTCCGACGATCGACCAGCCGCTATTTTAGGATGTTGACCACTGCCATGACCATCTAGGTTCTCATCAACTAGAACAGGGGGTTGATTCGGTCTAGCACGCGCTTCCATCGACTTAATCACGATGTAGAGAACAGGAACTAGAAACAAACTTAGAACGGTTGCAATACACATTCCCCCCACGATCGCCGTTCCTAAAGATTGTCGTGCTGCTGCTCCTGCTCCCGAAGCAATCATCAAGGGAAGTGCGCCCACAATTGTGGCGATCGCTGTCATCAAAATAGGACGTAATCGTTCTTGGCAAGCTTCAAGTGCTGCTTGAGCAATACTCTTTCCTTGCTCTCGAAGTTGGTTCGCAAACTCAACGATCAAAATAGCGTTTTTGCTAGCCATCCCTACCAGCATCACCAAACCAATTTGGGTATAGACATCATTAGCTGTACCGCGCAACATCACTGCTGTTAGTGCTCCCAAAATAGCCAGTGGCACCGTTAGCATAATGATAATGGGGTCAACGTAACTTTCGTATTGAGCCGCTAACGTCAGGAAAACAAAAATCACGGCTAATCCAAAAATGAACAGGGCAGATCCGCCTGATTCAATTTCTTCAAGAGATAGTCCGGACCACTCATAGCCAAATCCTTTGGGCAGAGTTTCCTGCGCCACAGCTTCCATAGCGTTGATAGCCTGTCCAGAACTTGAACCGGGTGCTGCTGAACCATTCAGTTCGATCGAGCGAAATAGGTTGTAGTGGTTAATGATCGAAGGTCCATTAGTCTGAGTAATTTTCACCAAGCTACCCAACGGAATCATTCTGCCCGCAGAACCATCGGTAGGATTGCTGCGAACATATAATCTTTTAATGTCTTCTGGATTAGACCGAAACTGGCGATCGGCTTGAACATAAACACGATAAGCGCGGTCAAACTGATTAAAGTCATTGACGTAGGCAGAACCCAGAAAGATTTGCAGCGTATTAAAAACGTCCTCTAGAGAAACCTGAAGCTGACTCGCCCGATCGCGATCGACTTCCACCAAAATTTGCGGAGTGTTGGCGCTAAAGTTAGGGCGAAGTCCCGTCACCTTTGGATTTCCAGCCGAGGGATAAGTGGTTGCCCGTCCCATAAACTTGCCGAGCGCTTCACCTAATGCCGGAAAGCCTAACCCAGTACGATCTTGAAGATGAAACTCGAAGCCGCCGAAGTTACCAATTCCTGAAATAGCAGGCAGGTTAAAGGGCAGAACAACTGCTTCTTGAATTGAGGCTAGCTTCGGGAATAGTCCAAAAGGAGCCGGAGAAAAACCACCGATAATTGCTTGTAAAGATTGCTTACTGCCTTTCCTTTCATCCCAAGGCTTCAGGGTCGAAAAAATCAAACCATTGTTGGGAGTTGCGCCACTAAAGCTGAATCCCCCGATCGCAAAAATATTTGAGATTTCAGGCTGTGCCTTAAGAATTGCCTCGGCTTTCTGTAATACTTTTTCAGTATATTCCAGAGATACGCCTTCTGGACCTTGCACGACGGTAATAAAAACGCCCTGATCTTCGTCGGGAATGAAAGCTTTAGGAACGAAATTATACATGAAATAGGTAAGCACCAGCGCGCCGCCGAATAAAGCCATGACTATACCCTTGTGGCGAATCACTCGACTCACCCCCCGACCATAGCCAGTACGAGTTTTGCCGATCGCCCAGTTAATGCTATTAAAGAACCGATTGTTAGGCGGTGACTCTGAACGGAGCAAAAGCGCTGACAATACCGGGGTAAACGTAATTGCATTGAGGGTTGAAAGCCCCACAGAGAAGGCGATGGTTAACGCGAACTGTCGATAAAGTTGTCCCGTTGTGCCTGGAAAAAATGCAACCGGAATAAACACCGTAATCAACACCAGCGAAGTGGCAATAACCACTCCAAACAAAACATCCATCGATGCGATCGCTGCTTCACGGGGCGACATTCCCTCATCTTGAATGCGACGAGTGATATCTTCAATGATGACAATGGCATCGTCTACCACCAAACCCGTCGCTAAGGTTAATCCAAACAGGGTCAGTGTATTGATCGAAAACCCTAAGAGCTTAACGAAAATGAACGTACCGATGAACGCAACGGGGATGACGATTGCCGTAATCAATGCCGATCGCCAGCTCTGTAAAAATAGAAACAAGATCAGGACTACCAACACAACCGCCGTGATTAAAGAGATCACCACTTCAGTTGCGCCTGCCTCAATGAATGTAGTGGTATCAAACGCAACAGCGTAGCGCAGTCCCGGTGGAAAGCTGGCAGAGAGCCGCTGCATTTCTAGTTTGACCTCTTTCGCCACATCCAGCGCATTGCTGCCGAACTGTTGATTAACTCCCAAGCCTACGCCTTGGTGCGTGACGCGATCGTTAGGAGTAAATCGCAGCACTGAACCATAGTTTTCTGCACCTAGCTCAGCCCGACCGACCTCATTAAGCCTGACTAGCGTTCCAGTATTTGTAGTTTTAATAACTAAATTACTGAACTCCTCTGCATCTTTGAGTCGTCCTTGCACCGTCACCGCGTACTGATACTGCTGCCCCGGTAATGCAGGAGGCTGCCCAATTTGCCCCGCTCCTACTTGAATATTCTGCTGCTGAAGTGCGCTCACTACATCTTGAGGTGTAATGTTACGACTGGCAAGCCGCTCCGGGTCAAGCCAAAGCCGCATCGCGTATTTGCGTTCTCCAAAGATTTGCACGCCGCCTACGCCTTTGATTCGTTTGATGGCATCTGCCAGATAGAGGTCGGCATAGTTACTTAGATAAATATCATCATAGAGATCTTTACCCGCTGTCTCATCGCGATCGGCATACAGCCCGATCGCCAACAGAAAGTTATTATTTGCCTTAGCAACCTGCACACCCGTTTGCGTTACGGGGCCTGGTAAACGCGATTGCACTGTAGAGACGCGATTTTGCACATCTACTGCTGCCAAGTCTTGATCTCGCCCTAAATCAAACGTGAGGTTAATGCTGCTCGTCCCGGTGCTAGCACTGGTAGATTTAATGTATCTCACTCCGTTAATACCGTTCAACTCTCGCTCTAAAATGTCGGTCACGGTAGATTCAACTACCTCTGCATTAGCGCCTACATAGTTAGAGGTAACGCTGACTTGAGGCGGAGCAATATCGGGGTATTGGGCGATCGGTAATGTGGGAATACAGGCAATTCCTAAAAGCGTGATCATGATAGAGCACACTGAAGCAAACACCGGACGCTGAATGAAGAAATTCGAAATAGACAAGATCATAATTCATCCGGGAATGAGAGAAATCAGGAATGAGAGGAATCAGGAATGAGAGGAATACGAGCCAGGTTATGGGGAAGGCGGAGGCGCTGAGGAGGCTGCATCCGCAATTGGCGCACAATTTTGTAGCTGTAGAATACCAGAAACGACAATGCGATCGCCAGCCGTTACGCCTTCCAATACTTGTTGATCGTTATTAACAATTTTGCCTAGCTTAATGGGCTTTTGTGCCGCTACCAATTGATCAGGATTAACCGGAGCCGCCGCTTTTCCTTCACCAGCAGCAGGGGCTTGACAGCCTGAATCTTTGAAAGGAGCCGCCACAAACAGAAAATCTCTACCCCCCAACCGAGAAATTGCCGTGGTCGGCACCAGTACACCCGGTTGGCTGCTCCAAATCACCCGCGCTCGGACAAACTGTGAGCTGCGTAGGGCTTCAGCTCCATTTTCAAAAGTTGCCTCTACTCGCACCGATTGGGTAGCGGCATCTACGTTAGGGGCAATGAAGGAAACTCGCCCCGTTCGCACTTCTCGATTTTGGTCATCCAGAAGTTTGACTGGCAAACCTAACCGTGCTGAGGAAGCTCGTTCTAAAGGGATTTGAATTTGAACTTCTAACTGCTTATTTTGAGTAATGTTCAGCAATTGTGTGGCAGCAGTGACGGCATCGCCCACCTTGGCTGGAATATTGCTGACAATGCCGCTAAAGGGCGCAGTAATCGTGTACTGTTTCAGTGCAGCTTGTCCTTCTGCAATGTTGGCTTCGGCTTCTTGCACAGCCCGCTGATTTCTGACGACAACAGATTGTGTGCGACCGATCGCCGATCGCTGTGCCTGGATCTCGGCTTCAGCCTGTCGAAGTTCTGCCTGCGCGGTTTTCAACGCATTGGCTCGTTGATCCAAAATTTGCTGACTGGTTGCACCTTGCCGAGTTAAGCCTTGATAGCGTTGAAACTCTTGCTGATTTAATTGAACATTGGCAACTGCGGCGGCTCGCTGTGCTTCTAATGATTTTAGGGTGTCCGTGGCATTGGCAACATCGTCTTGGGCCGCCTGGACATCAGCGGCGGCAGTTTGAGCGGCAGCGGTGCGGCTCGAAACTTGGGCGCGCTGTTGAGCCGCATCAATTTGCAAGATCGGTTGACCTGCTTTAACCCGATCGCCTGGTTGTACGTAAATGGCGCTAATTTGTCCCGCTACACGAGGCTGTAAGGTTACCGATTGCCGTGAATCTAAAGTAGCCGAGTAGTCGGAGCTATTTTGAATTGGGGCAGATTTAGGATTAGCCAGTGGCACCGGGGTTGGCGGCGGTGTTCTCGGACCTCCCATCATCATGGGCAAAATGAATCGGCTAAAGATCAGCCAGCCCAGTCCTCCAAGGAGCACTAGCCCAATTAAAGCAGGGATTAAAGACTGTCGCCAGCGAGGTGATTGCAGATCTCTCTTCTGTTGTGAAGGAGGCAATTCCACCTGATTAGACGGGTGAACGGTCAGATTTTTCTGATTGTCTTCGCCATTCATTTGAATTACCTAACGTCCTTAATTAGAGAGAAACTAGCCTTTAAAGAGCAAAGAGTAGGGGCGAATTTAAACAGGTAGGCTGAGCCTAGTATTATTCAGACTATCTTAATGTATAAAAAAATCTTAATGTATAAAAAAATATAGTTGTGTAGTGCAGGAGATCAAACCGAGGAGGAAAGCAGGTCTCCTAGGTTGGATGATACTTGTTTTATTCGGTTTCCTGCAAATCATTAAAAAAATCGGTGTTGTTGGATTACTAGTTTAAAAAAACATCTACCGTAGGTAAGATATGGCGATTATGAATGTTGCAAATATAGTATACTTTTGTACCAATTTCAGTAAATCTAATTATAAAACGTTGAAGCGGAAGATAAGACTGGCAGCACAGATCCTCATGACATTTCTGGTCATTGTGAGCTGTCAACAAACTGTACCCACTTCATCCATAGAGCCAGTTACCCTCAAGCTCAGCGGCTGGAGCGCCAGTCCAGCAGAACAACGCCTCTTAAACCAGGTCTTACGCGATTTTGAAGCCAGCCATCCCACTATTAAAGTCCGGTTTGAAGTCATTGCCGATCAATATATGGACGTGATCAAAACACGGCTAATTGGCAATGCTGCCCCTGATGTTTTTTATTTGGATGCAGTGGAAGCTCCATTTTTGATGCAGCAAAACGTTCTAGAACCGTTGGATGCTTATATCACTCTCGCTTTTGACTTAGCAGACTTTGAACCTAACTTGCTCCAGTCCTTCACTTCACAAAATCAGGTGTACGGATTGCCCAAAGATTTTTCTACTCTAGCCTTATTTTATAATCGCAAAGCTTTTGCTACTGCCGGATTAAATCATCCTCCAAAAACTTGGGAAGAACTGCTGACTGCCTCTAAAAAACTGACGATCGACCTTAATAAAGATGGTAGACCAGACCAATATGGCTTTGGTATATTGCCAGAACTAGCGCGACAGGCACACAGCATTAGAGCATTTGGTGGACAGGTTATAAACGCTGATGGCTACGCTACGTTTGCTAGTGATGCCGGGATCAGCGGAGTTGATCCAATGGTGCAGCAGTATCGGGGCGATCGCACCTCCACCCGTGCTGTCGATGTAGGCGCTAACAACGGCAGTGAGATGCTTGGGCAAGGCAAAGCCGCCATGGTAATTGAAGGCAACTGGGCAATTCCTTTTTTGCAAGAAACCTTCCCCGACTTAGATTTTGCCACGGCTGAATTGCCCAAAATCAACAACAAACCTGCCACTATGGCATTCACGGTCGCCTATGTTATGAATCAGCAGACAAAACATAAGCAAGCCGCTTGGGAACTGATCGCTTACTTAACAGGCAAAGTAGGCATGGAGAAGTGGACTAGCACAGGCTTTGCTTTACCCAGTCGTAGATCTGTTGCCGAGAAATTAAATGCTCAGAAATTGAAGGATAACGGCGATCGCCTGCGTGCGCCTCTGCTGGCTGGAGTTAGCTACGCGACCCCTTGGCAAGTGGGTCAATTTCCCGCTGCCATTGTGAACAATTTTAATAACCAATATTTAAGCGCTTTATTGGGTCAACAACCCCTTCTCGATGCCATGGTTCGGGCACAGGAAAGTGCCAACCAACAAATTAAAGCAGCACTTTAGATGGGCGATCGCCATTAACTTTTGCCACCTGTAAACGTGACACCTTGAATAAAGTATCGATTAAAAAAAGCATAGAGCAGTAGAACAGGCAGCGTAAAGATCATAGAGGCTGCCATGATGTTATTCCAATAGCTAATATATTCTCCTTTAAATGTATTGAGTCCTAGCGGTAGTGTAAACATTTCAGGTTCAAACAAAATCACTACAGGCAGTAAAAAATTGTTCCAACTGCTCATAAAAATGAGAATGGTCTGTGCTGCCAAAGCGGGTTTCGCTAGTGGTAAAACAATGTACCAAAAAATGCCAAATCGCCCCAGCCCATCTAAAGCAGCCGCCTCTTCTAACTCTGAAGGAAAGTTGAGAAAAAACTGACGCATCATAAAAATGAAGGTGGCGTTCACCATGGCAGGCACAATCATCCCTTGATAGGAATTGAGCCAGCCAAAGGCTTTTAAAATTAAGAAAGTCGGGATCAGCGTCACCTGTAGCGGCACTGCCAGCACTGCCAAGATCAGGAGGAACCAAAACCGTTTGCCGCGAAATTGTACTCTGGCTAGGGCATATCCAGCCAGAGAATTAAATATTAGATTGAGCAGCGTTACACTCACGGCGATCGCCACACTATTAAAAAGCCAGCGCAGAAATAGGGGTTCTTCTGTAAAAATTTGGCGGTAATTTTCTAAAGTGAAATGGTGAGGAATGAAGTTAACTTCGCCACTGACAATTTCAGAAAGGGGCTTAAAGGAAGCCGAAAGCGCCCAAAGAAATGGAATTAATGTAATAGCAGCATAGGTAATTAGCAGAACGTATGTGATTTTGCTAATCCAAAACGAGCGAGTTAATCTTTTCATTTTGAGCTAAGCCGAAGAAACTTCCTAACGATCGCTACCAAACAGCCGTTTTTGAATCAACGTGATCAAAATAATCAGGGCTGCCAGCAGAAAAGCGATCGCCGCCGCGTAGCCCATCTGTAAATCTCGAAAAACATATTGATAAATTAATAGCACCAGGGTCAGTGTGGCATTGTTGGGACCTCCCGACCCATTGGAAATAATGTAAGACTGATCAAAAAGTTGAAACGTCCCAATAATCCCCATTGCCATCACAAAAAACGTGACGGGTTTAAGTAGAGGCAGCGTAATAAACCAAAACCTCCCCCAGGCAGTTGCCCCATCAATTTCTGCGGCTTCGTAAAGCGATCGCGGGATATCTTGCAACGCCGCCAAATAAATCACCATGAAGAAGGGTGCAGTTGACCAAACATTCATCAACATGATCCCCTTGAGCGCCACAGCGGGATCACCTAACCAGTTGTAAGTGGGCAGGGCGATCGCCGCCAAAAATCGATTCAATAACCCATTCGTGTTATAGATCCACATAAAAATCAGCGTCAGAACTGCCGAAGAAGTAACCGTAGGTAAAAAGTAAATAATTCGCCATAAACTCTTACCCTTAATTCCCGCATTCAACGTTACCGCCAGCAGCAACGCCAGCGAAGTTTGAGCCGGAACGACGATCGCCACATACTCGGCAGTATTACGCAGTGCAATCCAGACGCGATCGTCTTCCTGCAAGCGAGCAAAATTCCGCAGCCCGACAAACTCGTACTCAATCCCGCCTAAAAGCTGAACTTTTTGCAATGATAAAAAAACGGCATAGAGAATTGGCAAGACGACAAACGTGCCCAAAACCATCAGAGTCGGTGCCATGAATACATAGCCAGCCAAGTTCTCTGAAATTTCGGGCTTAAAACGCCGATTCAGCATAAAAGTACCCGCTGGGATCAGTCACTGATTTCAATGGGACGGAGTCACACTAAGGACTTCATCCAGCAGCGATCGGGCAGTTTGAGCTTTCGCCAGCGCTGTCTGGTGGTCGCCGTAAGCGCGCACCAAGCGTAACAGACCACTCACGCCCGTCTTAAGCTGCTCCAGTTCTTCGCCCGCTACCAGATCCCCGTCTAACATCCTCATCAGTAGCGGCTTGATGTCGCCTACCTCATACCGAATTTTTTGAAGCTTTTCGATGGCACTAAGCAGGGCTTTGAGCGAGTTCAAAATGTCATCCACAGTTTGAATGTCGTCACCATTCTGCACCTTCTCCAAAGTCTCAGTCGCTGTCTCAGTTAGAGTCTCAGATTGAGATTCTAACTGCGGCTCTAACTGAGATCCTGCGGGTTCTGGCTGCAACTCTTCAGCGTCCACGGGGTCGTCTAAGTCTGGAATCCCAGGCAGTTCCTGGGGAGACGTTTTAGTATTAGCTCCGGTTGTTCTCGCCATTTATCGAGTCCTCAAAACATTTTCTCTAGTGTATATCTCCTGTTTCAGCTTGGCTTGAGAGAATCTGGTCATTACGACCTGCGAAGAGATAAACTATAAAACCAGAGCTTAAAGGTTAAAGTCATAGTATTAAAAGTCACAGCATTATTGGTCAGTCTGCTAGCGAAAATATAATAAAGTAATAATATTGCCATAACCTGTTGATATCACGGCTTTTTATCGCTATCTAGCTGAGAATATTTAATAGAGCGACTATATTTCTCATATTGCTTGACAGCACTGAGGTATTCTAGTTAAGCCAAATCGACCTCCTGAAGTGCAACGCCCAGGCATTGACCTGGTTTTTTATTCTAAATTCTTATGAGTGTTGACCCCATCCGCGACTATTTATGTGCCATTGGCAAAACCCCGCTACTCAATGGCAATGAAGAGCTAGAGTTAGCTCGTGC
>JBBRCV010000188.1:0-10783 GCA_038204505.1 Elainellales cyanobacterium
TCCCTCGCTAATGTGGGGTTGAGAAGAAAAGCTTAAGGCGTGGTATTCCTAAATCACTTGATACCATTAGCGAGGTGAAACGATAAGATCGTCACAGCCTAGCTTTCTGCCTACTTCAGAGAGTCAGGTTAGCTGGTTAGAAGTGGTCTAAACACTTCTAACCAGCGTCCTCACCTTAAGCCTGTTTTCCTGGCATCAAAAACCAGTGTTGACAGCATAAGGGCAAATGTCGCTTTTACACAAGCACTTTAGAGCTAAGTATTTACTTCCTTTTGCAGCCACTCATCTACAGGCTGTCCATCTCGTCGCTTCAATTCCACCTCAATCACCATCACGGAAGCTGATCCGGGAGGGGTCATGCGTTGATGAAACAAAATCTCGTAATCATTAGGGTCTTGCTGCTTTTCTTTAAGCCAGTCCTGCACCTTGGTTAACGCAAAAAAAGACTGCCCATCCTCAAACATTCGAGTCAGTTGCAGTTGAATACTATATGGGTTGAAGCGAGCCATAGTTTCTAGAGATAAGTTTTCACCCTTTATCTTAGGCGTTGAGCTGCCTTAAAGAATTGCCAAAGCAGGCTGAAATGGCTGGAGCAAAATGCCCAATATTTTATCGACTTCGTTAATAAAATATTCATTCGAGTCAATGTAAACCAGGCTGCCACTCAAAGTTAAAAAGCGCCAGTTTGTACCGCTGGTGACTGCACCATAAATCACGTCGATATCATTGCCTGCATTCTGGTTAAAAGTCTGAGCAGCAAGCATAGAAGCAATGCACTGTCCTAATCCGCCTTTAATACTTTCGTTTTTTGCCTCCACGATGGTCACCACTGGAGCAGTGATATCAAACTGTTCGGGCGATCGACTCAAAATGTAATCACAGAAACCTTGGAGTCCGCGATCGCCATCAACATTAAACTCTGTGCCTGAAAAGAAGCTCATTTGATTTTTGAGCTGGCGACGAATTTCTGTTAATACAGGTGCAATTAAAAGTTCGGAGCGTGCTTTCTCAGTGTTGATTGCAGTGGCTAACGGCAGATATTCTCTTAATGTCAATGCCAAAAACTCTGAGGGCTGAACTGGATTGACTTGAGTAAACAAATGCTGTGACTCGTCAACCGTTAGCCCCAATTGCTGCTTCACCTTAGTTAATGTAAAGTCGCTGTAAGCCATCTGAGTTGCCTCCAATTGCAAAATCTATTCCTAAGTCTGTCTATTCTCAAGTCCGTCCATCCTCAAATCTGTCATCTATGCACTCCTTCATCCATAGGCAGTGCGATACCATGAGAGGTAATTGAAAACACCTCCATTCAAGCATAGCTGGGATTACGTCATGGGACTTTTTGACCGTATTGGGCGAGTGGTTCGAGCTAATATCAACAGTTTGATTAGCGGTGCTGAAGACCCAGAGAAAATTCTGGAGCAAGCGGTCGTGGAGATGCAGCATGACCTGATTCAACTCAGGCAAGCGGTGGCACAGGCGATCGCCACTCAAAAGCGCACCGAACGCCAAGCCGGACAATCTCAAGCAACTGCCGAAGAATGGTATCGACGAGCGCAGTTGGCTTTGCAAAAGGGAGAAGATACCCTGGCACGAGAAGCATTAACTCGGCGCAAATCCTATCAAGATACTGCGTCTGCATTGACAGACCAAATCCAACAGCAAAGCGGCATTGTGTCGCAGCTTAAGCAAAACTTGGCGAAGCTAGAAAGCAAGCTGTCGGATGCCAGAACCAAAAAAGATATGTATATTGCCCGTGCCCGATCGGCAAAAGCTTCTGAAAAGCTGAACGAAATGATGGGAAAGATTGGAACGGGCAGCGCTCTATCGGCGTTTGAAAAGATGGAAGAAAAGGTGTTGCAGATGGAGGCAAGATCGGAGGCGATCGCGGAACTAAACAGCGGTGATGCGATCGAGCAGCAGTTCAAAGAATTGGAAAGTGGCGATGGCAGCATTGACGAAGAATTAGCCGCCATGAAAGCACAGTTTACATCGGGCAATTCTCCCAGCCTACCAAGCGTGGATGTAGAACTCGAACAACTCCGTGCCAAGTTAGAAGGGCGTTAAAGATCTATATCGGTTGAGAACTTTAGCCACTGACGCTAAAAAAGGCGAATAAAATCAAATAACTGATGTGCCATTTCTAACTTGCTGCAAGGCGCGATCGCCATTCGCTTGCCTTGATTATTTAAGAAAATTGCCTGATTGCGATCGCTACCAAAACCACTATCTGGTTGATCAATCGGGTTAGCCACGATCGCATCTAACCCTTTGCGCTGAAGCTTGTCTAATGCTGGCGCTAAAATATCGCCCGTTTGCGCTGCAAATCCAACTAGCTTCTGATGAGGCTGCTTGAAGCCACTGAGCTCTGCCACAATGTCCGGCACGGGTGCAAGGTCTAGCTGCGTGGGGAGCGATCGCTTCGGAAGTTTCTCGGCGCTGTAGTTTGCCGGACGCACATCAGCCACCGCCGCCGCCATGACAATCCAATCGGCTTCAGAGAAATGAGCCGTCATTGCTTGCTGCATTTCTGCGGCACTTTCTACGGGCAACAGTCGCACACCTTGAGGTAGATCTGCGATCGGTGCGTGAACCAGCGTCACCTCTGCACCTCGATGCAATGCCGCTCGCGCTAGAGCAATGCCCATTTTTCCTGTTGAAGGATTACCAATAAACCGGACGGGATCAAGATATTCACGAGTCCCCCCCGCGCTAATCAAAACGCGCAGACCTGCCAAATCTCGCTGAGGGCTATGTAACAAAGATTCCAGATGCGCCAAAATTTCGGCAGGTTCCGCCATTCGTCCTGTGCCCACGCGATCGCAAGCCAACAGCCCACTACCCGGAGACAGAGTATGATAGCGGGGATCTGCCTGCACTAATCGCCAGTTGCGTTGCACCGCCTGCTGTTCCCACATATCGGTGTTCATTGCCGGAGCCAGTAAGACGGGGCAAACCGAAGCCAAAACGGTGTTGGTCAACAAATTATCTGCCAATCCGTATGCCAACTTTCCTAACGTATTTGCCGTCAAGGGCGCAATTAAAAAGACCTCTGCCCATTCTCCCAGTTCAATGTGCAAGGGACGATGATGGGTCGGTTGCCAAAAGCTTTCGTCGGTATATGCCGGATGACGGCTCAGCGTTGCAAACGTCAGCGGCGTAACAAACTGTTGGGCACCAGCGGTCAAAATGACGCGCACTTCTGCACCCGCTTTTGCCAGAGTCGAAACGACTTCACAAACTTTATAGGCTGCAATGCCGCCGCCAATGCCAATCAAAATGCGCTTACCTTGGAGCATATTAAAAAAGGTGGAACAGCCGTCTCGGCTGTTTGATGTCAGGCAAGATGCCTAACCCACAGCATCAGAAGTTACTTAATCGATGATCCTAAGCTTCGTCGTAGGCTTCCATATCTAACAGGAATACATAAGACTCGACCATTTCAGGACGACGAAAGGCGATCGCCCTCAGCAAGTGCCAATCTTCTAGACCCTCAAACGCCGTTTGATAATCATCTTGCTCTAGCCGCTTCGCCAAACTAGCAACCTCAGCGTCTGTCATCCGATCAACATCTTGCTCTGTAAAATTTAAGGTTTTCATCAGTTCCCCCTTCATGACGACCTAAAAACGCTGATCCAAGCTCAGCTCACCCTAATCCTACTGCTGTTTTCTAATTCAGCAGTATTACGACAGCTTTTCTGCGATAAAACTTTTCATCAACTTCAGCACAGACATCTGAATTTCATGACCCATATCCATCTCCTCATATTCCACAGCCACCCCCATCGCCGTCAATTGTTCTCTAGCTTGCACCGCTGCCCTCACAGGCACAACTGTATCCTGCCGACCATGCACCATCAAAACGGGCGGGGCAGCCACGGGGCAAGGGGCGATCGGGGCATGAAGATAGCCGCTGAGAACAATTAAGGCTTGTAGCGGTAGATGCAACCCCACATCCAATGTCATTGCGCCCCCTTGTGAAAAGCCTGCCAGGACGGTTTGCTTTAGAGGAATGCCTGTAGTGGATTCGAGCGATCGCAACCATTCCACCAACTGCCGCCGACTCTCTTTCAACTGCGGCTGATCTCGAAAATTAGCGCTGCTTTGAAAGCTATAGGTTTCAGGAAAGCCATACCACATCCGCCCTACCTCAGAGTAAGGATGAGGAAACGGTGCGTTAGGGAACGCCATGCAGTAGTCAGGAAGCATGAGATAAGGAGCAAAAGACGCGACATCTTGGGCATTTGCACCCCAGCCATGCAGGACAACCAGCAATCCTTTAGCGGGTTTAGTTTGGGAAGGAATAGATAAAGATTGAAGGGGCACGTTTTTAGCTCTTGAATTTACCTTCAGTATATTAAGCAGGATTTCTGCAAAATTGATTAAATAGAAGAGTTGCAATGGTAGCGCGATCGCTCCAGTTTGGGGAACCTGATGTTGACAGCAAAAGACTTAGAACGGCTACAGGGCTACGACTCAGACCTGCACATGGAACTGGTGAATGGAGAAATTGCAGTCATGAGTCCATCGGGCTACGAATCTGATGAAGTTGCCCTTGAGTTTGGCGCACAGCTTCGCAATTGGGTACGACCGCGCAAGCTAGGACGGGTCACGGGCTGCGGCGCTGGATTTACTCTACCTAACGCCGATACACGCGCTCCCGACGTTTCGTTTGTGCAAGCCAATCGTTTACGCCGCAGTCCTCAGAGCTTTGCTGAGCTAGCACCCGACCTGATGGTAGAAGTCAAGTCACCGACCGATAGCCTGGTGAAATTGAGAGAGAAGATTGATAATTTTTTACGCTTAGGAACTCGTATCGGCGTGTTGGTTAATCCAGAAAAACGCTGGGTAGAAGTGCGGCGTTTAGGAGAAGAACCGCTGATGCTTCAAGATGGAGACGTATTGACGCTACCTGACCTACTGCCAGGATGGGAAGTGGCGATCGCCGAGCTGTGGGCGCCTGAGTTTGACTGAAGCGCAATCTACTCTATTGTGGATAAGTCGCATGAAAGAGGGTTGTGAGTATGGCACGTCTGGCGTTACTAAGTACCTCTGACAAAACCGGATTGGTAAAATTAGCTCGGACCCTGGTCGAAGAGTTTGGGTTTGACATCGTCAGCAGCGGAGGCACGGCGCAAACACTGAAGCAAGCAGGCATCGCCGTTACTAAAGTTTCAGATTACACTGGGTCACCCGAAATTTTGGGCGGACGGGTCAAAACTCTCCATCCCAAAATTCACGGCGGCATTTTGGCACGGCAAAGCTTACCCGAAGACCTAGCAGAGCTAGAAGCTAACCAAATTCGCCCGATCGCCCTTGTCGTCGTTAACCTCTACCCTTTTGAACAAACGATCGCTAAGTCTGATGTGTCCTTAGAAGAGGCGATCGAGCAAATTGATATTGGCGGTCCGGCAATGCTACGGGCAGCAGCAAAGAATTTTGCCCATCTCACGGTTCTTTGCAACCCTAATCAATACGACGAATATTTATCAGAACTGCGGCAGTATGGGGATATAGCATTAGCGTTTCGGCAAGCTTGCGCCCTGCGGGCATTTGAGCACACTGCCAACTACGATCGGGCGATCGCTACCTACCTTGTCCGTCACTCTGTCGGCTCCCTCGATCCTAGCTACATCCCCCACCAGTTCAGTCTTTCCGGCACTCAGATTCAATCCCTCCGCTATGGCGAAAACCCCCACCAGCCCGCCGCCTGGTATCAAACAGGAACAGTTCCGACAGGCTGGGCGGCGGCACAAAAGCTTCAAGGCAAAGAACTCAGCTACAACAATTTGGTTGATCTAGAAGCCGCTCGGCAAATTGTCACTGAGTTCCCTGATAGCGAAGCTGCTGCGGTCATCATTAAGCACACCAATCCCTGCGGTGTGGCGTTGGGCAATACTTTGGTGGAAGCCTATGAAAAAGCCTTTAATGCCGACTCGACCTCAGCTTTTGGCGGCATTGTTGCCCTCAACCGTCCAATTGATGCTGATACTGCTACCGCCCTCACCAAAACGTTTTTAGAGTGCGTTGTGGCTCCTGGCTGCGCTCCCGAAGCTGCCCAGATCTTGAGTACAAAAGCAAATCTGCGAATTCTGATTCTTCCTGATTTAGTGATGGGTAGCAAACAAGTAGTGAAGCAAATTGCGGGTGGCTTTTTGGTACAGATGGCAGATGATATTGCCGCTGATGTCACTCAATGGAAAATTGTTACCGAACGACAGCCCACTCCGGCGCAACTAGAAGAACTGCTGTTTGCCTGGAGAGTCTGTCGCCATGTGAAGTCTAACGCCATTGTTGTTACCCGCGATCGCGCCACCCTGGGCGTGGGCGCTGGACAAATGAATCGAGTTGGCTCAGCAAAAATTGCCCTAGAGCAAGCAGGCGAACAAGCCAAAGGCGCAACCCTAGCCAGCGATGGCTTTTTCCCCTTCGATGATTCAGTTAAAACAGCGGCGGCAGCAGGAATTGAGGCGATCGTGCAACCCGGAGGAAGCGTGCGAGATCAAGATTCTATCAAGGCTGCAAATGAGCTAGGGCTGGTCATGGTCTTAACGGGAGTGCGCCATTTTTTGCACTAGCAGATCTTGGAGTAGCAGACAAAAGAATTTCATCAATAGACATTTCATCAATAGACAATAGAGTGAGGGCACAAAATTTTGCTCTCTCCTCAATTGCCCTTTGATTGCTCAGTATCAAACATCCCCTGCGATCGCTCCTTCCCATCTTCCCTGGTTGCTGCCTATGCCCTCCCCTCTTTGGAACTCCGTTAGCCCTGGTATTCCGGATCATTTGTTTGAGGAATTACCTGGAATTCCCCTCAGCAAACGAGAAATTCGATTACTCATCCTTTCCCATTTACGTCTTCAGCCCAAATCAGTGCTGTGGGATATTGGGGCAGGCACTGGGACAATTAGCGTAGAGGCTGGGTTGCTTTGTCCGCAAGGGCGAATCGTTGCCATTGAACGAGACGAAGAAGTGGCAAGTTTAATTCGACGGAACTGCGATCGCTTTCAGGTCAAAAACGTGGAGATTATTGAAGGTATTGCGCCCGAATGCTTAGAACAATTGCGAGAGGCTCCCGACTGCGTTTGTATTGAAGGGGGGCGATCGCTCAAAGTGATTTTGCAAGCAGCCTGGCAACGACTGCAACCGGGTGGACGCATTGTGGCAACCGCTATTAACTTTGAAAATCTGTATGCTATTTCCGAAGGGCTAGCGACCTTGCAAGCTCGAAATGTTGAAGTCGTGCAGTCTGCCGTTAACCGTCTCGAAACTCGCGGGAATCACCAGGTCTTTGCTGCCGTTGATCCCACTTTTGTGCTCAGTGGAGAAAAAGTGGTTTAAGCTCTCACTGTTTTAAGACAAAACTTCTCAAGCTAGTTACGATAAAGTCGTTAAGATGTGCCAAAGTTATTCTTAATCTGAGCTTAAGGTTTTGGGGCTTCAAAGAAAATTGCATTGCAACGCCCAGATCAAAATTGCCCACAATTCAACATTATGCCCTTGCCTCGTATCCTCAGTGCCATTGTTGCGATCGCCCTTGCTCTGGGGACGATTCTCTTGGGTGGATGGTATTTCACACTTTTTTTTGGAATTATTGTGTACCTGGGGCAAATCGAGTACTTCCAGCTTGTCCGGGCAAAGGGCATGGTTCCTGCTGGAAAAACGACCCTCGTAGTCAGCCAAGCGCTGTTGGTCATTTCGACCCTTTCTCCTACCCTGGCAGATGCCGTTATGCCAGTCGCGGGCACTTTTATTTGTTTCTATCTTTTGTTTCAGCCAAAGTTTGCCAGCATTGCCGATATTTCTGCCTCCATTTTGGGACTGTTTTACGGCGGCTACTTACCGAGTTATTGGGTCAGGCTACGGGCGATCGGCGCTGAAAGCAACCTTCCTTTCGGTGGCTATTTTCCCCCCTTTCCCCTGCCCACCCTTCAAGAACTTCCTCAAGGATTAACCATCACGCTCCTCGCCTTTTTCTGCATTTGGGCAGCAGATATTGGCGCTTACGTTTTTGGAAAATTCTTTGGGCGCACCAGGCTCACCGATATTAGCCCCAAGAAAACCGTAGAAGGAGCCGTATTTGGCGTGATGGCAAGCGTCGTCGTTGCTACCGTTGGAGCGTGGCATTTATGTTGGGCAGGCGCTCCACTCAGCGGCATGGCATTAGGACTGTTAATTGGGATTGCCAGCTTGTTGGGCGATTTAACCGAATCAATGATGAAGCGCGATGCCGGAGTTAAAGACTCTGGGCAACTGATTCCCGGACATGGCGGCATCCTAGACCGGGCAGACAGCTACGTATTTACTGCGCCCTTGGTCTACTATTTCGTGACGTTGCTGTTGCCGCTGCTGCCTAACTAGAACCCATAGCGGAAATTTACAGCAGTCCAACTGCGTGCAATGGTCCGTGCCCGCTGACTAATTCAACAATCAGGGCAATAAAGCCCAGCATTGCCAACCGTCCATTCCAAACTTCGGCTACTGTTGTCATGCCCCACCCCGACGATCGCTCTTGGGGATACATCTTGACCTGTTTCATCATTTGCGGCACTTCATCTAGCTTAAGACTAGGGGCATTAACCGCGCTAATGACCATCTCTGCCAAATCATCAATAAAGATAGGATGCGTATTCAATGCCGGAACTCGCTTGAAGTTATGAATGCCAGCCTGTTCTGCAACCTCTCGATACTCCATGTCAATTTCCTGGAGCGTTTCAATATGCTCCGAAACAAAGCTGACGGGCACCACGAGTAAGTTGTCAACGCCTTGCTCTGCTAATGCTTCAATCGACTCTTCGGTGTAAGGCTTTAACCATTCCACAGGACCGACCCGACTTTGATAAGCCAGCGTGTGGGGATTGGGGCGATCGAGCGTTTGCATAATTAAATCAGTGCAATCTTCAATCTCTTTTTGATACGGATCACCTGCTTCTTCAACGTAACTTAGCGGCACACCGTGAGCACTAAAAAAGATTTGCACTTGATCAGGTTCAGAAAACTCATCCAACTGCTGTGAAATCAAGTCTGCCATGGCTCTCAGGTAGCCGGGGCGCTTATACCAAGAGGGAATAACAGTGTAGTCAACCTGCTGTTGTAAGGTGGGATCTTCTTGCCAAATTTTTGATAGTAGACGAAAGCTAGAGCCGCTCGTACTGATAGAAAACTGGGGGTAAAGAGGCAAAATGACCAAACGAGTCACTTTATCGCGCTTGATACGGGCGATCGCCTCTTCGGTAAACGGGTGCCAATAGCGCATTCCGACATAAATCTGGGCATCTTGCCCCTTCTTTTGCAGCGCCGCCTGAAGCGCTTGCCCCTGCTCTTGGGTAATCCGCAACAAGGGCGACCCGCCGCCAATCAGCTTATAGTTTTCTTGCGATTTTTTAGCACGACTGCTCGAAATCAGCCATGCCAAAGGTTTCTGCAACCAGGTAAAGGGCAATCGAATGATTTCTGGGTCAGAAAATAAATTGAACAGGAAAGGACGGACATCCTCTAGCTGCTCCGGTCCGCCCAGATTAAGTAGTAAGACTCCGACTCGCCCCATTGTGGTCACCGCTTCCTTTAATATCTGTAACTGATTTTAATAATATCTGTAACTGATTTTAACAATACCAGAATCTTATTTTCGCTACCCTGATAGCACTTATTCTAAAAAAGCCTTACAAAAGTCTTTAGCTTTATTGAAGTCTATAAAAAAACGATCGCCCCAGTTCTTACTAGATTAAAGACTGAGCGCCGCCCTGTCTACTAGTCAGTTGTCAAAGCCAGACAAAATGCCCAATCAACCGCTCAAGAATGCGCCTCAAAATATTGGCATTGATGACCGTGTGATTCAGGTTAACCAACGGTTGAAAATTGCTCAAATGGGCTTTCAAATCGAACGTCGAGGGCAAAAGCTCAGCCTCAGAGGAATTTTGCCACCGCGTCCGGGTAGCCCCAGGCTGCGATCGCACCAACAACGTCTTAGCCTCAACTTTCCGGCTACCCCGGCTGGGCTAAAGCAAGCTGAACAAGAAGTCAAAATTATTGCCGCCCAACTGATTCAAAATGCCTTCGACTGGCAGCAATATTTACCCGTGACCGGAGGCGGACGGCTGAGCCAAATGGATCTGGCTGAGAAAATAGCGGCATTTGAGCATCACTTTTTTGAGGAAAAAGCTGGAGCTTCAGTTAAAACCACCTGGGGAAAAGCCTATGCGCCTTACTTGAAGAAGTTGGTGGCGATCGCCCAAGCCCACACTCAGCTTAGTCTTGCCGAAGCCATCTGCGCCACCATCCAGGCCACAGAACTCAACTCCCGCAGCCGCCAAGTCTGCTGCACTGCCCTCGTTACCCTTGCCGAATTTCTCCACGTCGAACTCCCTAACGAACTTAAAAACCTGTGGGGCAACTACAGCCCCAACCATACTCAAATGCGGAGTCTCCCCACTGACCTGCAAATCATCGACACCTTCCACCAAATCAAAAACCCAAGCTGGCAATTCGTTTACGGCATTATGGCAACCTATGGACTCAGAAACCACGAGGTTTTCTTCTGCGACTACAGCGCTCTAGCCCAAGATCCCAGCGCCATGATCGAAGTCCTCAGCACCACCAAAACTGGCAACCACGAAGTCTGGCCCTTCTTCCCAGAATGGGTCGAACAATTTAACCTTTGCCAAGGCAAACTCCCCGCTATTACTACTGACCTGAACCAAACGACCTTGCAGCGCATCGGGCAACTCGTCACTAACCAATTCCGCCGCTACCAAATTCCCTTTTCTCCCTACGATCTGCG
>JBBRCV010000189.1:0-10731 GCA_038204505.1 Elainellales cyanobacterium
TTTTGTAGACGAAATTGATAGTGCGCTGAGCCTGAGTTTTCCGACCGATGATTTTTTTACGCTGATTCGCTATTGCCATAATCAACGTGCCGAAAATCCTATTTATCAGCGTTTGACCTGGGCGTTGTTTGGCGTGGCGACCCCTTCTGATTTAATCCGCGATCGCACTCGAACGCCCTTTAATATTGGTCAAGCCATTGAGCTTCGTGGATTTCAAGAGCAGGAAGCACAACCCTTATTGCTGGGATTAAAGGATACTGTTAGCAATCCTCAAGCTGTGCTGCGAACTATTCTGGCTTGGACGGGTGGGCAGCCCTTTTTAACCCAAAAGCTTTGTCAATTGGTGCAGGGATTAGCCGAGGAGAAAAAGTCTTTGGGTGCTCCAATCCAAGTGCCTCCGGGCACAGAAGCCTTTTGGATGGATCAGTTGGTGCGATCGCACTTAATTCATAACTGGGAATCCCAAGACCAGCCCGAACATTTAAGAACCATCCGCGATCGCCTGCTACGAGATGAGCAGGGTGCGGGACGCTTGCTAGGCATCTACCAACAAATTTTGCACCATCGCTCTGGCACTGTGCCTATAGAGCGTCGTACTTCCACAGAATATCCTGTGCCGTTAGAACGCCGCTCCTCAGAAACTAATCAAGACGAACCCGATAGCTTAGAGCAAGTTGAGCTATTGCTATCGGGCTTAGTGGAAAAGCAATGGGGCAATCTTCAGGTTAAGAACCGCATTTATCGAGAAGTATTCAACCTTAATTGGGTCGAAACCCACCTGACCTCGTTGCGCCCTTACGCCGAAAGCATGAACAGTTGGTTAAGCTCAGGCGGCTTCGATGAATCCCGTTTGTTGCGCGGACAGGCATTGCTTGATGCCCAAGCCTGGTCACAGGGCAAACGCCTGAGCAATCAAGATTACCAATTCTTTGCCGCTAGCCAACGGGTCGATCGCCGCGAATCTCAACTGGTTTTAGAAGCCGATCGCGCCCATGAAGTAGAAGCAAGGCTGGCAGTGGAACGACGGAGCAGCAAGCGACAGCGGGGCTTATTGGCGATCGTCAGCTTGGCATTAGTGGGTACAAGTGGGTTGGGCATTGCTAGCTACGTGCAGTACCGCAGAGCAGCCGTAGACGAAGTGAAAGCGATCGCCGCTTTTTCTAGAGGACTCTACACCGCCGATGAACGCCTTGATGCCCTCGTTGCTGCTCTTAAAGCCCAACAGCGGCTTCACCAAATCGGTGATCCGTCGGCATACGCCCAACAAGAAGTTGATGCCGCCCTGCGCCGCACCATCTATGGCGCAACCGAGTACAACCGTTTATCGACCAACGCCACCGAAGTCCTCAGCCTAGCCTTGAGTCCCTACGGACAAATCGCCGTTTCTGCTCATAGCAATGGCATGATCAAGATTTGGCGATGGGATGGCACATTGCTCAAAACCCTGCAAGCTCATAAAGCCCGCGTTCTAAAAGTTCGGTTTAACCCCGATGCCCAAACCTTTGTTTCTGCCAGTGAAGATGGCACTCTCAAACTCTGGAACATCGATGGCAAGCTGATTAGAACTTTTGCAGGACACAAAGCCCCGGTTTGGAGCGTGGCGTTTAGCCAGGGAGGTGGATTTCTCGCCTCTGCTAGTGAAGACAGTACTGTCAAGGTTTGGAAACTTGATGGCACATTGATTTCTACCCTTAAGGGACACGAAGCCCCGGTTTGGGATGTGGCATTTAGTCCAGGTGCAAACGATGGATTCATTGCTACAGCCAGCGGTGACAATACTGTCAAGCTGTGGCGATGGCAAAACCGTGGCAAGGCTAAACCGCGTCTTTACAAAACCTTAAAAGGGCACAATGCCGCTGCGCTAAGCCTTGCTTTCAACCCTGCCTGGAACCCCCAGCATTCTGCCTCTGGAGACATGCTCCTGGCATCGGGCAGCGAAGACAATACTATCAATCTTTGGAATAGCAGTGGCACCTTAATCAAGACGATCGCCGCCCACGATGCCGCAGTTAATGCGATCGCCTTCAACCAAGATGGGCAAATCCTCGCCTCTGCCAGCAGCGACAACACCATCAAACTTTGGCAAAGCGATGGTTCTCTCCTGTCTGAGCTGAAAGGGCATCGAGCCGCCGTTTGGGATTTGGGCTTTAGTTCCGATAGCCAAATGCTGGCTTCTGCCAGTTCCGATGGCATGGTCAAACTTTGGAAGACGGGCGGAATTTTGCAGAAGCGACTGTACGGTCATGAATCTATCATTTGGGATGTTAGCTTTCGCCCCGATGGTCAGGCGATCGCCACAGCCAGTTCCGATCCCAACGTCAAGCTTTGGGACATGAACGGCAAAGTTACCCAAACGCTGACAGGATTTAAAGCCGCTGTTAACCAGGCTGTATTTAGCCCCAACGGTCAATGGCTAGCGACCGCTGGCGACGATAGCCATATTCGCCTTTGGACAGCAAGCGGCAAACTGCTCCAAGATTTTGTGGCGCATCCTGCTCCTGTCCTTGCTCTCGCTTTCAGCCCCGACAACCAATTCCTGGCATCAGGCAGCAGCAATAGCACAATCCGTCTATGGAATAAAAAGGGCAATTTACTGATTACCCTCAATGGTCATAACGCCAGAATCGCTAGTCTGGCGTTTAGCCCTAATAGTCGGTTGCTTGCCTCTAGCAGCGGCGATCGCACTATCAAACTGTGGAAACGCGATCGCACGGGCAGGTTTCAATCTCACGCCGAGCAAACCCTTCAGAATGGCAGCACCGCCGCTGGAATTACCTTCAGCGCCGATGGTCAGTACATCGCTTCAGCCAACGAAGATGGCACCGTCCATCTTTGGCATCAGGAGCAAGGCAAATTTCCCGATCGCCCTACGTTAATTCTCAAGGGACATCAAGCCTCAGCAACCGGAATTGCCTTTAGCCCCAATGGTCAAGTCTTGGCAAGCAGCAGCGTCGATGGCAGCATCCGGCTCTGGAAGCGCGATGGCACTTTGTTAACTGCGCTAATTGGACATCAGGCAGGCGTGTTGAGCGTTGAGTTTAGCCCCAACGGTCAAACCCTTGCCTCGGCTGGAGATGACCAAACTGTGATTCTTTGGGATGTGCAGCGAATTGTTAGCCTGGACTTAATGCAATATGGCTGTGGTTGGGTTCAGGACTATCTCAAAACGAATATACAAATAGAAGAGAGCGATCGCCAGCTTTGCACACCAAAGTAACGTATCCTCTCCAGTCCACTCAATGACTCTCTGTTCCCCTCAATAAAGTCGGTTGTTGTTCAATTCATCTTGAACCCTGGGTGATTACTGAAAATCATAGAAAATACGTAAGTGTTTTCGCGTAAGCGGGCAGATAAATGGAGGCGAATTCAGTTTATTCTGGCATTCCTTTCAGTAATTATCAGGAATTATTAGGAATCCTTGAAAAAGTTCATCAACAGGTCTGTGCAATCTTCAGGAGGTCAGCTATTCTTGACAGGGTAGATTATTTCTCAAAAAAGAATCACGGTATTCTTTGCCCAACCAGCATCCAGCAGCATTTTATTCCCTGGTCATCTGCTCAATTCCCGCTGTTCTTTCCCAAATATTGAATTTTGTTTGAATTTTGGCTGATTCAGTAGTTTGGAGCTTGGAATAGTTAAGAAGTTAAACGTAAAGTCTGCGCTCTCCTCATGATGCAAATAAAACTTGGACGATCAGCCCAAAAAATCCTTCTCCTGACGGGGCTAAGCTTATGTAGTTTCTTTGTCCTAGAAATGGGTCAGCAAATGGTTAAAGCCTTGGATCTGGGCAAAATTGCCTCAAATCCAGCCTTACCTCATCGTCCCGTAGAAAATCGATCTCAAAAGCTGGAAATTGCTCCCACAGGGCAAATGTCTCCCCTAACTCAACCTTCTCTTCAACTAAAAACGCCTTCCCAGCTAACAAACCAGTCATCGAATCAATCCGCTCAAAATAAATCCCAATCCTCCCTAACTCAGCCTCAGCCTCAAGTCACTCAGCGACATACTCTCGCCATTAGCAGTGGCGCAGCAGACTCCACTCAACAGCCGATCGCTCAGAATATTGCTGCTGTTCAGCTCGCTGCCGTTAGCAACGAATGGTCAGGTGCATCCTTCCCCGTCGAAGATTTTCAAGAATACACCTCTCCCTTTGGCTATCGCCTCTCCCCCGATGGCAGCTACACCCAAGAATTTCACTATGGTCTAGACATGGCTGCCCCCGAAGGCAGCTACGTTCGCAACTGGTGGCCTGGCAGAGTAGTAGAAGTGACCGATAACACCAACTGTGGGACATCAGTGGTACTGGAATCGGGACCCTGGACGCACATTTACTGCCACATGCAAGGGCACGTTGAACAAACCGCCAACGGACTTGCCATGGTTGACCGAGAAGGCGGCATTCAAGTTGCAGTAGGACAGGATATTCCGGCTGGCGCAAGGATCGGTCGCGTGGGCATGACTGGGCGCACTACGGGTCCACACCTCCATTGGGGCTTAAAGTACGACAGTAACTGGGTTGATCCGGCATTGGTGTTACGAGCCATGTACTCCAACCAACAGGCATCCATCCCCGGCGATCGCCCCTCTCAGTAGCCTCCCATGCGAAACCTCTATTTCCTCGTCCCTGGTACAGACGGTAAATTTGCTTGTGGTGGGCTGTGGGCAGAACTCAAAGCCGTCGACCTAGCCCAGCAACTCTGTTCCGCAGAAGTCGTCACCTACCGTCAACGCGAACCTAACACGTTGTTCCTGGATGATGTTCTTCAAAGCAGCGACTTGCAAGACGTGATCTTTGTCATGAGCTGGGGATTTGATGTTGCCAAGCTTGCCAGAAAACTTAAGTCATACAACGCTATCTATCACGCCCACAGTGCTGGCTACGGCTTCAATTTGCCTGCCGCTGTCCCCATCATTACCGTCAGTCGGAATACTTTGGGCTATTGGGGGCAACAGGCTCCTAACTCGCTCATTTACTATCTCCCCAACCAAATTTCTGACGAGTTTCGCAATCTCAACCTATTGCGCGATATCGATGTTTTAGTGCAAGTCCGCAAGTCCTCGGAGTATTTGCTCCAGCACCTCATCCCCGCGCTCGAACAAAAATGCAATGTGCAGGTAGTTAATTCCTATGTAGAAGATCTGACGGGATTGTTTAATCGGGCAAAAGTTTATCTATACGACTCGGCTGAGTATTGGGCGCAACAGCGGGTGAGCGAAGGATTTGGGTTGCAACCGATGGAGGCGATCGCCTGTGGTTGCCAAGTCTTCTCCAGCGTTAACGGCGGACTTTCTGACTATCTCGACCCAGGCTTTAACTGCCACAAAATCGCTGGATATTCTCAAGAATATGACATCCAACGTATTCTCAACGTCATCCAGTCCAAAACCCCTGCTTTTACACCCCAGCCCAATTTTCTAGAAGAATACCGCACCGAGAACATTATTCAACGCCTTCAGGTCATCCTCACAGAACTCAACGATTTCTTTGACTACAAGCCTTTGTATACCGCCAACATTCCCACGCTTACCGCAGCCCGAAAAGCAAAGCTGTTCCTACAACGAGTCCAGAAAAAACTGGGTGTATAGCTACTGTTTGCTTTGGCTGTTTACTTTAACAAAGGCGCTACACAAGTTTCTAACAATTCCTCAATACTGCCAATCTGCCAAATCTGCGTATCAAGCTGCTGCGCGAGTTCATTGACCGTCATATCATCCAAAAATCTCGCGTCATCGTGTTTAAGCATTAACGACGGCAGTAAAATTCCAGCCCCCAGGTCTTCTCCCTTAAGTGTTTGCAAAATATCCTGCCCCGTGATTAAGCCCGTCACCGAAATCTGCTGTCCCCAGTATTCGCTTCGTAGCGCTGCCATCTTCACCTGCAATCCCTCAACCTGATTAAGCCGTTGCACAATTGGCTGAAATGCCTGCTCTACTGCATTTCCTACCACCCAAGTGAAGCGCCGAGGCGAGGAGACTTTGACAGGCAACCGCTTTGCCGCTGATTTAAATTCTTTAAGGAACTGCCGAATCGAACCGACTCCATTGCCAATCTGCGGATAGTCTTCGTAATGAGATTCTGGCGGCAAACTTTCTCTACCAATCAAAAACCACTCATCTGCTAACCAGGCAAACGTACTGCTAAACTGCTGACGAAACTTCTGCTGTAGTCGCTGCACTTGATGAATTACTTCCTGCGCCTTTTCTGGCGTGACGGGCACTAGCTCATCTTCTGCCGGACGAAAGCGCGTTAACCCCACCGGGACAACTGCCACCGAAGCCACCGCTGGAATATCGCCGCCATGAAACTGCGCCAAATCCATCAACGTCTGCTCTAGATGGTCGCCATCGTTAATGCCAGGGCAAACCACGACCTGCGCGTGAATCTGCAACTCATGCTCCTGAAACCACTTCAATTGATCGAGAATTTGTCCTGCACGCAGATTTTTAAGGAGCCGAACCCGGACTTCTGCTTCAGTGGCATGAACTGAAACGTAGAGCGGTGACAGACGCATTTGGGCAATTCGATCCCATTCTCGTTGCGTCAAGTTTGTCAGCGTCAGATAGCTACCGTAGAGAAAACTGAGGCGATAGTCATCATCTTTGAAATAGAGAGACTGCCGCTTACCGGGAGGCTGCTGATCGATAAAGCAAAAGGGGCAGTGGTTGTTGCACTGAATCAGTCCATCAAATAAAGCCGTCTCGAACTCTAGCCCCAAGTCTTCGTCGTAGTCTTTTTCAATCTCGACCTGGTGTTTCTTGCCCTTAGCATCCAGTACTTCTAAGTCTAAGAACTCGTCAGCACATAAGAACCGGTAGTCGATCAGGTCGCGCAAAGGCTGACCGTTAATGCTGACCAGGCGATCGCCCACGTCAAAGCCCACCTCAGCGGCGATCGAATCGGGCAAAACCCGAGTAATTTGAGCAGGAAGCAAAGAAGATTCGCTCATAGCTGGCAGCGCACACACAAAAGATCAACAGATACGCATTAGATGAAGCTCACCTATCAGCCTTAATTTTAGGCATTTTTGTGACAGCCGTGCATTTTTGTGAAAGATACACGGCTGTTACAGATACACGGCTGTTACAGATACACATACAAGGAGAACGCTGTAGTCGTCTGCTAACCCACAAAGTTTCAGTGTCCCTCTGATATACCAAATGACCTATTTCTTCCTGTCAAGGTGGATTACTCGGAAACCCTGTAAACTTTATTGAATAGGAGTCAATCCTCACTTCATGATTAGCCAATATGCTCACACGGTTTTCTGCCTCGCAATCAGTGGAACTGGCTGTACCTGATCAGCCTATTCCTATCCAAAATTATCTACGTCAACCCCAGCGTCTCATCAAAGCTTTAGTTGATCCGACTCGCACTGAGCAACTGAGTGCTGAATGCTTTCGGCTGAAAATGCAGACCCTGAGTTTTCTCATGCTCAATGTCCAGCCAATCGTTGATATGGAGGTCTGGGCAGAGCTAGATGGCACTGTCCACCTCAAATCTATAGGCTGCGAAATTCGAGGCGTTGAATACATCAATCAAAGATTTAGCCTCAATCTCAACGGTCGCCTAACCCCTCAACTAATTGACGGGGTAACTTATTTAGTGGGCAGAGCCGATTTAGAAGTACAAGTAGACATGCCGCCACTTTTTTGGCTCACGCCCAAATCTCTACTAGAAAGCACTGGAAATACCTTATTGCACAGCGTTTTGTTGACCATTCGTCATCGGCTAATGCATCAGCTTTTGGTTGATTATCGGAGCTGGGTCACTGCTCAACTTGAAGAAGTCCCCAAGTCGGCAATTACTTCCCCTTGGTCGGCAACGGCTCATCTTCTGCCTTAAGGAGATTAAGTTGGCAAGGGCTGAATGATAAGCGATGCTGGGTTGTTACCCCCAATTTTTGCAATCCTGCCCGATGCTTCGCCGTTCCATATCCTTTATTGTTCGCAATATCATAGCCAGGATATCGCTCTGAAAGGCGCACCATCAAACGATCGCGCCAAACCTTTGCCAGAATACTAGCCGCTGCGATCGCCAATGATTTTTCGTCGCCCTTGACCAGGGTTTGTTGCGGAATCAACAAATGAGGAATTTTTTGATTGCCATCCACCCAACAAAAATCAGGCTGCACTGAAAGACGGGCGATCGCTCGTTTCATGGCTAGCAAAGAAGCCTGTAGAATATTGAGGCGATCGATTTCTTGAACTGAGGCAATGCCAATTTGGTGGGCGATCGCCACTGCCCGAATCTGGGTTGCTAAGTGCGATCGCTGCGTTGCCGACAGCTTCTTACTATCAGTTACCCCTGCCGCCGCTAAACTATCTTCCGCCGCTACTGGCAAAATCACAGCCGCCGCTACAACAGGACCAAATAAACAACCTCGCCCCACCTCATCAACTCCCGCAATCAGATGATAACCAGCATCAGAAGTCTCTAACAATTCTGAAAGTTTCAAAAAACTAAGTTGCTGAGTCATGGCGCTCACTCAAATCACAGTCACTCAGATCAATGAAAGCTTCAGCATGGCGCTAAAGCTTTCATTGATAACGGGTAGTAGTTGATAAGCAGGCAACAGTACTTAATTAGCAGTAGAAGAACGACGACGACGGCGACGCGTGTTGTCCGCACTGTCTTCGGCAGTACTATCCTCGGCAGTATTGCCTTCAGGAGGACTATCTTCGAGGCTATTGACTTTGCCGATTTCCTGGGGTTCAGGCTCAACCGATTTGACTAGGACTGGAGCAGTATAAGAAGGCACAACTTCGGGTTCTAAATCAAGAACGGGTTCAAGTCTGCGCTCCGCCTCGTCTGCTCCGTCCACCTCATCCGCTTCATCTATCTCCTGAGCATCTGCCGCAGTCAACTTAGCAGGCGGTGGCAACGTAACAGAAGCCCCATTTGGCATCCGCGTACTCTGCCCCGGTAATGCCACAGCCACAATGATCGACTTTGGATCTTTGATCGGCTCGTTTGATAAAATCAGCGGCGAAATACCCATGAATGAGTAAACATCCTGTTCTTCCTCTGTCATTTCCACCGAGACTACTTGAGGAGGTTCAGCCGGGGGACGTTCGCGCCGAGCCGATCGCCCGTTCGTTGCTTTCTCAGGTCGCGCTTCCCGATTAGGGTTGCGAGTCGGTAGAGGGGTTGTAACAGGAGTCTCTTCTACCGCAACATCAACGTCTAAAAGGTCTGCTGGATCGTCGTTTACAACTTCTGCTGGGGCAATTCGACCTGCCGGGTTCCTGGAAATCGGCTCTCCTACGCGCACTCGACCACGACGGCGACGATTTTCATTGCCTCTGCTGGGCGAGTAGCTAGGATGATTCGCCAAATCTAGCTCTTGTAGATCAGATGAAGAATCCAAGTCTAGATCTTCTCCTGGTTTTTCCCAGACTTCTCGCGTAGGCTCCCGTGATGGCAAACTGCGGGGTTCGGCGATCGCCCCCACAGAACGCAACGTTTCTAGCGGTTCCGCTGCCAAAGAATCTGCCTCACCTGGCAAGTGAACCAAATGCCCCAGTCCACCGCAAGTGGTGCAGACTCGCCCAAATAGCTCGTAGATGTTTTGCCCTTGCCGCTTGCGGGTCAACTCCACCAGCCCCAGCTCAGAAAGTTGAGCAATCTGAGGTCTGGCTTTATCTGCCCGCAGCGACTTGTTAAATTGCTCTAACACTTGCAGCTTGTCACGGTTGGCATCCATGTCAATGAAATCGACAATGATGACCCCCGCAATGTTGCGTAACCGAAGCTGCCGAGCAATCTCGGTGGCAGCTTCAGAATTTGTCCAAAGTACCGTTTCACGCGCCGTTGCCGAACGAGTGAACGAGCCGGAGTTAACGTCAATGACGGTCAAAGCTTCAGTGCGTTCAATGATGATGTAGCCACCAGAAGGTAGGTCTACTCTGGGTTTCAGCGCCTCTCGAATGGCTGCATTGACGCGGAAGTACTCTAAAATGGAGACGCGATCGCGGTGTTGATCAATCAACACATTCTGCGGAGTTTTCCCCCCGCTCCAACTCGTTAAGTACTGCTTGACTCGCTTTAGCCCAGTACTAGAGTCCACCACAATCCGGTTGACTTCACTACCGTAAACGTCGCGCAGCACCCGCTGAATAAAGTCGTCATCTCGGTTTAGTAAGCTAGGTGGGCGAGTTGTTCCAGCCTCTTGCTGAACGTTTTCCCACTGCTTTTGCAATGTTTCTAAATCTTCAATAATGGCTTCTTCAGGAATGCCCTCTGCTTCAGTTCGCACCAGTAAGCCCATGCCAGCAGGCTTCACCAAAATCGCCAGCGCCCGTAAACGGTTGCGTTCTGCCTCACTTCTGATCCGCCGAGACAGGTTAACGCCTCGACCATAGGGCATGAGAACCAGGTAACGACCCGGCAAGCTGACGTTTCCAGTTAACCGAGGACCCTTGTTCCCGGTTGGCTCCTTCATAATTTGAACCAACACCTTTTGCTGCGGAGCTAGCAGCTCAGTGATCGAACCTGCCGATTTTCTCAGCTTCAAAGGTCCTAAATCTGTGACGTGAATGAATCCATTGCGCTCGCTATCGCCAATATTAACGAAGGCGGCATCAATTCCAGGGAGGACATTTTCAACAATGCCTAGATAAATATCTCCAACCTGGTGACTGCCCTTAGCAACAATTAACTCTTGAATTTGATCTTCTGAAAAAACGGCGGCGATCCGATGCTGTTCGGCAATAATAATTTGCTTTGACATT
>JBBRCV010000190.1:0-10629 GCA_038204505.1 Elainellales cyanobacterium
TGACTTGCTCTGGGTTAATTCTGTACCCACTATTTTGCCAACAGAATGAAAGATATCGCCCCGTCTCATCTAGAGTAAAGACCAGATCCGCATCCGAAACCGATCGCCACCCATTGCGTTGCTGAGAAGGGACGGGCGTGGGCTGGGTAGTCGAAAGCGGAATATCGCTAGGCGGAGTCATCAGTGTAAAACTGCGATCGGTCTGGACACTTTTTGGCGTGGACTGACTTGGCGTTGACTGAAGCATAAACAGCGGGCAAAAGCCTGAAATTAGGATTAGGTAAGCCTAGAGTTCCCGACTTGACTTTGCACCTACCCATTTCTACTCGTCCTCGGCGCTCATTCAAAAAACAATGCAAAGAGCAGGACATTCTTAATCATTCCACTCACCTTTAGGCGGAACAGGAGGATTTCGGTAGACGGTTCGAGTCACCTCATCATCTCTGCGGCTGCCACTGAGCCACTGCCGAACCGCAACTTCAATGACTTTGCTGGGGTCATTGGTCAAATGACTAATTTGTTCAAGCAACTCAGCATCAATTTGGACTGAGAGATCAACTTTGCCAACTGGCGGCTTGGAACCAACGATCGGATCATTCATAGTATGCTGAAATCCTTGAGTCGTAATAGGGTGCAAGGTTAAAGATATACCGTGTTAAGGGATATATCGTGGGTACAATGACCCCATACTCATGCATTTTACGACGCGCGCTCAACAAGAGGTGAAATTCTCTCAGAATTGTTCACATCCCCAGACCCGATCACCGACACGCCCACCCTAGCTTAAGCATTAAAATAAGCTAAGGCATTTCTTTCCTACCTTCCTGAGTTCTCCTCTATATGACTGACGTACCCGTCTCTCGCATTCGCAACTTTTCCATCATTGCCCACATCGATCATGGCAAATCGACGTTGGCAGACCGTTTGCTCCAGGTCACCGGAACAGTGAGCGATCGCGACATGAAAGCACAGCTCCTCGACAATATGGATCTAGAGCGAGAGCGGGGCATCACGATTAAGCTGCAAGCCGCCCGCATGAACTACAAGGCAAAAGACGGTCAGAATTACGTGCTGAACCTAATCGACACGCCGGGACACGTTGACTTTTCCTACGAGGTCTCGCGATCGCTTGCGGCATGTGAAGGAGCGCTGCTGGTGGTCGATGCGTCTCAGGGCGTAGAGGCGCAAACCTTGGCGAACGTTTATCTGGCGCTGGAGAACGATCTAGAAATCATTCCGGTGCTCAACAAAATTGACTTACCTGGAGCAGACCCCGATCGGGTTACAGGCGAAATCGAGGAAATTATTGGGCTAGATTGCAGCGATGCCATTCTTGCCTCGGCAAAGGAAGGGATTGGCATTGGCGATATTTTAGAAGCGATCGTTGAGAAAGTGCCGCCGCCGAAAGATACGATCGACGAGCCTTTGCGGGCGCTAATTTTTGATAGCTACTACGATGCCTATCGGGGCGTGATTGTCTATTTTCGGGTGATGGATGGAACCGTGAAGAAGGGCGATCGCGTTCGGTTCATGGTGTCTGGCAAAGAATACCAAATCGATGAACTCGGCATTCTCGCCCCCACTCAAATTCAAGTCGAATCCCTCCATGCTGGAGAAGTAGGCTACCTCGCCGCCGCCATCAAATCCGTTGAGGATGCCCGTGTCGGCGATACTGTCACCCTCGCCGCTGCGCCTGCCGCCGAACCCTTCCCTGGCTACACCGAAGCCAAACCTATGGTCTTCTGCGGACTCTTCCCCACCGATGCCGACCAATTTGAAGATCTGCGAGAGTCCTTAGAAAAGCTACGTCTCAACGATGCCTCCCTTCACTACGAGCCAGAAACCTCCAGCGCCATGGGCTTTGGCTTTCGCTGTGGCTTTTTGGGGCTGCTGCACATGGAAATTGTCCAGGAACGCTTGGAGCGGGAGTACGACCTGGATTTAATCACCACCGCCCCCTCGGTCATCTACAAAGTCATTAAACTCAATGGCGAAGAAGTTTATATCGACAACCCCAGCAACCTCCCCGACCCACAGCAACGCCAGAAAATTGAGGAGCCTTACGTCCAGGTTGATATGATCACCCCTGAAGCTTACGTGGGAGCACTGATGGAACTGAGCCAAAATCGGCGGGGTGTCTTCAAAGACATGAAGTACCTCACCCAAGGGCGAACCACGCTGATGTATGAACTGCCCTTAGCCGAAGTCGTCACAGATTTCTTCGACCAAATGAAGTCTCGTTCCAGAGGCTACGCCAGCATGGAATATCACCTGATTGGCTACCGCGAAAATCCGCTAGTAAAGCTAGATGTGTTGATCAACGGCGAACCTGTTGATCCCCTGGCTACGATCGTTCACCGCGATAAGGCTTACTTTGTGGGCAAAGCCCTGGTCGAAAAGCTGAAGGAGCTGATTCCGCGTCACCAGTTCAAAATTCCGCTGCAAGCCTCGATTGGTAGCCGTGTGGTAGCGAGTGAGCATATCCCGGCGCTCCGAAAAGATGTGTTGGCGAAGTGCTACGGCGGCGACATTAGCCGAAAGAAGAAGCTGTTGCAGAAGCAGGCGAAGGGTAAGAAACGGTTGAAGGCGATCGGGACGGTGGATGTACCGCAAGAGGCATTTATGGCGGTGTTGAAGCTTTAGGCAATCAGACAGCCGTCAGCACTCCACGCACTAAATCAGCTTCAAGGTGAAGGTAATTAGATTTACTGGTGAGTACTTGTGCTTGTTGAAAATCTAATTTTAGGAGTCCTCAATCTGTCTGTGAGGATAGGGCGATCGCAAGTCGAAGAGGACAATCATGGGAAGATTATGGCGATCGATCTCGAAACTGCAAGCAATGATATGAGCTAAAGTCAAGACGCTTGCGATTGGCTGGGTATGAGTGAAACCGTCTAGATCGAAACCAGTATATTAGGCTACCTGACTGCTCGACTCAGCAGAGATATTGTCGTGGCTGCAAATATTGAGGTGACGAGGGAGTGGTGGGATACGCGCCGCAGTGACTTCCAACTCTACTCCTCTCAGGCAGTTGTGAAAGAAACTTTCCAAGACGAGGCTGCGATCGCGTCTCAACGACTAGAAATCCTTCGCGGTTTTTCGCTACTAGACCTGAACTAATCCGTGTTTGATTATGTTTCAGGATGAGATTGTCGAAGAGATTCGCAGAATTCGTGAAGAGTACTCTCGATCATTCAATCATGACTTAAAAGCCATCTTTGCTGATTTGCAAAAGCAGCAGGCGGAAAGTGGCAGAGAAGTTGTGAACCTATCACGAAAGCCCGGTCTAACGAAACGTTGGAGCGGACAGGCGAGAGATCTTGGTGGGGAGACAAAAGATACTAGCCGCCACTCAACTTAGCCGTTAGCGTCAGACAGAAAAGAGAGCGATCAACCTAAATGCTCCCGATCCGTTCCCTAAATATTCCTTAAATGTCTTAGCAGTTTGGACATTCTAGGACACCTTTACGATTGCGGCGAAACGGCTGAAAGCCTTGAAACGCCTATGGGCAGTGAGGGACTCGAACCCGCGACGTCCTGCTTGTAAGGCAGGCGCTCTACCAACTGAGCTAACCGCCCGATCTAAGAGTGCAAATTGGTTGCTTAATGATTGTAACAGAGGAGAGACATTCTGCTACGATTCAAAAAGAAAAAACAAGTGTACTGATATGCCATCGGGTCAAACTCACGATCGCATTACTCTCTGGACGCTGCCGATGGTGGCAGGATTGACGCTGGCAATCACTCGCAACAGTTTGCCAACGTTGATGATTTGTGCGGGCTATCTTTTTGGTGGGTTGATGTTAGGACCAGACTTAGATTTGCACTCGATTCATTACAAGCGATGGGGATGGTTTCGGTGGATTTGGCTGCCGTACCGGGGAAGTATGCGTCATCGATCGCCCTATTCCCATGCGCCCATTATGGGAACGACGCTGCGGGTAGTTTATCTGTTGGTGTGGCTGGGGGTTGCTGGTTTTTTGGGAATAGCGTTGCTGAATGAGTTGTTTCAAATAGGTTGGACTTGGGGGGCAATGGGGCGGGAGATTAATCAGTTTTTGCGGCGATATTTGGCTGAGGCGATCGCCCTGTGTATTGGGCTAGAACTGGGGGCGTTTAGCCATTACACTGCTGATTGGTTGGTGTCTTCCCACAAGCGACGCAAGAAGAAAAAATGACAGAAGCTCAGCGTTTTTTACCCAGTCTGCAACGGTTAATTGAGGTGGTAGCACAGTTGCGATCGCCTACGGGAGGCTGTCCTTGGGATTTAGAGCAAACGCCTGAGACGCTGATTCCCTATGTATTGGAGGAGGCTTATGAGGTCGTTGATGCGATTCGCCAGGGTGAGCCAGAAGCGATCGTCGATGAGTTAGGAGATTTGTTGTTGCAGGTGGTGTTGCAAGCACAAATTGCTAGTGAAACTGGGGCGTTTGATTTGGGGACAGTGGTGGCAGGGATTACGGAGAAATTAATTCGGCGGCATCCCCATGTCTTTGGAGAGGTGCAAGTAGATGGCGTGGAGGAGGTGCTTCGGAATTGGGAAGAGATTAAAGGGGCAGAGGCGACGGGGAAGGCGCAGTCCACTGCGGATCGGTTGGGGCAGTATGGGCGATCGCTACCGCCGATGATGGCAGCCATGAAGATCTCGAAGAAGGCTGCTGCTGTTGGGTTTGAGTGGGAGAACGTGGAAGGGGTCTGGGCGAAGTTTCATGAGGAACTGGCGGAGCTTGAGATGGCAATTCGGGACGAGCCGAAGGAGAATCAGCAGGCAGAGTTAGGGGATTTGTTGTTTACGGTGGTAAACCTGGCGCGGTGGTACGGGCTTGATCCCGATGAGGGACTGCGGGGCACGAATGAACGATTTGTGCAGCGGTTTGAGCAGGTGGAAGGGGCGATCGCTCAGATGGGTGGCGATCGGAGTCTGGCAGATTACTCTTTGGAAGAGTTGGAGCTGCTTTGGCAAGAGGCGAAGTTGAGGCTTTCGAGCTAGCTTTCAAGAAACCTTCCAGAATTACTGTAGAAAAAACTACGCCATCAGCCAACTAAAAATTTCTCCTATCGTTAGCTGGACTGCTCCTGCAAACTCTGGAACAGGCACAATCATTTCGGGTTTTTCAAAAAGTCGCACAGTGCCTTTGTCATCGTAGACAAAAATGCAAGATTCTTTAGGGTCAAGCAGCCATCCCATTTCTGCGCCGTGATTGATGCAATGTAAGATGTTGCGAATGCCCCTAGTGTGAGTTTGCTTGGGTGAAAGAATTTCGATCGCCCAATCAGGTGCAAGTCTAAAGGCGTTTTCAATGCGACCATTAGGTTTACGAGGAATGCGCTCGGTGCGAAAAACTGCTACATCAGGAATGATCGATCGCCCCCCAAAAGTGCAGCGCAGTTCGGGATACGCTCGACCGATTTTTTGGGGTCTGAGGTCACCATTGATGACAATGATAAGTTCTCCTTGTAACGTGCTATGTTCTCCTTGGGGCATGGGTTTTTGAATTACTCTTCCATCATTTCTATCAAGATATTCGCTGGCAGGTTTGGTGTCTGGCAGCATCAAAAATTCATCTAAGGTGAGGGATTTAGTTGGAGTTTGTACCATGAATTGCGCCTCCTAACGATCTGCATTCATTCTACAGCGAAATATTGGGTCAATCTTTTTGAGAAGTCCGTTCATTGAGGAAGGCAAAGATCCTTGCGCTGTTGACTAATGGCATCTAAATAACTCGGAATTCTTTCTCCTGTTGTTTGACAAGCGACCCGATCGACTTCGATTAAATCATCTCCAAAAAACACTTTACCAAAGGCGATCGCCTCTCCTTTATCGGGTTTCCAATCGCGGCTAACAAACCGTTGATCGGCATCTACCACCGCTCCATCAAACAAATGCCCAATGCAAAAATACACGTCTTGCAAAATTAAAGGAACCGAAGGGCGATGCAACTGTCCGCGTGAATGAATACTACGAGCCTTATACTTGGCGCGGGGAAACAAGCCGTACAAATTTTTCAACGAAGCTGAGATCAGCGGTTCGTCTTTCAAAACTGTTTGCTTAAAGGCTCCTACCGAAATTCGACAATCGACTTGCTGAAGCATTTCTGGTGCCCACATTGTTTTGAAACGGACGGGCTGGGGCGATCGATTGGAGTATTCAATCATTGGCAATGTATCGGCATCGATCAGCCGCATTCCCTCATCTAGCAAGGCATACAATCCGTGTCGTGCCGCAATATTCGCCAAACTCATGGGTGAACAAACGCCCTCAACAACTAGAATTTCAGCATTAGGGCTGGCTTGCCGCAATGCCTTTAATACATTGCCTAAAACTGCCATGCTGACCGTGACAGGCGGTGCAGCAGGATAGCCTAAGTTGGGTTTGACTAAAATTCGTTGCGCTTGGTAGGCAGCGATCGGCGGTTGATAGATAAAAGATGCAGTGGGCACTGTTTGCGCGATCGCTGAGGATTGGGAAAACATGAAATACTTTGAGCTGACAGATTTCTATAATTACATTCAATTCTCTTTTAGGAAACAGCTAATTCTCCTTTAAGAAGCCGCCTCAACAGAATTAAGCCGTGCCAAATTCTGTTAGGCTATACCAGACTCGTGAGAGAAATTTGCTATTGATTTGGTGCCGGAGTTTTAGCCTGGTCTCTATACTCAACCACCATTTTTGAGTGAAAATGATCCAACGATAGCTCAACGAAAGGTCGTATACCCTCTATTGTTGGAGAATTATGTTAACTCAATTGGATTATGTCAAGGTTCTGCGCCCGTTGCTGCCCCCAGAAGCCTTTGTCCCTAGCTCTAATAAGCTCGTTATTTTGAGCATTAATACTCTCATTTTGCTTCTAGGGTGGGCGATCGCTCAACAGCTCAACCTGTGGTCAGTCTATTGGCTTTGGCTCTATTTACCTCTCACTTTAATTATGGGCAACAGCGTCGTTGTGCTGTTGTTTTCCTGTCACGACATGATGCATGGCAGCGTCATTAAAAATCCTCGCCTAGCAGATTTTATTGCTTTGATTGGACTGTCTCTGCTCTGGATGCCACCGACACTCTGGAAAGCAGTTCATAATCACAAACACCACACTCAAACGAACTCACTGCAAGACCCCGATCGCAGCTATCTGGCTCAGCAGAACAACACTTGGGGCAAATGGATTCAAAATCTTGTCATCCCCTCAGCCGAAGTCACTGGGGTCTTCCTCGCCTTTGGCATGTTGACCGCCTGGGGAACCCATACTTTTAGGCATCTAACATCAATCTTATTCTTTAACCGCAACGATGTAGATTACGTTCCTGCTGCCGTTGTCGTCAGTCCTACCAAACGCCGACTCATTGCTATAGAAACGTTTTGGATTGCAGCTATTCACCTTAGTATTTTACTGTACATCCATAATCCCATCGGCATTCTTTTGGGCTACTTGCTTCCTATTGGCATTGGCTATGCTGGGGTGATGTTTTATGTGTATACCAATCATTTCCTTTGCCCTATGACTGAGGTGAATGATCCGCTTCTTAATAGCGTGTCGTTAAGAATGCCTAAAGTTTTCGACATCTTGCATTTTAACTTTTCGTATCATACCGAACATCATATTTTTCCAGGTCTAAATTCCGATTACTATCCAGACGTACAAAATCTGTTGCAAACCCATTACCCTGATCAGTTCAATTTAATTCTGGCTGGCAAAGCTTGGCAGCTTCTGCTGAACACTCCTCGGCACTACCGCGATGCCCAAACCTTGACCGATTGGGCAGACCAAAAGACCGTTGCTTGCCCTTCACTGACAAGAATTTAGGGTAATTATATAAGCTGGTGACAAGACTCGAACTTGCGACCGGCGGTTTACAAAACCGCTGCTCTACCAACTGAGCTACACCAGCAAACGCTGCTCAGTATAGCAAAACTATGTCTTAACAAGCAACAAGGAATAGGGGAACTGTGAAGCGATCGCATCAAAAATTGAGTGCAGCAATCAAAACACAGGCAATGTCGGGGCAATCGCTGACAGCCAGACCAAATCTAAGTTGACACAGCTTTTCCTCTCCAAACCTCACCTAAATCATACCTTCAACATCACCGAGGATTTTGCTCCATCAGCTCCCGCACCTGTTCAGCATGGTAAGAGCTACGGGTCAGCGGCGAGGAAACAACCTGCAAAAACCTGATCGCCTCTCCAAATTCTCGCCACGCATCAAACTGAGCAGGCGTAACGAACTCTTTAACAATCAGATGCTTATTACTGGGCTGGAGATATTGCCCAATGGTTAAAATATCGCAGCCCACATTCCGTAAATCTTGTAGGGTTTGACGGACTTCTTCATCGGTTTCGCCTAAGCCAACCATGATGCCCGACTTGGTGTAGATCGATGGAGCAAGCTGGCGAGTTTGCTGGATCAGTTGGAGCGATCGCCCATAATCTCCTTGAGGGCGCACCTTCTTATAGAGTCGCGGCACAGTTTCAGTATTGTGGTTCAACACTTCCGGCTGAGCTTGCAGAATGACTGCCAATGCCGCCCAATCGCCGCACATATCGGGAATTAGCACCTCAATAGTGGTTTTGGGCGAAAGCGATCGCACTGCCTCAATGCATTTGACGAACTGACTGGCACCGCCATCGGGTAAATCATCGCGGTTCACTGAGGTAATGACCACATGGTTTAAGTTCATACGTCGCACTGCTTCAGCAAGGCGATCGGGTTCTGTGGGGTCGAGTGCCTGGGGCTTTTTCTCAAAATCGATGTCGCAGTAGGGACAGGCGCGAGTACAGGCGGGACCCATAATCAAAAAGGTGGCGGTTCCGGCGCTAAAGCATTCGCCAATGTTGGGACACGATGCCTCTTCGCAGACTGTATTGAGCGCTAAATCCCGCAAGATTTCTTTGACGCTGCCAACTCGTTCCCATTGGGGTGCTTTAACTCTTAGCCATTCTGGTTTGACTGTCACAGTTCTGCTTTACATGAGTGATTGGATTGATTTTATCAAGTTCTTGGCTTTGATAGTTTTATAAAGGTTTTACCCATACTGTCACTGGGTCATTCTGTGAAGATATTATGCAATTTTCTAACTCTCAGGCGAATCAAAATGTCGGTACAGAGCAAGATATTGAGGCAGAAGAGCGCGCGTGCTGCTTCGCAGATACCGCAAGGGTCGCCCCTCAACCATCTGCTGCTTATCTATTCATTTTCCTGGAAATATTTGAACGGGAAGGCGGCATTCAATCCTATGTGCAAGACATTTTTCGCAGCTATTCAAGCTTTTCCAAGCAGCCTGCCGATGTTTTTTTGCTGAGAGATGGGCAAGACTGCGCTAACCCTTTTCAATCTGACCTGTTGAACTTTCATTATTTCAAACACAAGTCTGCGAAGTTAGGGCGCTTGTGGATGGCGATCGCTCTTTTCTTTCATATCCTCAAAAATCGCCCCCAGCGAGTATTCTGCGGTCACATCAATCTTGCGCCCCTCGTTCGCTTGCTTTGTCAGCCTTTCCAAATTCCCTACACGGTCATGGTTCACGGTAAAGAAGTGTGGGAGCCATTACCTCCTGCACTGCGAATCGCACTACAGCAAGCCGATGAGATTTGGACAGTCAGCCGTTATAGCCGCGATCGCGCTTCTGCTTCCAACCAGCTCGACATTAGTAAAATTCGGCTGATGCCCTGTGCGGTGGATGGCGATCGCTTTACACCGGGCGAAAAGTCGGCGGCGTTGTTAGAGCGCTATGGTTTGATGGATGCGACGGTGATGGTAACGGTGACGAGGCTATGGTCAGGGGATATCTATAAAGGGGTGGATATGACGATTCGGGCGTTGGGAGCGATCGCCAAGTTCATCCCCAACATTAAATATCTGGTGATTGGGCGAGGGGATGATCAGCCTCGGTTAGCGCAACTGGCGAAGGATTTGGGAGTGGGCGATCGCGTGGTGTTTGCGGGGTTTGTGCCTACCGTTGAATTGACCGAGCATTATCGACTTGCCGATGCTTATGTAATGCCTTCGCAGGAAGGGTTTGGCATTGTTTATTTAGAAGCGATGGCTTGCGGTGTGCCTGTGCTAGCAGGCGATGCCGATGGTTCGGCTGACCCATTGCAAGATGGGAAATTAGGTTGGCGGGTGCCTCATCGAGATGCAGAGGCGATCGCCCATGCCTGTACTGAAATGCTTCAACAGAAGACAATACAACAAGGACGGACTGATGAAAAATGGCTACGGCAGCAGGTGTTAGACTTATTCGGCAAAGCAGCATTTACTCAGCGCTTGCAAGATGCCCTAGGGAAATAGGTAAAGAGAGAAATAGGTGAGGAGATCCATCGGGTTTGGTACGGTTGCCAGGGTTTCAGAAGTAGCGGTGAATTGGGATACTCAATTTAGTTAGCTAAAGTTTAGTTAGCTAAAGGAATTGGGTTCATCTACTTTGCTTAAGACACAATCTTGAGCCATTGATACAGAATCCATTTCTTGAAAAGTTGCTTTATGCTGAAAACAATTAATTAAATGAAAGAGCCTGAATTGAAAGTCACTGAAAAAGCCCTGGGAGGTCACCATGAATCAAAATAGCTTCAGAAACCTGCAATTTAACTTATCAGGGCTGAACTTCTGGCTGACACTTCTGGCGATCGCCTGGTTGCT
>JBBRCV010000191.1:0-10611 GCA_038204505.1 Elainellales cyanobacterium
GCTCGTTAGGATGCCCACCAAATCGGGATGACTATAAGGTGTTGGGCGAGGCAAAACACATGAGCGACATATTTAAAGGATTTGAGCAACTTTTAGAGATTGCAAAAGCCTTAGAAGAAAAGATGGACAAGGGAGAGCTGAAAACCGATGTGCAAATTAATTCTCACCGATTAAGCAGTATTCCTCGCTCTGGCGGAATGCCATCAGGCTTCGGTAGCAGCCGCATTCGTCCCAATCCTTCGGCTTCGACCCCAGCCCATGATGACGCTATTATCACGCCGCCACCTGCTACTTCGACCGCTCATTCAACTCCTGACAAAAGTGCCCCCTCCGTTTCCCTTAAGGATGTGGGTGGCTTATCTGAAGTGCTCAAAGAACTTCGAGAACTGATCGAAATTCCGCTTAAGCGTCCAGAGTTGTTGACTCAACTGGGATTAGAAGCACCTTGTGGCGTTCTGTTAGTGGGTCCACCGGGAACAGGCAAAACGTTGACCGCGCGATCGCTTGCCGAGGAATTAGGCGTTAACTATATCGCCATTGTGGGCCCTGAAGTAATGGGCAAATATTATGGTGAAGCCGAAACTCGTCTCCGCAGCATTTTTGAGAAAGCAGCGAAAGCGGCTCCCTGCATTATCTTTATCGACGAAATTGATAGCCTAGCGCCCGATCGCTCCAAAGTAGAAGGCGAAGTTGAGAAGCGTCTGGTGGCACAGCTTTTGGGACTTATGGATGGCTTCGCTAAAACTAACGGTGTGATTGTCCTAGCCGCCACAAATCGCCCCGACCATCTTGATCCGGCTCTCCGTCGCCCTGGGCGATTTGACCGAGAAGTGCAGTTCCGTGTCCCCGACCGAAATGGACGCTTAGAGATTCTCCAGATCCTTTCCCGCGCCATGCCCTTGGATGAGTCAGTGGAATTAGGCGCGATCGCCGATCTGGCAGTTGGATTAGTGGGAGCTGATCTCAAAGCCATCTGCCAAAAAGCGGCTTACTCAGCTCTCCGCCGCCAAGTTCCCGACTGGCGATCGCCCATTCCTGCAAACATGACCCTGACTCAAGCAGATTTATTGCAAGCCGTTAAAGAAGTGAAACCTTCGGTGTTGCGATCGGTTGAAATAGAATCGCCCGAAGTTGCTTGGGATGAAATTGGTGGATTAGAAACGATTAAACAAATCCTGCAAGAATCCGTTGAAGGCGCATTACTATATCCCGAACTGTATCAACAAACGGGAGCAAAAGCACCGCGCGGCATTCTACTTTGGGGACCTCCGGGCACTGGAAAAACACTGTTGGCAAAAGCCGTTGCATCCCAAGCACGGGCAAACTTTATTGCAGTTAATGGACCCGAATTAATGAGTCGTTGGGTGGGTGCAGCAGAACAGGCAGTGCGAGAATTATTTGCCAAGGCAAGACAAGCAGCTCCTTGCGTCGTGTTTATCGATGAGATTGATACGTTGGCTCCGGCACGCGGCAGCGCTCAGGGAGATTCAGGAGTGAGCGATCGCGTGGTGGGGCAACTCCTCACCGAACTGGATGGACTGCAAGGCTGCACTAATGTCCTTCTGGTCGGAGCCACTAATCGCCCCGATGCTCTCGATTCAGCGTTGCTGCGAGCTGGACGATTAGACCTACAGCTTAAAGTCGATTTACCAGATGCAACCAGTCGTCTTGCCATCTTGCAAGTCCATAACCAAGGTCGCCCGATCGCCCAAGTTAATTTGGCAGAATGGGCAGAGCAAACTGAAGGATGGAACGGCGCAGATCTAGCACTTTTGAGCAACCAAGCGGCGCTAGAATCCATTCGCCGCTACCGCGCTCAAGGACAAACTGATCCCAGTATGATTCAAATCACGAGTAATGACTTTGGGATGGCTTTTCAACTGCTCTCTGCACAAAAGACAAGACAATAATTATTTCTTAAACGGATCGCTTAGCAAGAGAGTGTTCATCCAAGGCACGTCTTAGCATCATTTTGATCACGGCTTGACGACTAATGTTGAGTTCTTCAGCCAGTTGATCGAGTTCATTGAGCATTGGGCAAGGTATTTCCAGGTTCGTTATCACAAGATTATGCGATCTGCGTGAAGTCATTGAACGAGGCGTTCCGATTCTTGTAGTGGTGGAATCGAAATAGCAATCGATGACTTCTTCTCCTGCTTCAATTCTCTGCTCAAGTTCTTCAGTAGAGATATTGTTCATAGATTTCCCTCTCCCTTTTCGTACTTTTCCAGTAAGTAATTAGCCAAATGTATTCTCCTTGATCATCATAGCGAACTTCATAAATGACTGAGAAAAGACTACTTCCTAGATATCCGATCGCTATGAATTGCTCTGGGTCGTCTCGTTTAATCTGCTCTACATATTCGCCAGCCAAAATAGCAGCAGCTTCTTCAAGAGAATACCCTCTATTTTGTTTGAGAAGCTGACTTTTTTGATTATCCCAGTCAAATCGCATCTTTCGCTCCTACAGGATGCTTGCGCTTTGCAACAGACTTAAAGCTACAGCCTCAGCCACTTTAACCCCATCAATACCCGCTGAAAGAATCCCCCCTGCATATCCTGCGCCTTCTCCTGCCGGATAAAGCCCGGTGGTATTGACGCTCTGACCATCCTCTTTTCGTTTAATGCGAATGGGCGATGACGTGCGAGTTTCTATTCCAGTTAGGACGGCATCTTCCATTGCAAAACCTTTAATTTGTTTGTCAAAAGCGGGTAACGCTTCGCGGATGGCAGCGATCGCATAATCAGGTAAGCTCTGGCTCAAATCGCCCAAGTGTACTCCTGGCTGATAAGACGGCTTAACGCTGCCTAATGTTGTGGAAGGGCGATCGACAATAAAGTCGCCCACGAGTTGTCCCGGTGCCTCATAATTACTGCCGCCCAATTCAAACGCCTGTTCCTCCAAACGCCGTTGAAAGTCAATTCCGGCTAAGGGGCTACCGGGATAATCTTCGGGAGTAATGCCAACAACAATCGCGCTGTTAGCGTTGCGCTCGTTGCGAGAATACTGGCTCATACCGTTGGTCACGAGTCGTCCTGGTTCGGATGCAGCGGCGACGACTAAGCCACCTGGACACATACAAAAGCTATAGACCGATCGCCCATTTTTACAATGGTGGACTAGCTTGTAGTCAGCAGATCCCAAGACGGGATGACCTGCTTGTTCACCAAATCGAGAGCGATCGATTAACGTCTGAGGATGTTCGACTCGGAAGCCGATGGAGAACGGTTTTGCTTCAATATAAACACCGCGCTCTAACAGCATTTGGAAGGTGTCTCTAGCGCTATGACCCACAGCAAGAACCACATGATCGCTGGGAATAAATTCGCCATCAGCAAGGGTAACACCACGCACTTGTCCATGGGCGATCGCCATATCAACCACCCGGCTTTGAAAGCGGATTTCACCGCCTAATGATTGGATGGTGGCGCGAATTTTTTCAACAACGCCGACGAGTTTAAAGGTGCCAATGTGAGGCTTATTAATGTAGAGAATTTCGGGGTTGGCTCCAGCGTTAACAAGTTCGGTTAAAACTTTGCGCCCGTAATGGTGGGAGTCGCGGACTTGGCTGTAGAGCTTGCCATCGGAAAATGTGCCCGCGCCGCCTTCACCAAATTGGGCATTGGATTCGGGATTGAGGTCTGCTCTTTTCTTCCAAAAACCGAACGTATCTGCGGTGCGATCGCGCACGGCTTTACCGCGTTCGAGAATGATGGGTCGAAACCCCATTCTTGCCAACATCAGTCCGGCAAATAGCCCACAGGGACCTGTGCCAATCACAACAGGACGGGTTGTTAAAAGGCTAGGAGCTTGGGCGACAGTGCGATAGCTGGTGTCGGGTGTAGCAATCACATGAGGATCTTTTCTGAGGCGTTGCAGATGATGACTGTCACGGGTTGTTTCCACATCAAGAATATAGACCAGAGTGATCTGGTCTCGCTTTCGCGCATCGTAACTACGTTTGCAAATGGAATAATGAAGCAGTTCCTCCGGGGGAATGGCTAGCTTTTTGAGGATGGCTGTTTTAAGGGCATCCTCTGGGTGGTCGAGGGGCAGCTTTATTTCTGTAATGCGTAACATAACTCGGTATCTCAAACGAGCAGAAGCCAATAGGTACTCCATCTTAAATCAATTCTACCTAGCACGGGCTAGTAGAGCGCAACTGCTGATTCTGTGAGGCGACTCTTAACCTGATCGGCAACTCGAATTGCTACTGCAATAATCGTCAGCGTTGGGTTAGCATAGCTGCCAGTAGGGAAGACAGAGCTGCTAGCAATATAGAGATTGGAAACACCATGCACCTTACAGTTAGCATCAACTACACCCTGTCTCGGACTCTCACTCATGCGAGTAGTCCCCATGTGGTGGTGAATGCTGGGCAGAATCAACTGGGGTAACCCTCGGTCACGTTCTAGCTTCAGATAACCCAGACCCGCCTGGGCAAATTCTTCCACTAAAATGTCTTGCACCTTCAGAATACTTTGCGTATCGATTTCGTTCCAGCGCCAGTAAAGCTTGATCTTGGCACAGCCCAGTGCGTCTAACTCGGTGCCCAGCGTTACTCGGTTTTCTGGATCGGGTGCTTGTTCGGCTAGATGAATCACTTCAAACAGACCGAACTGCTTTTGCTTATTGGGTAAGTTCGACCAGTTGCCCTGATCAAAGCCAAACATACCTGATGGATGAGAAATTAAGGGCTTGCGGCGAAACTGCATGTAGCAAATATCATCCAGCCCAGTCGCAATGTTAGCAAGGTGCTGTAATAGCCCAGCCGGAACCTTTCTGTTTCGCTTTGCTCGCAGCAAGGCTTGCACCGAGTCCACAGCCTTGGAGCGATAGTGCTTGCCCTGTGGGAACAACAAACGCATTGGGTTCCAACGATAGATAGAGTGCCGGGGGAACAGAGCGGTTGCCGTGTTCAACAGCCGATGGCGGCGCATCACATCCTCAGAGAGCAGAAACTTACCGATCACATCTGTCCCACGCACGGCTCGCAGGTCATAGAGCGCCAGTTTTTCAAAGATGTTCGGATTGGAAGGGAACAGTAAGCCTGCTCGCACCATTTGGTGGTCCATGAAAAAGCGACCCACCAGATCATGCTGATTGCCCAGTCCCTGTTCTTGCACCTGATTCGACAGTAGCAGCAGTCTGGCACTTTCAAGCCCACCCTTTGCTACAACGAAATATTTGGCCGCAATGTGAAACTGGTTGCCTTCTAAGGTGGCGACCCGCACTCGGTTAACAGTTTGACCTAGCGCGTCGGTTTCAAGCTCGACTGCGGTTGCATAGAGATAGGTGGTGATGTTATCAGAGTTTCTGAAGCGCTCCTGATAGTCTTCCAAGAAGACATCCCGAGGACCACATTGGAACATTTTAGTCTGGAGGTTGCCGCTGGCAAACTGATAGGGCGGCGACTGTGGATCTGCCCAAGATTCGGCATCATAGGCGTAAGGACCAATCTGACATACCGACTGCGCCCGATCGTAATAGGGGTCAAGGTCAGCTTTGGTAATTGGCCAGCCGCTGTAGGGTACTTCGTCGCGCTTTTCAAAATCAATCGGGTCAAAGGGCACGTAGCGCACACCCGGTTTACCACTATCGAGGCGAATACTCCAGCGGTGTCCTGTGCCACCAAACTCGCGGTGCCGCATGTAGTATGCGCCAGGGTAAAAGTCGCCAATCGAGTCTCCTTCAGCAGCAGCGAGTTGCTGCACGGGTTCACTATATTCCAGACCACCCGTTTCCAGGAGACAAACGCGCAGATCTTGACCTAAAAATTCTTGAGCAGCCGTGATTCCAGCCGGCCCAGCTCCGATGATACAGACTTCTGTTTCAATCGTTTCTCCGCTAGGAACTCCTCTTGCATCAATCAACATACTGTCGCCTCTCTAGACATGGTGACCCTTTAAAGGCTACAAAATAGGCAATTCGCCTATGTTGCCTACCTTAGTAAAAGAGTAGAAGTCCAATCTAGCTGCACTGCAAACAGGTAGTTGTGAAGATTAACTTGCATATCATAAAGTTTTAGTCAAACGGTGATGTTTTACATCTGTTGATCTTCTGGAGTAGTGGCTATATCTATCACGCCATAACTAGATGGATGTAGTTAGAAAGTTAAATAGTCTAGCGATCTGGATCTGAGTTTAAACCAGGATCGAGATCGCTAGATAGATTACTATGATCGAGGGCTGTCAAGGGTACAGACAGGTCGCCAAGAGAAAAGGCACTAGCTTACACTGCGGATAATGTCCTGTATCTAGAGTTTTATGCAAAGTACCACGATCGCACTTTTGCTAGACCGGAACCTGTGGGCGCAACATCTGTAGGATGATAGGGCGTTGCGGTTAGGTTAGCACCATTAAATACTGACCATTTCCATTGATCTCACCGTCGCAAGTGGCAAAATTAGACCCCAGCCAAATCAAATAAAATCGCCAGATACGACGGAATTTGCTGTAGTCCATGCCATAGTCTAGAGTTTTCACTTCTGCCTGACTTTCATCAAAGTTCTTCAGCCAATTAGCAAAAGTTGTGGAATAGTTAATGCCGTTGAGATACCACCGCTGCACTGTTTTGAGATCTTGATTGCAGTTAGGAACGGCATCAAAATTCCAGTAGCGCCCGTGGGGAAAAATATACTTGTGGGTATAAGCGCTAGAAATGTTGTTGGGCGTGCGAACGGTAATGATATGAATAAAGACCTTGCCCTGGGGCTTTAAGAAAGTAGCAAGCTTTTTGAAGGCGTGGGTTAAATTACCCACATGACAAAAAACGCCAACGGAAAGAATTTTGTCGAATTTTTCGGAAAATTCTGCCTCGTTCAAATCTCCTTCAAACAAAGTAAATCTGCCCGAACTGAGGTGGCTTTCTGGGTCTTGCATTTTTTGCCGCATATACTCGCACTGTTCATGGCTGAGGTTTAGCCCTGTGAACTGCACGTTAGGAAATTTAGCCATGATGTAATTAGCCACGCAGCCCCAACCACAGCCAAAATCTAAAATGCGATCGCCATCCTCAATTCCCAACTTCTCAATCAAGTCATCGAGCATTTGAATTTGCGATTGCTCTAAATTGGTCGCCCCTTTTTCCCAAAGCCCCATACTGTACTTAGGGTAAATGACAGGACTATCGCCCAGCATCCGATTCAGCATTCCTTGGGGCAGATCATACTGAAGCTTCATCAAGTCTTTGGAACCTTCTGCGACGTGATCAGTTTCAGTCAAAACCCATTCGTAAGGCGCTAGAAGTGCAGGAAAATGTTTGAAAAACACGGGCATACAGGTATCAAAAAGCGATCGCAAAACTGCGTCGGGCACCTCTAGCCCGTTAATATAAGCCTCTGCTACAGACATTTGTACAGCATTAACTACCGTCACCGCACCGCGTGTGGCGGTATAGGCTAAGGAGCTTTTACCGTGAATGTCGCCCGTTAATGGAATGTGCCGCTGAATTGTTTGTCCGATGGATGATGCAGCCATACGCCAATCTCCCGTATTTTGTGAAGGGTTTGGGTCAGATAATGCGGAAAGACTCTACTTTAGACTATATTTAAGCCTATCCAAAGACAAATGCAATTTCTCTTCCATAAAACTTAATTAGCTTACAGTGACAGTGAACGACAATTCGCCAAAAGTCGGGTACAAAATGGAGTTCATCACATCTGCCAAACCCTGGGCAAACAGCGCGATCGCCCCAAATAATGCTGTCGCAGCAAATCCCAAACCCGAATAAACCGCTGCTTTGCCTCTGTCGTAGAACTACCCCGATACCGACACAAAAATCCACTCATTAATCGAGTTGCCCCCATTTCAGCCGCCGGGAATTCTATGGCATCTTCCTCATCTGCCAAAAGCGATCGCACCTCTGCCACAAACTCCCGCGACACTTCCCGCCCCACAAATCCAAAGCTTCCCACCACCGCACATCCTGCTAGCCCATGGGCGCTTTGCAACATTTCACTCCCACCCAAAAGCCACTGAGGATCAATCCATAACAAGCGCCCCGCCTGCCAAACTTCAAGATGCGATCGCCATTCACCCGACAAAAACTGTTCGCCCCTGGCGCTCCGCCCCAGCCTAGTAATGTCCCAACCTAACCAAGTTGCCCCCAGATCTAGTTCCACCCGCATAGACTGACGATATCTAGCGCCATCAAAAATAATCGTTTCTTGAGGCAACCATTCTAAGCCAGCATTTTCAGCAACTTGAATATGAACCGTTTGGATAGATTCCTGGTTGCTTCCATAAACCTTAGTTGCCGCCGCAGTCGTTAGTAAAACTTGGGCGTTGGGATGCAGACGCACCTGACTAGAGAGGCGATCGCCCCCCACAATTCCCCCAGCCGTATGCAGCATCACACCATGACAAACGCTTTTTCCTTCAGGATAAAACGGTCGTTGAATCTTCAGAGGCACTTGCATCAAACTACGGCTCAGAATTGTTTTTCCGTTACGGTAATCAAACTCTAACTGTAAATTTCCCTGCCAGCCCGTCGGCTCAGAAGAATCTATCAAACTCATCCTCATTTCAACTGCATCGACACATTAACCTCTAACAAAGGTTTCGATCACTTTAGCGTAACGGGGTTTGACACTCAATTTCAGAGTGTTTGACATTGGGCTATGAGTATAAATCGTCATTCAAAAGCTCAGAGATTTTGTAAGGGCAATTTGCTGGAAACGTCTCTCGCTCTAATCCAGTTTCAGCAGCAGCTAGCTTGCAGGCATTTTGATACGATCGCGGCAACTTAGTCTCTATATAAGCCTTAAGACTAGGGCTGTCAGCCAGCAAACTTTGAATGCGTAGACGCTGCTCAGTCATGGTAAATCGCCAACTATTGCTCTGTTTTGAGGGCTGGTATTGCCACTTCAAAAGATGCATAATTAAGACCTCTAGCCGACTTTGGAGCGATCGTCGATCTGACTTACCCAAGCTCTCAATCTCCTCGGCTAAGTTCTCCCAGTCCAATGCACTCACTTGCCCCGACCGTAGAGCGATCGCCATCTCCTGAGTCCACTGGTAAAAGTCTTGCTCATACAAACTCGAATTTTGTGCTGGATTTGACAAAGGTTGTTCTAACATGGCAAACCTTTAAAGAAAGTACCTAATTAATTATTCAAGTTTCTGCAAGGGTAGCTGCCGAAATCGATGTCCATCTGGCTCGACAACTACAAACCCTCGTGAAAGTTCTATTTCAGAGTAGATTTGCACAATACGTGCAAGTTCACTGTGAACTACATTCACTGTAGTAGGAAAAATTCGGAGATAGATGACTCCCGCCCCAATTTTTTTAACGAACACGAGATTACCATAATCTCTGTCTCGCGTGACCAGAATTCGGCTTCGATCCTGCGCTGTTCTCAATATTTCTTCATCACTTGCTTGTGAAAGACCAATCTCAGCGACGAGTAACACGTCGTGTCCGCTTTCAGTAAGAAATCTTGCTGTAACACCGTACACATCTTGATCAAGCAGAAACTGCATGATTAAGCTGACACAAGATGAATATCCTCAGCCGCTATCAACGCGATCGCATATCCTAGACAAGCACGAATATCCTCAACTTGCAGATCAGGGTAGTAATCCTGGATAATTTCACTGAAAGCAAGACCTTCATTCAGAAGTTCAAGAATGCTTTGCACTGTAATTCGTGTACCAGCAATACAAGGCTTGCCGAAATGGATTTGAGAGTTAACCGTAATTCTGTCCATACAGCTAAAAACCAAAAAATGCGTTTCCTCAATTCTAATGTACTGTCGCTGAAAAGACGGCTAACGCGACGGAGCGAGAGATTTAGGTGGTGCGTCAAAGTTTCTAAGTAAACGATCGCCTGAAATAAAAAAGAGATCTACAAAGCTCTTGCGATCGCCTCTATCAAATTAATACCTCATGATCAAAGGCGTAGAACAGGCTTTTTGGAGCATTTACTTGAAAGCGGGTGAAGGGACTCGAACCCACGACATTCAGCATGGGAAGCTGACGTTCTACCACTGAACTACACCCGCAAGCTCATGTATTTTAGCATAGCGCATTTACTCATCGTCTACACATCCCTGACGCAACCCATCAGACAAATGCGATCGCCAGCCCTACTTGAGCATCCATCGCCATCGATGGGAACTCTAAAAAGTAAGAATCCTACAGCGGCATCTCATCGCCCTGTCTCTCTCTGCCCAACAATTCACCCTCTAAAAACACCGATGTTTAGCGCCACCGAACTTCTAATCAACGACTTCGTTCTCAAGTTAAAAGAGGGATACCGCCGCACCTATGGGGGGTGGAAGCATGACTACGAAGACATTATTGGTTGGGTTGGGTCGATGGCTTTAGAAAACATTGCTAACAGCGATGCGCTCTATCACAACGTCGAACACACAATTTTGGTGACCTTGGTAGGGCAAGAAATTTTGCGAGGCAAGCACATTCGGGAAGGCGGCGTATCCTGTGAAGACTGGCTGCACTTTATCGTAGCGCTAGTTTGCCATGACATTGGCTACGTCAAAGGAGTTTGCCAAACCGACAGCGATGGCTGGTATGCCACAGGGCACGACGATGAACGCGTGAGTTTGCCACCCGGCTCTTCAGATGCTAGCCTAACGCCTTACCATGTAG
>JBBRCV010000192.1:0-10610 GCA_038204505.1 Elainellales cyanobacterium
TTGTTGTCCTCATCCCAGGTCAGCACGATCGCAGTATTATCTGGCGATGCCCAGACCGAAGACTTCATAATTAGATCAACCCAGTTACCGATTTGAGCGTCTCCTGTTTGAATGAGTTTATCCGTGTTGGGACATTCTTGAAGACCATGCATTTCATGACATTGGTTGAGAATAATGTGACTATAGTTAGGCACATTATCACTGTTGAGATCGGCTGAAAGTTGCTCTAGACCCACAATTTTTTGCGCCAACTTTGGATCATCTTGTACCGTCTTAAAGTTCATGAATCCGTTGTGCTTTACTGCATAAAGGGCACGCGTTGCACTGGGAGAAACAACCACCTTAGAGCCAGGAGCAGGAAGATCTTCAAAGTAGCCCTTCCAAGTCATACCTTTTTGCTCTAATTGATCGGTCAGGCTTTTGACCGTGATTGTATGATTTGCATAATTAGGGTTTTTGGCATGGCTACAGAAGACATCAGAGCTGCCAGGCTGGCAGTAAAAAGCATCGTCATCATGAATGCCGAAATTACTGCCGCCAAGCATGGCAATATAGTTCGCTTCGCTGGGATGTGCTTCCCCATAAAAGGCACTCGCTAACCCATAGGTTTTAGCCAATTGGTTGATTATCGGCGCATTGGAGCTATCGATAATCTGACTATAAGCTTTGTTCTCAGCGATGATCACAAAGATATGTTTATAGGGAGGAATAGCTGGATTATCTGATGTTGAGTTATTCGGACTGATGGTGGAACTTTTATCAGGATTTGCGATCAGGTTGGTGGAAGGCTGTGGCTCGGAGATTGCCTTTGTTAGACGTGAATTTTTAACGGAACATCCACTCATCCATATGCTTACGCTCAGAGAAAAGGACGTCAAAATTAGAGTGTGATAGGTGTTCATTTAAAGTGGGTCTCCGGTATCGTTTTGTCTTTATGATCTTTAACTCTAGTAGGAACAGCAAAGGCAATGTGAACTATCTGATTGCTAATCTACATCCTAAATGCAGAGTGGAGTAAAGCATCTCGACAGATGCTTTACTCCACTCTGTTCCTCTCAGAATAGCAACTCATACTTCTATGGTCTAACGCACCGATCCTGACGGAAAGGGATCATTTGCTCTGAAAGCTCAGTTGGCATAGACCAGCAATGTGTTGGGGTCAGAAGATTGAGTCAGGAATTTAGACGACAGGGCGATCGCGCCCATCTCGCCACCCATAAGCACGCCGTGCAGTTTTAGGCATTGGTTAATCCCCTGCTGAAAAGAGTTCACAAACAGTTGCAGCCCTGACTCTAGTTTTGCCGCTTGCATCATGCTGACCGCTGCCGCTTGCCTGTCGTGCGACTTGATCAAATATTGAGCGCCCAGTAAATTTTAGGTAATTTAAAATCTACTACCTGCAACCTGTTTGATGGCACGCCTCGGTCTATGGATAATCAAGCCACGCAAGATTTTCAGGCGATCGCTCGTTCTATGGTAACCACAGGTGTGAGCATCCATTTCCTATCTGCTCAATACGACTCGTCCAATCATCTGACAGGGGCTGAGTTTCATTTAGCAACCCTGTGTCGCTGTTTCTATGTATATAGCCCTCAATATAATCATTTACCTGAGAACATGGCTGGTGAAATGGAGTTTACAGCGATCAACTCGGACTGGTATTTTGTCTGGGCAGATTGGAATTGAAGACTGAAATTAACATTACAAGGCATGGTTGTCCATGATGCTTCCATCAACCTCTTATTTTTAACCTTTTTTTCGGTAAGCAAACGTTTCATTAAATCGGCTAATAATGTATTCTCCTGTGGTAACGGGCTGATATTTCGCAGGATTCTCAAGCGTCATACAACTTGGCAAAGTCTCAATCAACGTATCGTAATTTGGTCCAAAGAAATAGGGCATAGAATAGCGTTCTTGTCCCGATTGGTTGATGGCGCGATGCACTGTAGAGGCAAAGATATCATTTGTCCAACGTGCCATTTGATCCCCGATGTTAACGATAAAAGTACCTGGCAGGGGAACTGCTGAAATCCATTCTCCTGAGCTACTCAGAACCTCTAGCCCCCCGACTTGATCCTGCGCCAAAATTGTGAAGCATTCATAGTCTGAATGGGCACCTGTACCAATTTGTTTCTGATCGATCGCGCCTATTTGAGGTGGATAGTGAAGTAACCGAAGTTGTGCCAGGGGTTTCGTAATCTTGTCTTCAAAAAAATCACTGGGTAAATCTAGTGCCAGCGCAAAGGCGCGGAAAAGCTTGCGACCTAAGCTATGCAGTGCCCAGTAATAGCAATCAATTGCCTGACGAAATTCGGCTGACGATGGGTAAATATTGGGCCCGTACAGAATTTTGCCTGCCTGTACATCCGGATCAGTGGGGAGGACATCCATTGCACAGTCAAATGCCTCATGTAAATCACCCTTGGCAGTTGGATCGGTGTTTTCTTCAAGTAAGGGCACATAGCCTCGATGATGAGGCGATCGGGAGATGTGAATCTGCATTTTCTCCGACTGGGGCAAAGCAAAGAACTGACGAGCTTGCTCGAATGCTTGATCAATGACAGGCTGTGGCACACCATGATTTTTAATGTAAAAGAAACCCACTTGAGTACAAGCCTGATAAAGCTGCTGGGCGATCGCTTGTTGATTTGTTTGTTGATCTGTGTCATCTACCTGGTGCATAGCAGCAAAATCAATCACAGGAATTGACTCAAACGGAATCTGCTGGGCTGCTAATCTTTGAGAGGAAACTTGGCGAATGCCGTTGCCTGTCTGAATTTCTTGCACAGTTGCTCGCTCCTGTTAATTTTGTTTCCTATTTAACTTATCCCAATTCCAAAAGCTAGTAGTCTATGTATTGAGCCAAAAATGAGCATACATCCAAAATGAGTCAAGTAGTCGAGCGCAAATCCCGTCAAGAAACTGGCATTGAAGCCCAGGGTATTGAGCGGATATCACCCGATGCACGCTCCCATGTGCGGATCTTTGATAACTTCACGATGTGGCTATCAGCAAATGCGGTGCTCTCTACGGTCGCATTGGGTGCGCTGGCCACCAATGTTTTTAGCTTGGGAGTGTGGGATAGCATTGCGATCATTGTGTTGTTTAATCTGTTAGGAGTACTGTCGGTATCTTTCTTCTCTACCCTGGGTCCTAAATTAGGTCTGCGGCAGATGACCATTACTCGATTTTCGTTTGGTTGGTTCGGTGCTAGCCTGATGGCAATCTTTAATGTGGTTGCGTGTATTGGCTGGTCAGTTGTGAATGTGATTGTTGGCGGACAGCTTGTTCAAGCGCTCAGTGGTGGAGTGCTGCCCAATTGGTTGGGAATTTTGATTATTGCTGCTTTGACAACGGTCGTTAGCCTGTATGGGTATCGCTATGTCCACCGCTATGAGCGCTATGCCTGGATACCCATGGCGCTAATTTTTCTGGTGATTTTTCTGGTAAACGTTTCTCATACAACGGCGATCGCCCCTAAAGCAAGCGGTATCGCTCATTTTGCGTCGCTTCTATCGTTTGGTGGCGCTATCTATGGTTTCGCCGCTGGCTGGGGTCCCTATGCAGCAGACTACAACGTCAAACAGCCTGAAACAACTCCTTCTTCTCGGATTTTCTGGCTGACGTTTTTTGGAGTTTTGATTCCCTGCGTATTACTAGAATCTTTGGGCGTACTTTTAACAACTGTGCCTGCTTTGAGTGGTAAAGGCGGTGGCGAGTTGGTTGCTGGAGCGCTGAGTCCGCTGGGTGGGCTTGGCACGCTGTTGATGTCTCTTTTAGCGTTAAGTGTGGTGGCAAATAACATTCCCAACGACTACAGTTTAGCGCTGTCGATGCAGGTATTAGGTGGCGTGTTTCAGCGGGTCAAACGCTGGGTTTGGACGTTGGCAGGAGCAGTTGCCTACGTGTTAATTGCGATTAGCGCTGCCAGTAACTTTGAGCGCACACTAGAGAATTTTTTACTCATGATTGCCTACTGGCTAGGACCTTGGGCAATCATCCTGGTGATTGAGCATTTTGTCATCCGCCAGGGACAGTATAACGTTGAGGATTGGAACAATCCTAGTGCTTTACCCGTTGGCTGGGCAGCAATCGCGGCAATGGCAAGCGGCTTATTTGGAGTCTATCTGGGAGCGGCTCAAGTTGCGTTTGTCGGTCCGATCGCAGGTCTGTTTAATCCGCCTTATGGCATGGATATTGGCTTCCAGTTAGGCGTACTGTTTGCAGGCATTGTTTACCTGATCCTACGTCCAATAGAGCTTCGATCTACGCATCGTTAGGACACTTTTTCTCCAGAAAGTAGGGCTTGTTCTATCTAGCAACGAGCCCTATCTTTTTAGGAAAGATTAGAAGATATAGCCTAACTTCTAATGGTGAAATCTAAAACAAGTTCTAAATATATTTTAGCCAACCTGTTTAGCCTGCAAGATCAGCTCTGCCATTCCAAAACGACCCTCTCGACAAAACTCTGAAATCGGTTGCCAATCAGGATACTGCCGCAAGTAGGAGTGACTATCGCCATAGAGCAGACCAATAAACACTTCGCCAACGATTCGACCGCCCACTGGTCCAAGCTGAACGGGAATTCTATTGACTTTTTCTGCCTCGTCATCTGTAGGATTCTGCGGTAATTGCTGAGCCGCCTTCTGTACCTTCTGCTGAGATTCAGCCAGGATATAGTACCAAAGCGGTGCATTATTAGAGAATTCTGACGATATCTGCGTGATGGGTTGATTATTCGCGGCATGTTCTGCATTTGCCTTACCAACCAGTAGTTGTGCGTCAGGGATGACAGGCAACCCCATTGAACGCGCTACAGATTGTCCAGAAGGTAAGCCCATACGCAAGCTACGCTTCAGGTTGCGTTCTGCCAAGGAAGGAATTTCCTTCGCAACACTAGGAGGGAGAAAACCAAGGGGATTGACCAAGGATGTATCAATTTTATAAGCAGGCTGAACACGCTTCGATCCGAATTCTTCGCGCTTTTCAATATGGAAAAATAATGTCCAGTCAACGGCTCTATCCTCTGGAAAAGTTTTGAAGCCAGTGAGTCCATCCGTGAAGTTACCATCCTCATCTTTTACGGGAAAGATGAAAAATCGACCTGGATTAGCAGTATTCAGGCGATAAATTGGGCGAATCATGGAGTGTCCGAAACGATATGCCGCAACTGCAAACTCAACTGGAATAAACGGTTCTTCCTTCCACTTAAAAAATTTAAGATTTGGATTAAAAGAGTAGAAAGGAATACCATTTGCCTCGTCTTGAAGTTCTGGCAATACTGCATACAACGTTTTTGTGCCAATAATCGTAGGAAGGAAGTCGTGCAGGATTAACCACTGATAATGCCATCGCACCTCCTGCTGAACTTTCGCAAAAGTAGGTGGACAGCCATGTCGTTCGGTGAGAAAATCAGCGACCCGATTGTGAAACCGCAGCATGGTGGACTGAAGCTGAGAAACAATTGTATTTTCGTCATTGCGTGGGTCGCCAATTAGGGCGCGCGCTGGCTCTCCTAATTCGGGAGTATTTCGAGGCACGTCTCTTGTGTTTGGGTCAAAGGCACTTCCACCAACTTTGCGACCCAGAAGCATATGAAGTGCATCATCTCTATACAGATACGGCTGATCGTCTGGACCGCGACCATAGATACAATCAAGGTCAAAGCGAGGTGTACGGAAATCTACTAGGGCTTCAGGGTCATTATTTTTTTGGAGGCTACTAGCCGGATCAAAGGTTAAGTCGTGATCAATAAACTGACCTAGATAGGTATACCCAGCAGCTATCCCATCGCTTGGAGAGGGACTCCCTGCATTTTCTTCATCATCTGCTTCTGTCTCTTGGGTTGGTTCTGCTTCAGCCTCAGCCGTCATTGCATGGGCAAGAGCCACAAGTGCGCGCTCCGAAAAAGTTGCTGAGGGAAGGGTACGAAACATTCGCCCAAACTTCCCTTCAAACATTGGGGACCTTGGCGGAAATTCTGCTCCTCGCAGAGTGCTGCCGTGGGGACGGTAAGCTGAGTTGCTCCCATAAGCTGAGCTGACCCCATGAGGGGAGGCCGGCTGTTGACTAGATGGATTACCAGGATTCATGATTTTCCTTATGTAGTCGAGAATTTTTGATAAGAGCATGGTTTATGGATGCCCTGATAGGTAGTAATAATAAAAAGTTTAATATGAGTTACACCGTCCGCAAAATTTCTTAACTTTTCTACTCTGAGGGTGGATATTCGGTTGCGTTGCGACAAAGGAGGGAACTCTGATAGCCTATTCTCTCCGCAATATTCAAACGACGACCTGTGCTGCAACTTTCTAAGACTCCGAAGGCTCGCCCTATATTTTTAGAAATCATATCTGTATTCAGCAATGCCCAATCTTTTCCCAGATCGGGAGCAGCACCCCACAAATCAAGAAGAAGCGATCGCGTACAAACTGCGGGGTCTGTACCACCTCTTCATCCCATCGCCGCTGCCATTCTGGGAAGGAAACGACTTGCCAGGACGGTTGCTCCAGATCAGCTAGGGTAAGCTTAACCTTCTCAGTCGGACGTATTAAGCTAATACGCAGTACTACAGCACCTGTATCACTAATCGTAGAATCCGTTGGAACACTGATTGCTACTCGTTGAGAACGCTGATTGATCAAGAAAACTGCGTCTTGAACGTTATAGCGAAATGCGGCTTCTGAGGATGAGAGCAACAGGCTTTTCTCGGTTCGTTCAATCTCAATACACGGTCATAGTAGATTCCTCCCTCACCTACTTTTACTGTCTCGCCTCCCATTCACGCAAGAGATCTACGCTGTCTCATCCTTGTGGTTGCCCTGAACTTGCTATGAAATGACACAGGCAGCTTTAATTAAAGCGGCTGGTTTTTCGCCATTGGTCGGATAAGTGCCGGGTGGACCGAGAATTTCGTCGCCAATTTCAGCAGCAATACGCTCAATTAGCTCCATGTTCGGTGTTTCTGCCTCATTTAGCGTCCCCGTAGCTGCGATCAGTCGAGCAAAGCCACTGGGTGCAACGACGACCAACAGGCGAGCTGGTTGATCACTGAACGCGGCAACGGTGTGGGGTATGCCAGTCGGAATTAGGAAGCTGTCACCAGTCCTCAACACAGCCTTGTCCTCACCAGCCCAGGCAGTAAGCTCCCCTTCCAGTAAGTAGATCTGTTCAGAATAGCGCGTGTGGCGATGAAGGGGAGTCTGTGTACCAGGAGGAAAGTAGCCTTCAATGAGATCGTATTGACCTCCAGTTGTAGTGTGATCGGCAATGATGCGAAAGTGGGCACCAAGAAACCAGAAAGATTGTGTCATTGGATAACTCCTGTTTGTAAATAATTTGTGTAATTATCAGCGATTTTAATTAGAGATAGCCATTCAAAATAGTTTTCGTGAATCATCCTCCTTAGATGGATAGGTTTTATTGCAAAAACGTTTTCAAGTGTTGTTTACTGTCTTCATTGTGCAACGTTCGTTCTATTTAGAACACTCAAGTTCGTTGAGTTAAGCAGCGAGTTAGTCCTTCTGTGCTTAATAGAGAGAGCTATTGGTCAAATGTTGTGCTGGCGATCGGCTATATCGCTGCCATCACTCATGCCTCGGCTGTTGAAATATTCTTGGTGAAGACTGCGATCGCACGGGTATAGGGCGCGATCGCCAGCGCCACCAGCACTGTAGACACAGACACCAGCCCGATAAAGCAACATAAAACGGGATGCTTGAATAACTCCACTATGCGTCCGCAGAGTCAGTTACTTACAGGAGTACTTGATTGATTAAAGGTGCTATGACAGCGATGTTCTTCACTAACTCATCGGAGAGAGAGAACCGCTGTTGTAAGTAATGGGGATCGTTGTAACTCAGCCACACTTTGCCGTCAGCCGCTTCCCATGCCAGGGCTTTCAGGGGCAAATCTAGGGCGATCGTTGGTTCTGCCACCATGAGCGGCGTTCCAGCTTGCGGGTTACCAAACAGCAACAACTGTGTAGGGCGCAGACTTAGCCCAACTTTTTCGGCTTCAACCTGTTGATCAATGCGAGCAAAAATGGTGATGCCCTTTGCCTGAACGACGGCTGCTAAGCGATCGATGGTCTCAGTCACCGAATAGGGGCTGGATTGGCTGATGATGCCGTTGATTGTATTCATAGCAGTGAATTCCTTGATGCGTTAGATTGCAAACGAGATTTACCGTCCACACCTATAAATCGATCACGATTTTGATAACGGCTGTTCCTTGCTCTACTGCTTCGTGGGCAGACAGCGCAGTATTTAATGTGAAATGGCGAGAGTCAACCACGGGACGCAACTGATTGGCTTCTGCTAACCGCGTTGCCTGACGCAGAATCTCGCCATGATGCGCCCGACCCTCGCCAGTCAATAGAGGCAGAAGTACAAATACACCTGAATATGTCGCAGCTTTCCGAGAGAGTGGCATCAGGGAATGTTCACCCCAGCCGTAACTACTAACGACGTGTCCGTAATTGCCTACAGCCTGAAACGCATCGTCCAGAGTGGAGCCGCCAACTGTGTCGTAGACCAGATCAAAGCCGTGACCGTCCGTAAATGTCTGCACGATCTGCTCGATCGATGTACTGCGATAGTCGATCGGTACAGCCCCGAGTTGTTGCACTATGTCGTGCTTAGCAGCCGAGGCAGTTGCGAATACTTTGGCACCCCGCGCCTTAGCAATTTGCACAGCAACATGACCGACACCACCAGCACCGCCAAGGATTAACACTTGTTGATTGGCGCAGACATTCGCCCGATCGACAAGTCCTTCCCACGCGGTCAAAAATACCAGGGGTAAGGCAGCCGCTTCCCGCATACTGAAGTTAGTCGGTTTTTTTGCCAATAGATCGGGATCAACGGCGGCAAACTCAGCCAGTGAACCTTGCAGTCCACCGACTCCACCCGTTAGCCCATAAACCTCATCACCGATTTTGAACGCGGTGACATCAGTGCCCACAGCTTCAACGACCCCAGCTAGATCGGTTCCCAGCACAGCAGGGAGTACGGGTTCAGCATGGGACGCTTTACCTGTGCGGATTTTACTGTCGATCGGGTTAACACCGCTCGCCTTGATTCGCACCAAGACTTGGTTAACAGCAGGTTCTGGTCGAGGAATTTCGACTGTACGAAATGTCGCAATTTGAAAATTATCCACAATCAGCGCGTGCATAGTCGGTGATAACTCCACGTTCTAACTCCTTGTAATTAGTAGACTCAGACAGCGTTCGCAATTTTGTCATTTCTTGCTCGATTTAAGCGTTCTTCTCAGCTATCCGCTGAAGTATATCTCACACGGGAGGAATCGTTCCACCGTCAATTACAAACTCAGTGCCGTTGATATACGAAGCGCGATCGCTTACCAAGAAAGCAACAAGCTCGGCAACTTCTTCAGGGCGACCAGGACGACCCATCGGAATCCCCCCAAGAGAATCCATCAGCCCTTGTCTGGCAGTACCAAAGTCCGTTCCGGCATTTGCAGCTAGTTTCTCGATCAGTCCTGTAGCGGCTGTCGTCTCAATGAAACCAGGAGCAACTGTATTCACCCGCGCGCCTTTTGGTGCAACTTCGTTTGAAAGTCCTTTGCTATAGTTCGTCAGTGCCGCTTTTGCTGCTGCATATGCCAAGGTTGCATCATAAAGCGGAAGAGTGCGCTGGATCGACGAAATATGAACGATCACCCCCGATCGCTGTTCTAGCATCTGGGGCAAAAAACCCCGATCTAAACGAACAGCGGCGAACAAATTAGCATCGAATGTCTGTTGCCAATCTTCATCAGTCAGGGCAAGGACACCACCACTCGGTGCGGAAGAACTACCCACGTTATTAATGAAGATATCCACGCCACCGAGACGAGCAAACACCTCCTTCACAACTTTTTCCACACCATCAGGCGTGCTGATGTCGGCTTGAATGAATAAATCCGGCGATCGCACTTCATCAGGCTTTGAGCGGGCAGTTGTAATCACCGTTGCACCCGCTTGCCTCAAACGGTTGACGATCGCTTTGCCCATACCTTTCGTTCCGCCTGTAACTAGTGCTCTTTTATCAGATAACTCGTTGGGGTTAATTAGGATGGTTGTCATGAGCCTAAGATCCTCATGTTTATTTCAGAATCAGGATTGGTGTTTTTCGTTACCAACCTTCTAATTTCCGTAATGCCGCGCGCCGCGACAGAACTATTGTTTAGACTAACACTTTCTGTCTAACTGCCCAATTCAGGACGTTAGACTGAAATTCGTCGTTCTAACGTCCTGAATTGGCGATTTAGGCTGCCCAAAGTCGGTATAACAATTGAGACCAAACGCTTTGACCTTAATCAGTACCCACCCCGATCGCGGTAATGGTTTGGCAATCTCCTGGATCTGAAGGGCTGTTGGGTTGCCAGGGGATGATAAAACAATGGCTTTCATTATGGCTTTTATCCTAAAGGGGTTAATGAGGTGCCAGGGAAGAGGCAAACAAATACCGATGGATTTTCCAATCACCGTTCTCTTGCTTAAAGATAAACAGCTCATTGTTTCCTTCATCTGTCGTTTTGTGGTCGGCTAATACGGCTGTTGTGCCTGCTGACGTGGTGCGTACATAGGCGAGTTCTCCCATTGG
>JBBRCV010000193.1:0-10541 GCA_038204505.1 Elainellales cyanobacterium
GATCGCCATTTCTAATAAAACTTAGCCGCTGATCAGCAATCACCTTGGTAAAGTCGCCGTAGCGTCCAATTAAAAAATGAGCCGTTGCCTTAATCAACGGATCACTGCTGTCTTTTGCATTAATTCGCTCTAGCCTCACTGTGTCGCCTGTTCCCAAACGGCGATACACGGGTTGAGATGCCGATGCGCCGACCAGTTCACCGTCATGTTCTACCACAAACACTAAACCCGACTCGCTGACCTGCAAGTTTTTAAGGAAAGCATTAATTTTAGAAAGAATCACGCCTGCCGAAGCCACGCCCAAAAGATTGCCTGTCTCGGGGTCGTAGATGGGAAAACTAGCATTGACCGACAAGTCCTGATTGTCGGCAGTTTGAAAAATTGGACTCCAGGTTGGCTTCCGAGCAACGACGGCAGCTTCGTACCATTTCATTCTTTGCGCCGACGGTCTGACAAAAGATTCGAGCAGCGCTCCGCGATCGCCCATTCCATTTAACTCATAGTCATAAACCCTACCCCCATCCTCTCTATCCGATCCTTGCAACCGCAGTTGCCCTCGCCGATTTACTGACCGAAAGTTGCCCTGCTCCGTGCCAATCCAAATGCCACTAACAGACTTAAACTGAGTCAACTGCGTAAATAAGTAGCGCTCCAGCGACGGCATATCTTGTAGGTTCAGTTGTCCTAATTGCACCGCATCATTGCTAATGCGAGTGGCTAATTGAGGCGCTTCTAAATAGGTTCTCAGCTCAAGCAGAATGCCCGAACTAATTTCATCTTGCAATTTAGCAGTCAGCTCGTAAACAGACTTTTGAGCATTTATCCAAGATAATCCACCCGTAAGTCCGGCAACAGCCACAACTTGTAGCAAAAACGGGACTGTCAGAAAAGTCTGGAGGGGAACTCTTCGAGAAATCCGAGCAATCAGATGATTTAGAAGTCGAGTAATCATGAAATGGCTGCTATTTCCCCCTACGAATGCGGTTCCTTATCTTGCTCTGTACACCACTACGCTAATGGCTTATGTATAACAAGGGGCTTAAGCCCCTTGTTATTTGTATAATACTCCAGTGTTTTAATGTGATTTCGTAGGACTATACACTACCTGGAACTGAATTTTAGACTGGAATGGCTTTTTTCAAAATTGCTCGACTTGAGGAAAATTAGCCTGTGCATTTGCCGCCTCGCCACAGGTGCGCGGTGTAGGAAATATTTTCCCTGGATTTGCCAGTTCCTTGGGGTTAAACACCTGCCGCACCCACTGCATCGTTTCCAGGTCAGTGGGGCTAAACATATTGGGCATATAGCAGCGTTTGTCTGCCCCAATGCCATGCTCGCCTGAGATGCTTCCCCCTACCTTAACGCAGAGTTTCAAAATGTCACCGCCCAACGCTTCGACCTGCTCTAGCTGTCCGGGAATAGCGTTGTTGTAAAGAATCAGCGGATGCAAGTTACCGTCGCCTGCATGGAACACATTGGCAACTTTGTAACCATGCTGTTCGCTCAACGCTTCAATTTCGCGCAGCACATACTGAAGCTGAGTACGAGGAATCACGCCGTCTTGAACATAATAATCGGGGCTAATTTTGCCCATAGCCGCAAACGCTGCTTTCCGTCCTTTCCAGAGCGTTAAACGTTCGTGAGGCTCGATCGCCGTAGTAATATTGCGCGCCCCGTTCTGGCGGCAAATGCCTGCGACCTGTTCACTATTTGCCGCCACTTCTATTTCTGTGCCGTCAATTTCAATTAGCAAAATGGCGATCGCATCCCGTGGATAGCAATTCGTCGCCACCACATCCTCAACCGCGTTGATGCTAAAGTTGTCCATCATTTCCATACCGCCCGGAATAATGCCTGCACTAATGATGTCAGATACAGCCTGCCCCGCCGCTTCTACACTAGTAAAGTCTGCCAACAGCACATGAATCGCTTCAGGAGCCTTGAGGATGCGTAGAGTAATTTCTGTGGCAATGCCCAGGGTTCCTTCCGAACCCACAAAAACGCCAGTGAGATCATATCCCGGCATTTCGGCAATCTTGCCGCCCACATCCACCACCGATCCATCAGGCGTGACAATCTTTAGCCCCAAGACATGATTCGTCGTTACGCCATACTTGAGGCAATGAACGCCGCCAGAGTTTTCTGCCACGTTGCCACCAATGGAGCAAATGATTTGGCTGGAAGGATCGGGCGCATAGTAGAAGCCGGAGCCGCTGACGGCTTGAGTAACCCAGTTGTTTATGACTCCGGGCTGCACCACAACCCGCTGATTAGCTAGATCGACTTCTAGAATTTGCTTCATCAAAGCTGTCACAATCAATACGCAATCTTCTACGGGCAACGCGCCACCCGACAAACCTGTTCCGGCTCCACGGGCAATAAAAGGCGCGTTGTGGCGATCGCAAATCTTCACCACTGCTGCTACCTGTTCCGTCGTCCGAGGCAACACCACGACTTCTGGACGCTGCCGATAGCTAGTTAACCCATCACACTCATAAACCAGTAGCTCCTCGCGCCGCTTCACTACTCCATTTTTGCCCAAAACTGCCTCGAATTCTCGAATGATCGGTAGCCAATCGCGCTGGCTGCTGCGGGAAGTCGGATCGAGAGTAATCATAAAGAGTGCCGCTACTAAGCTTAGATTTGAGCATAACAGACCTAGCTCAGATCAAGATTTAGATCAAGGTTTAGATCAGTCTTCAGATTAATTCCTAGTCAGATTAATCTGAAGCTCAGTGCCCAGATTAATTGGCATACTCCAAAAACGTTTGAACTTTGCCATCCGGCTCCAGCACCAAACGGATTTGGGGCTTTTTATCATCTGTTGTGGGCGAGACAAACGGCTCACCCAACAGCGGCATATTAGTGCGATCGAGAAAGTTTGCAGAAGCATCGCCCAGCGGTAGAATCCTTTGCAGTGAACCATCTGGATTGAGTAACAATCGATATTCCAACTTTTCGGTCAACCCTTCCGGCGGTTGCCATTTTTGTTGAAAATAAGCTTTCACTTCACTCGCTTGATTATTGGAAGCAGGACTTGCCGATCGCCCCTCTGCGCTAGATGCGGCATTAGGTTGAGGGGTAGCTAAACCCGCTGCGGCTAGATCATTGGCAACGTCATTAGAAGCCTGTGGGGAGGATTGAGACGCTGATTGAGACGCTGATTGGGATGCTGATTGAGGCGCTGATTGGGATGCCGATTGGGATGACCGCTCAAAACCATCTGTTCCCTCTAACCGAGGCGGAGTCTCCGTCCTTGGAGCTTCAGGAGGACTACTAGGAATGGCTGGAAAGCTTGGCTCTCCGGGAATTTCAATAGTAGTTGGCTGCACTGGAACTTTCTCTACAGGTGCAGAAGGAACGACCGGAGCCGAAGCCACACCCGGTACTGGAGCCGGAAAAACGGTTGTGCCCACAGGTGGCGACGATGCAGGTGGCTTCAGCGGAGTCAAAGTCAAAGGCGGCGGCGTTGTCCCTGGCGCTAACGGCGCGGGCAAATCTCCTGCCCTCTGAGCCGTGCTAATTTCGACATCTTTAGTTGAAGCCGTCGTTACCGTCTGAGGCGCAGACAGATCCCTCACAAACTTCACCATCGGGAGCGAAACCCCTACCACTAGAACCGCTGCGGCTGCCACCTGCATCCAGCCTGTCGGAGCTACCTTTAACCAGCGCGATCGCCCCAAACTCGGTAAAGTCAGCGCCTCAGCGTGATACTCATCCAAAGCATTTGCCAAATCAAACAACTGCAAAGTGGTTAGAGGAATGACCGCAGCTTCTTCGCTTGCCAACGTTCCCAGGTGCAACTCATGCTTTAACCTGCCTTGAGACTGAAGATTAATTCCTGCCTCGTGTAGACGACCCGCTGAGTTATTTTCCTCTGCCAAATGGCTTGCGCCCAATTGATCACCTAATCGATCAACGGCTTCCTTCTGGCTCAGAGCCTCTACAGGCTGAAGCAAAATTGTTTGCACGTAGCCTGAAACCGCTTCCCAAAGGGCTTCAAGCTGATTGCGATCGCCCCGAATCGTCACCTGTTGATCCGAAATAGTCGTGGGATCATCAAAGCTCAACTCAAACCGCAAATTCTTCAGCACCGCCCGGTCAGTCCAACGTGACAGAGCCGACCCGATCGCCGCTACCTCTAGGGTGCAAGTTGGAGGAGTATATCGCCGTAGAACAGATGATGCCATAAGAATCCAAAAGAACTCAAAAGAAATTAATTAGCCGCCCGATCCATCAAAGCCAACCACAGTCTTCTCGCCCCACTCGGAGAACTATAAAATAACAAATCAATTAACAGCCTGAGCGCCAACTGAGTGAGTTGAATCTGAGGCGTATCCTCTCCGTCCTCCATGCGCTCTTGATACGCATTGCTAAAGCTATCTAAGTAATCTCCCAGCAACGCCACCTGATGCGGCTCCCGGTTCTGCTCCGTCAATTGCTCCAGCAAAGCGACCGCCCGCCGGATTAACTCCTGCTGCTGCTTCGCCAAATGACAGATGATCAAAACCAGCGATCGCGCCTCCTCTACATCCAATCGCTTCCGCCCTTGCCCCTTCCGCAGCGGGCTAGACTGCCGCAACCGCCACAGCGCCACCCGATCCGCCACCACATCCGCCAAATTCAACTCCGTCGCCGCTTGCAGAATGGCTTCAGAACCAATGTTAGCGATCGCCTCTAGTGCCAGCAGCACCAGATCGAGTTGCGCCTTAATGTTATCGAGCTGACTGGGGTCAGGCTGTCCGGCTAAAGGCAGCATTTCCAAATCAGGTTTGGCGGAAGGCTTAACGGTGGACATAGTTCCAGGATAGACAAGGGGGCAAAATTAAAGCAGGCAGTTACTTGAATTGAAACAAGAAATCCCAGATTGAAACAGGGAACCCCAGCGCTGAGACTTCATTAATTAGGTATCAACAATTAGGTATCAACAGTAAACTATCACTCCTAGGTACAGGATGTATCGTCCGGAAAAAAGTTTCGATTTCAGCAGACACATATCAAATCCTACAACGCTTTATTTGGTAAGATTTGTGAAAAAATCATACGGAATAAATTTAAGATGACAAACTCCCTGAGTCAAGCCCACAACTTAAGAACATGGCTATCTAATCTGCTCTTATCCTGCCTGGGATTAGTGCTAACAGCAGGATTGTGGACTGCAAGCATTCCCGCCGCTCATGCTACAGGCGTATACAGTATGCCAAATCTAAAAACGGGCGACCCAACTTGGGTGCTTGACCAAGCTGGAGTCTTTAGCCGCCTGACCCAAGGAGAATTAGCCACTAAGCTAGAAAGCTTAGCTAAAGCAACAGGCGATGAAGTCCGCTTGGTGACTTTTCACCGCCTGGACTATGGCGAAACCGTTGAAACATTTACCAATGAGCTTTTTCAGAAATGGTTCCCAACCACCGACGCTCAAGCCCACCAATTGCTGCTGGTGCTAGATAATGTCACCAACTCTGTCGCCATCAAAGCAGGCGAAGCGGTGCAGGCAAATCTCCCCTTAGAAACCGCTGATAGCATTGCCCAGGAAACCCTGATGGTGCCTTTGCGTGATGGCAATAAGTACAACCAGGCTTTTTCTGATGCCAGCGATCGCCTCATCGCCGTCCTGACGGGAGAACCCGACCCTGGTCCTCCCATTGTGATCGACACCACTAACACTGAAGGAACCTTCGCCACCGCCGAAGAAACCGACGATCGCAGCGCCACTATTTTGGTAGTAGTACTGTTAGCCCTCGCCACCATCATCCCCATGGCAACTTATTACATCTATCAGGCGATTCAATCGTAAGCACTCAAAGATGCGTCACCCTCTGCACTTATAATGATGCCTGTAAGGGCAGACTGAAGAGCTGCTTTTAATCAAGCAACAATTAGAAACTAAATTTCCAATCTGATTTATAGCTTCTTAATTGAGCTTCTTAATTGATTCCCAGCGGGTTTAGGGGTAACGGTTTATGGCAGTCAGCAGAAGCGGTCGTCGGACAAGAACCCCGATTGCTGCTACCGAGAATACAAATAATGCAGCCAAGGCAGGTCAAGTGGAGGGAACTATGGCAGAACAAGTGACAAACGGCGATACGAAAGCAGGCAAACTAGACCTGGCTCAAAAACCAGAAGCCAAAGCTTCGACAGCTAAGGCTAAAAGCGAAATTCAAGTCAGAACGGCAGGTCAAATTGCCGAGCGTCCCGTGGGCGAAGATACCTTTGAAATTGCCGAAACCTACTCCGAAGCAGGCATTCGCCCCATCGGAGTTAGTCACCTAGAAGTCTTCGGCACCATTCTCAACGGTCGCCCGATCGCCGCTAGTCATCTCCACGTCATGGACTATGCCCTCCCCGGTCATCGTCCCGTCTTTGCCGATGCCATGACCTTCCGTGATGATTTAACTCTCCCAGGTGGTCGCCCCGTCGTCACCAGCGACCCCAAGCTTTTAGAAGCCAGTCTGCTGCCTGGTGGTCGCCCGATCGCCTCTAACGATATAGACGACAGCGAAAATCTGATGGGTTTCCTCGACTAAGAAATTCTCCGGTCTGAATATTCTGTGATTCGGCAGGCGCAAAATTTTGTGTCTGCCGAACTTTTTTGGAGAAACGTCTCCCCCAACGAATTCAAAAAATTATCGCAAAATAAATATATTGTCCATCTGCCTCTTCTCTTATGCCTGTCTTCTTCAATCCCATCACCCGTCAGCGAGACATCATCGAAGTTCTGATTCGCCACGGTTGGGACTACATGCGCCAACTCCTGACCCTGGGTAGAGGCGATGAACCCGAAATTCCTGCCCCTGAAATTCTCTGCAAAATTCTCACCGATTTAGGACCCGTTTATATCAAGCTAGGGCAATTGCTCAGTACCCGTCCCGACCTGCTCCCAGGCTCTTATATTGAGGCATTGAGCAGCCTGCAATCCAATGTGCCGCCTGTAAGCTGGGCAGATATTGAAGTCGAAATTCGCCAAGAGTTGAAGCAGCCCTTGGAGGAAACATTTGAGCAGATGAATGAAGTGGCGATCGCGGCTGGCTCCATTGCCCAAGTTCACCGCGCCACCCTCAAAAACGGTCAGCCCGTCGCCGTCAAAATCCAACGCCCTGGCATTGACATCACCGTCGATCGCGACATTTCTATGTTCAAGCAAATTGCCGTCCTCCTTTCTACCACCAAATTTGGCAAACGCTACAACATTGTCTCCCTCGCCGACGAATTCAGCACCTCCCTCCTCAACGAACTCGACTTCACCCTCGAAGCCACCTATACCGATCAACTCCGCCACAACCTTGAGCAAGGCAAATGGTTTGACCCAGCTCAAATCGTTGTGCCCCAGGTCTATCCTGAACTCTCCAGCAAAAAAATTCTGGTTTTAGAATGGCTAGAAGGTAAACCTTTCCTGCAAGCCAATCTAGAAGGCAAAAATCATGACGGCGATATCGAAGCCGAACGCCGCGCCTTCACCACGCTGCTTTTCCGCGCTTTCCTCCAGCAGTACCTGACCGACGGCTTCTTCCATGCTGACCCTCATCCCGGTAACCTGTTCTACCTCGAAGATGGACGAGTCGGCATTTTAGACTGCGGCATGATGGGTGTGCTAGACTCGCGCACCCAATCTCTCATGGTCGAACTAGTGCTGGCAATCATTGACGCTGACCCTGAACGCTGTGCCCAAATTACGCTGCAACTGGCAAGACCTATGGATATGAGTCAGCCCATTAACCTCCTCAGCCTCCAAACCGACTACGATCGCCTGCTCCGTCGCTACCTCAATGTCAGCCTTAGCAACCTCAATGTCGGCGAAGCTTTCGGAGCCATTTTAGAAGCCGCCCGTCTCAACAACCTCAAGCTTCCTAGTAACATTGGTTTACTAACCAAATCCATGATCAATCTGGAAGGAGCCGGGCGCGAGTTTGATCCATCAGTCAACATTGTCGAAGAAATTACGCCGCTGATGTCCGACCTGTTTCAGCGGCAGCTCATTGGCAAAGACCCGGCGCGATCGCTCCTCAGAACTGTCTTAGAGTTCAAAGAATTATCTCTAGAATCGCCTCGGCAAATCGGCTTTTTGCTCAATCGTCTCAGTTCCGAAACTCTGCGGATCAACCTTAACATCCAAGACTTTAATGCCATGCGTCGCACAATGGATGCTGCTGCAAATCGGCGATCGTTTAGTACAGTTGTTGGTTCACTGATTATTGGTGCGGCAATTTTATCAACAGGGCAGCAAACGCCGCAGGTGCATTTAGTGGGCAATATTTTCTTTGGTGCAGCGAGTCTACTGGGGCTGTGGTTAATTTTTACAATTTTGCGATCGGGGCGGTTGAAATAGGTTCTGCAACGCGGTGTGCAACTTTCCCAAACCGCCCTCACCCTGCTTGACTTTTAAGAGAATCGCTAAATCCTTCTCCCAGAGCGGGAGAGGGACTTTGACCAACTCTTGCTCCCCTTCTCCTGCCTTGGGAGAAGGGCTGGGGGATGAGGGTTGAGTTTAGTTGCACATCGCGTTCTTTATCGGATTTTACTCCTTCGTAGGCAGGTGAAGCCTCTGCTTAAGGCGGAACCAACCTTTGCGAATTGCCCAAAACTTGCTGGTTTCCATGGCGGCAATTTGCGATCGCGCCTGCTCTAGCTCTTGTTGGGTAGCGTTCAGACGCGATCGCAAGTGTTCTATGCGGACTTTGCGATTCAGCAATTTTTCCTGAAGTTGCTCAATTTCAGCAGAGCGTGGATCAGCCAACGCTTTCCGTAAAAGGCGACGTTTAAGCAGCGGATCGATGCGGCTGGCTAGCTTGTAAATGCGAGTGTGGGCTGAATTGGGCGCTTCATTGCGGTGAGCGATCGCCGCCTCATACCAGCGATCTAACATGACTTGATAGGCTTGGTTTGCCGTTTCTGGGGCAATGTTGCAGTGCTGAAGAATGTAATCTAGCACGCGATAGCTTTCTTCGGCATAAACGAGATATTTCAATGAACCCGAACGAACGGAATGGGCATGAGTGCGAAAGTAGTTAAGGGGAGTAGCGACAAAGGCAATATCTGATTGCATGAGAATTTTAATCCAGGTGAGCCAATCACCACAGAGTTTTAGAGATTCTTCGGCATTGCCAACCTGTTCATAAATACTGCGACGGATGAGGGTAGCACTGGCATTAGGAACTATATTTTTGTAGATTAAATAGCGTTGACATTCATCTTTACCATCGTTAATAAAATCCTGTTGCCAGCGTTCCAAATCAAGAGCGTCTGTGTTGAGCTTCCAGGATTGCAGAATGCGATCGCATTCATCTATGCCCCAAGATTGGCAGTAGGCTAAACCGACGTTGGGATGGCGATCGAGAATATTAACTAATCGTTCTAAAAAGTGTTTGTCGGCGTAGTCATCGGACTCGGCAATCCAGAGGTATTCGCCTTTGGCTAGACTTGCGCCTTTGTTCCATTGTTTGAAGGGAATACCGCTGTTGGTTTCGTTTTTGATGACGTGGGTGAAGCGGGGCAAGAAGGGGGCGATCGCAGCATTGCTTGCATCGGTAGAAGCGTCGTCGAGGTAGATAATTTCAAAGTCTTGGAAGGTCTGGTCGAGAATGCTTTGGATGCGCTTGGTGAGGAAGCGATCGTGGTTGTAGTTGGGGATGATGACGCTGACTTTGGGCACTGATTTAAGACCTATCTCGTCCAATTGTTAGCGTCATACAGAGGATCTCTGGATTGCAATGCTCAATTTTACCAAACTATTAGGCTTTCTCGCGATCGGGGGTTGTAGTTGGGGGATGAGAAGTGACTGTGAATAATCCCTGATACTCTTGAAGGCAAACGTTAAGGGGTCGAGGAATTCGCTACAATGGCAAGCAGCGTATCAAATTAAATCCTATGCTCCAAGCCTTAGACGCTATATTTGACGGCACAACGCTTCTGTTTGAAGGACCGTTGAAGTTAAAGGCTGGTACTAGAGTGCGGATTATTGTCGAGAGTATTTTGCCTGATGTAGAGGCACAGCCTAGAACATTTCTTCAAACTGCAAAATCGCTGCGTTTGCAGGGTGAGCCAGATTGGTCAGAGAAGGTTGACCAGTATCTATACGGAGAAAGCAGTTCAGGTGATGCTTGAGGTTTTTCTAGATACTTCCTTTGCGATCGACCTCTCTATTGTCACGGATCAGAATCATTTGCGAGCAGTTCAGCTTGCTAACCAGCTTGAGGATAATAAAACTCGGTTGGTCACAACCTAAGCAATATTGCTAGAAATTGGGAATGCGCTGTCTAAACTTAGATACAGGGCTGCTGCAATTCAGCTTCTTGCGTCACTCGAAGCCGACCCAAATGTTGAAGTTATTCTGCTGACGAACGAGTTATACAGCGATGCATTTAATCTATTTAAGAGCCGGGGAGATAAAGAATGGGGTCTGATTGATTAGACCTGTTGGGTAATAACGAGAAAAATCGCTGAAAGGCTTACACAGACTGAGTTTTAAGGATTTTGAGTAAAAATCGCTGAAAGGCTTACTAGAAGGGGGGTTCAAGCATTTCTGTGCTTATTACCCAACAAGTCTA
>JBBRCV010000194.1:0-10398 GCA_038204505.1 Elainellales cyanobacterium
TAAAAAAGCGCTTCAGGTCATCAGTGCTGACGTGCAGCAGGGGGTCAACTTATCTGACTCGATGCGTAAGCATCCCCAGTGCTTTGACAGTTTGTACGTCAGCATGGTGGAAGCTGGAGAAGTGGGCGGGGTACTGGATGAGGTAATGAACCGTCTGGCAAAATTGCTAGAAGATGTTGCCCGACTACAAAACCAAATTAAGTCGGCGTTGACTTATCCAGTTGCCGTAGGCTTCATTGCAGTCAGCATCTTTTTGGGAATGTGTATTTTCTTGTTACCAATTTTTGCCAACATTTTTAAGGAGTTGGATGCGAAGTTGCCGCCTTTTACGGCGTTCATGATTGGCATTAGCGACTTTCTGAGAACGCCGCTCTACATGGGAATAATGATTGGCGCGATCGCTTTCCTTGCCTTTGCTTACAAGCGCTACTACAGCACAGATATAGGGCGAGTCACAATGGATGGTCTTTTCCTCAAAATGCCTTTGTTTGGCGACCTGATCCAAAAAACTGCCACAGCCCGTTTTTGCCGTACCTTTGGCGCATTGTCTCGGTCGGGTGTGCCGATCTTGACTGCACTAGAAATTGTGCGAGATACAGCAGGTAACCAGGTGATTTCTAATGCGGTTGACGAAGCCCGAAGAGAAGTGCAAACCGGAGGCATGATCAGCTTGGCGTTGCAGCGGGAGCACGTTTTCCCAGTGATGGCGATTCAGATGATTAGCATTGGGGAAGAAACGGGAGAGATTGACACCATGTTGATGAAGGTGGCTGATTTCTACGAAGATGAAGTGGAGCAAGCTGTCAAGGGAATTACCAGCCTGATTGAACCCATCATGATCGTGGTGTTGGGCGGAATGGTAGGGTCGATCTTAGTGGCAATGTATCTGCCTATTTTCGGCATTATGGATGCGATCAAGTAATGCCTCTCCAGCCCGACGACATGATAGTTAAACAAACCGATTACGAAGAGTTGCTGGCTGAATATAGCGATCGCTTGGGGGCGATCGCTCTCCTCAAAGAATTTCGCCCTTACCTGGAAATGATTCCCAGTCTGCGCCGCCCAGAGGAGAGCGTGATTACTGTGCCCTTGCCGCTCGTGCGGATTCGTGGGGCTAAGTCGGCAACTGGAATAGGGGAAGCCAGCGAGGTGCTGCGTCTTCCTTGTGAGGTTGCCATTTTGATGTGCGACCCGGAATGGAAAATCAAGACGGGGGGCGATATTTTGGTGTTTATTCATCGCCCCCAAGAAGACTTTTCAGACTTGCTAGGACGTTGGCGGCAAACTCAGATTTGCTTAAACAAAGGCTACGAATGGCTGATGCCCGACCAGTACCAACATATTCTTAGTGAGGCGGCAGAAGAAACCTATCCCTTGTTTGTCGTTTTTCCAGAAACGCCAGAGCGGATTAAGCGCGGGCTACGAGGTGCAAGTTTGCCGTTTGTTACTCAAGTTGTTTACCCCGAAACCGAGTTTGCACTGGTTCCTAGTCCGTTCCCTTCTGAGATATTGGGTGCAGGAGAGTAAGGGCGATCCTTGCGGTATCTGCGAAGCAGCGCGCCATGAGACACTAAAGAAATACCTACAAGCGACTTTGACGGGGTTAAGGAGCAACGCGCATGACAGTACCAAACGAACGGGTGAACCACCACCGAGATTGGTCATGGCGCTTCTGGTTTACGGTTCCACTCTATCCGTATGGTCAGCGGCGTACACTGCTTACTGAAGTGGTCAAAGACAGGATTTGGACGTTTGACCAGCTTCAAGGCATTTTGTATGTAGCAGTGCCGATTCGCATGACAGTAGTGCGACTTGATGAGGGTGGTCTGCTAATCTATGCGCCTGTTGCTCCTACACCCGAATGTATCCGACTTGTGCAGGAGTTGGTGGCACAGCATGGAGCAGTCAAGTACATCATTCTGCCCACCGTTTCGGGGCTGGAACACAAAGTTTTTGTGGGTCCTTTTGCGAGAAAATTTCCGCAGGCTCAAGTGTATGTCGCTCCGAATCAATGGAGTTTTCCAGTAAATCTGCCGCTGAGTTGGCTGGGTTTTCCAATCGGAAGAACCCATATTCTGCCAGAAGAAAGCGCTAAAGCACCTTTTGGGGAGCAATTTGACTATGCTATTTTGACGATTAATTTAGGGCTGGGGACGTTTGGAGAGGTAGCTTTTTTTGATCGGCGATCGCAAACCCTTCTCGTCACCGATACCGTCTTAGTCGTGTCCGAAGATCCGCCCGCGATCGTTCAACTCAACCCAGATGCACTAATGTTTCATGCCAAGGATCATGCATTTGATGCAGTTGAAGCTAATCAAGCGACTTTTCGCAAAGGATGGCAACACATCGCCCTGTTTGCCCTTTACTTCCGCCCCAGTGTGTTGGAATCGATCGCCCTTGGTCAAGCGCTTAAAGATGCCCGTAAAGCTGGCGATCGCTCTAAAAAAGCTTATTTTGGGCTGTTTCCATTTCGGTGGCGAGAGGATTGGCGGCGATCGTTTGAGGCGTTGCGGGGCAATGGTCGCTTGTTAGTTGCCCCAATCTTACAGACTTTAATTTTGAATCGATCGCCCAAAGCAACCTTAGAATGGGCTGATCGGGTCAGCCAGTGGCACTTTCAACGCATCATTCCTTGCCATTTTGATTCGCCTATTACAGCAAGTCCGCAGGAGTTTCGGCAAGCATTTACTTTTCTGGAGAAACAATCTCACCCCACTCATCCTCTTTTGCCGGAAGACTTTGAATTGTTGCAAGAAATAGATAAAGGGCTAACACGGTGGAGAATCTCGCCGCCGCCAAGGGGAAAAGTTTAAAGTCCTGTGGAACAAGTTAAATGCTTGTTCCACAAAGCTTTGAAGCCATCAGTCTACAGGGTTAAGGACTGTACATTAGTTTCAATCAGCTTGGCTAGATCTTGGAGGAACGCAGCAGCGTCAGCACCGTAGATAATGCGGTGGTCGCAGGTGATGTTGACCTGCATTTGCTGCCGAACACCCATCATGCCATCGGGCATTGCCACAACTTGAGGACGGGATGTCCCGATCGCCAGAATAGAACCTTGTCCAGGGGGCAGAATGGCATCGAAGCGATCGACCCCAAACATTCCTAAATTAGAGAGCGTAAAGCCCCCCGAACTATACTCATCAGGCTGGAGTTGCTTGGAGCGAGAACGCTCTACCAAATCTCGCCAGGTGCGCGACAGGCTATAAATATCCACTTGATCAGCATTTTGCAAGACTGGCGTAATTAACCCGCCGTCATCCATAGCAACCGCAACCGCGACGTTAATGGCAGTGCGATGAACTGCGCCTTGCTCAGAGTAGTAGGCATGAAGCAGGGGATGCTTTTGAAGCGTCATGGCGATCGCTTTTGCCAAGAGGGCGGTCATGGTGACACCCTTGGACTTAATTTGTTTATAGAGCTTGTCTAGCCCGTCGGTAGTGATGGTGTAGCCGACGTGGTATGTGGGAACTTGCAAGCTCGCCATCATATTACGCGTGACGGCGTTTTGCAGGGTGTTAAAGGGGATGATTTGTCCAGGTTGGGCAGAGACGGGAGCCGGAGCTTTGGCGGCAGGGGCGATCGCGGCAGCAGGGACAACTGGGGCGATCGGCGCAACCGTTGTCGCAACAGTCGGAGCAGCCACAGGAGCGGTCGTTTTCCCGGCAGCAGCTTCTACATCTTCTGCCACAACTCGTCCGTGCGGACCACTTCCCTTCAGCGTGTTCAGGTCAACCCGTAGATCTTTTGCCAACTTACGGGCACGGGGAGAAGCAATTGTTCTACCGTTTTGCACGGCGGGGGCTTCTGCCACGGCAGCGACAGCAGCGGGAGCGGCGATCGCCACAGGTTCGGCGGCTGGCGTTGAGGCTTGAGTGGCTTGTTGAATTGCGGTATCAATTTCGGCTTCAGTTTCAGCAATCAGGGCGATCGCCGCTCCTACTGCTGCTGACTCTCCGGCGGGGATCATAATGGTGGCAAGGTAGCCCTCATAAAAGGACTCTACATCCATGTCCGCCTTATCAGACTCAACCACAACCACCGTTTCGCCCTTCTCAATTTTGTCTCCAGGTGCTTTGACCCAGGAAACAATTTTGCCTTCAGTCATGGTAGAACTGAGGGCAGGCATGAACACTTCATTAATCATGACTACAGATCTCCACGAATTTCTTGGACAACCCCATCCCGCAACAGGACTTCGACCTGCATTTTGCTGATCAGGTTATCGCCTGTTTCTACTCGGAAAAGCCCTTCAATTTGTCCTTGCCCTACTTCTTGATCCATTTCGAGGAGCTGTACCTGCTGGAGTTGCTGAAGAATCTGATTTTTCTTTTCTAAGATTTCGCTTTTCTTTTGGTTGACCTGCACCTGAATGTTAGAGACTTGCTGCATCATCATCGGGTCAGAAGACTGACCGCCTTGCTTTTGCATTTCGGCAACCATGCGCTGACCCTGACCATCGAGCTGCTGAAGTTGACCATCCATTTGGTTGATCTGGGTTTGCAATTGTTCTTGCACTTCCTCTTTCCAGCGAGGAGTAACAATGACCTTGATGTTGACGGCTCGTTTGAGGAGGAGGTGAGACTGAGAAACTTCCATGAATACTCGGCTAAAAAGTGAACAGGGGGGCAAAGGAGGGCAAAAGTCATTGCTTCAGTAAAGCACTCCTTCAGTAAAGCGCTCATAGAATGCACCTGGCTGCTTGGCTACAGCTTGTCTACAACCAGGGCAAACAACTTGGGCAAATAGCTTAGGCAAACATCTCATCAATCATACCGCGATAGCGTTCCGTCACAACGGGGCGGCGGATTTTCAGGGTTTGGGTCAACAGCCCGTTTTCAATGGAAAAGGCTTCTGTAAGTAGGCGGAAAGGTCCCACTCGATCGTCGGCACGATAGCCGGGGCGATCTTTGATTTCGCGGGTTAATTCTTGGCGGAACAAATCTTCGATCGCCTTATTTCTAACATCCACAGAGCCATCGGCACCTAGAGCGCTGGGATGATTGGCTTCTGCCCATTTTTGCAAGGCTTCCAGGTTGGGAACGATGAGTGCTCCGAGCGATCGCTGATCTTGTCCCGCCAGCATCACCTGATCAATATAGGCGCTCCGCAAGCAAGCATCTTCAATCGGCTGTGGCTCAATATTCTCACCGTTAGTCAGCACGATCGTATCCTTCGCCCGTCCTGTAATGACCAGATGACCCGCGCCGACCACTATGCCCAAGTCTCCAGTATCAAACCAGCGTTCAGGATCGATCGCCTTTGCCGTTGCCTCTGGATTGTTGTAGTAACCTTGCATCACTTGGGAACCTCGAATGAGCACTAAGCCTTGCTTGCCTGGAGCAAGCGTTTTGTGGCTCTCAAGATCGACAATGCGGATTTCAGTATCAGGGAGGGGCTGACCATCGGCACCTCGCAGGTTTGCCGAGGGACGACGAACGTTAGTAATGGGCGAGGTTTCGGTGAGTCCATAGCCTCCCAAAATGTTGATGCCAACAATTTCAAAGAAGTCTTCTAGAACATCGGCGATCGAGCCGCCACCGCTAACCAGATACTTAATTTCTCCGCCTGTGCCAGCCCGAACTTTTTGGTAAACAAGGCGATCGCCCCCTTGATGAATTGCCCACAGAGCAGGCATTTTCGCCATTGCCGTCAGTTTATCGCCCAGCGAGGGATTCATATTATCCAGGTCAAGCCCTTGCAGCACTCGGCGCGCTTTGATATACTGCAAGCTATTTTTGAGGAAAAACTGCACCAGCTTTTGCTGCTTGGCTGGCTGATCGCGGAATTGCTTTTGAATGCCTTCGTAAATCGACTCCCACAAGCGCGGCACACCGACCATGTAGTAGGGTTTGAATTCCTTAATATCCTTCTTAACGTGGCGAATGTTGGTATAAATTTGGGTGCAACCGTGGGCAAAAATGAAGTACTCAAAGGTACGCTCGTAGCAGTGCCAAATCGGGAGAATGCTGAGAACGCGATCGCCGGGTTGAGGCAGAACCACCGACGCTGCACCAGTCACTTGCGTCAGCAAATTTCCGTGACTCAGCATAACGCCCTTGGGAGTGCCAGAGGTGCCAGAGGTATACATTAGGGTTGCCAGAGTGTCACGGGTCTGGGTGACGGGTTGAAGCGTAGCGGTTTCTCCTAGTGCCAGGACTTCCGAGAACTTCAGCATCTTGAAAGATTCTTCAGAGGCAGCTTCGTCGGTGAGCAAGATGACGAACTGGAGCGGCAGATCGATGAGGCTGGAGCGGAGCCTTTTGAAGGTGGCAAGGTTTTCGACAATGAGGGCGATCGCCCCGCTGTCATTCAAAATAAAGCGCAATTCCTCCGCTTCCGCCTGAGAACTCCGGACTACATCGACTGCACCTGCCAGCATTGCCCCTTGATCTGCCACTAGCCACCGAGGGCAGTTATCTGAAATGAGCGCAATTCGAGGCAGTACATCCGATCGATCATCGACAGGCAAACCTAACGCCTGCAATCCGGCGGCAAATTGTCTAATCTGCTGATAAAGTTCGGCATAGGTAAGTTTGAGGACAGGCTTAGAGTGCGGATCGTAGACTGCTGTGATGGGGGCAAACTTTTGGGCAGCGATCGCCCAGAGCTGCGGCAAAGACTGAACGTGTTGATAGTCTATTGGGTCAGTTGATCCGTGACCTGTCGAAGCAGAACCCACAGCAGCCATGATGTTTAGTCTCCTAACGTAGAAAGCGGTACTAAAAAGATTGTGTAGATATCTGAGATATCTGGATGAATCGCCATCAGAACTATTCATAGCCTAGGGCTTGACGAACTAGAATAAACAATTGAGATGGACAGTCAGCATTTTGTCAGTCTATTGATGATTTATTGATCAAAACGTACCTCACTGGAGCAAAAAGAATGCCAAAAGCAACTTGGAATGGGACTGTGTTAGCCGAAAGCGATCGCTGTGAAGTTGTCGAAGGAAATTACTATTTTCCGCCCGATGCTATTAAAACGGAATACTTCAAAAGCAGCGCCACTCATACCACCTGTCCTTGGAAAGGAACCGCCAGCTATTACAGCATTGAGGTAGATGGACAAGCCAATGCAGACGCTGCCTGGTACTACCCTCAAGCCAAAGATGCGGCAAAAAATATTGAGGGCTACGTTGCCTTTTGGCGCGGGGTCAAGGTTGAGGCGTAGGCGATCGCGCCCTAAAGATTAGCTGGCTTTAGAACTGTTACAAAATCCTAAAACTGTCACAAGAGACAAAACTTGACACTTTTTTGACCTTCTAAAGTTGTCTCCCATTCTAAAGTTGTCTCTAAAGAAGCAATGAATAGGATATGAGCATAATATCTGGACATGGCGGCGCAATGTCTAGAAAAATGGGCACTATGGGCAGACTAATCCGTCAGTTAACGATGAAGTGGTAGCATAGGCGATCAGAACTCAAGAGGGCTTGCCCTAGAGGTTTTGCGATCGCGGGTCAACGTTTGAGATACAATTTCTGCTGATTAACTCTGTGAGGGTAATGCAATTAAGTCGTCCGCTCATTCAACCCATAGCCCCCGCAATTTTGGATGCGTTACCCAACCCTCCACTGCCGGAAGCAGTTTGCCCTCGACGCACGCGGCAACAGCTTGACCTGATGCTACTAGCTATTGAAGCTTTAGATTTGGGCGGTGCAGAAGCCATGCTGATCGCTGCCAAAGAGCTAGATTTGCAAAGCGTGATTAAAAATCGCGTTTCCTTTTGGCGACTGCGAGCAACAAACCCACTCCGCCGCTATAGCCAACGCCGTCCGCTGACCCTGACTGAGGCAAAAGCGTTAGTTTTTATGACTTGCCACTTGGCGCGACGCATGACTGTTTTAATTCGACAGATGCTCTTGGTCTATGACCAGCTTTTAGAAAAGCAGCTTCCTCTTGAGCAACATATCCGCTTAGCCAGCTACTTAGAGCGGTTTCGCGCCCACTTTCGCGCTCGCATGAATCCCAAACGCACCGCTGTTATCGCTTACAACTCTGATGAAAAGCTGGATCAATTGGCAATGAGTTTACTGGGTCAACTTTTGTTTTGTACAGGTACTGCCGGGGCACAGCGCTTCTGGAGCAGTTTGTTTGATGGAGAAGTCTCATGACGATTCAACGCCAGTACAGCCTGCCCAACTGCCAACTGGTGATTGAGGGTCTTAGCCAGGATACGGCTGATGTGAGTGGTCGTCCTCCCATTTCGGTGGTGACCCATGTGGAATGCCGGGTTGCAGGACACGATCGCCCCCTCATGGGCGGCAGAGAGCTTTTAGAGAGCTTAGTTAAAGCTGTGAGTGCCTATGCTCAAGAATACTTAAGCGGAATTTCCCATCCAGCGGCGCACTTGAAGCATCGCGGCATCCCTGATCTAGTGCAGTTGCAAAGAATTGATAGCAACTTGCATCGTCTGACGGTTCAGCCCCAAGTGGATAATCCTACTGGGAAAGATAAAGCGAGACTGCATCAGATGCCGACTACGCCTGCGGCACAGCTTGACCTGACGACAGTACAGCTTTTTGATATGGTCGAGGCGGTTGACCAGTTTTTTGCCGATGCCCAAACGCTGCCTGAACTTTCGTTGAATTTAACGCCTCTTTCTAAGCGGTATGCAGCGGCACAAGAACCGATCGCCAAACGGGCGTTACCTGCGGCTTTGGGGTTATCGGGCTTAACAGTGGCGGCGATCGCCCTCTTCTATGTCCCTAACCCTCCCAATCGTCGTCTCCAGCCTACTGCTGCAAATCCTACACAGACTAATCCTCTTGCCTCAGCAACTCCTAGTCCGACGGGTTCTGCCGCTAATTCGTCTAACTCAACCGTGGCTGTTAGTCCATCTACCAGTCCGTCGACTAGTTTGGTGAGTCCATCGGTTAGCCCAGCTAGTATCGTTGCGGTGAGTCCATCGATCAGTCCATCGGTAAGTCCATCGGTGAGTCCGACTGCCACCAGCCCAGCGATCGCCAGCCCTGCCGATTCGCAAATTGATGCGATTCTCAACACGGCTCCTGAAATTACAGACCCAGGCAAACTAGACCCGATCATTGTGGCGCTTCAAGCCAAGCTGTATAAAGGGTGGAACGCCAAGCCGCCGCAGAGCTTCACTACCAACCTGGAGTATCGGGTGGGCGTAGATGAAAATGGCGATATTTTGGGCTTCAAGTTTGCCAACGATGCGGCGCTCACCTACGTGAAGGAAACGCCCTTGCTTGACTTGCGCTACAACCCAACTGGCGCAACACCTAGCCCCGCGCCAGTGGCTCAGCTTCTAGTGATTTTCAGACCTGATGGTATTTTAGAAATCAGTCCGTGGCACAGCCCAAACCGAGAACCATCGCCCTAGAGTTTGGAGGGTGACAGGCTCAGCTATAGACGGCTGTGAGTCTGTGGACCTGCCCACACATTGGTCATGACTTTCCCGTAGGTAATGGGGCGATCGCCTCTTGCGAGGTTAGTTTGACCGTTTGCCTTAACGGTATAGAAGTTCCAATGAGGATCGCCCATCGTCCCGGCTTGAAAAAGTACCTGATCAGGATGGGTTTGGCTCCAGCCCATTAAGATTGCGTTGCTGTAGTTAATTTGCGAGGGGGCAAGCGTTTGGGTTTGGTTAGTGCGGCTGTCCCAAACAACGGCAAAGTCGGAGGCAACACCGCTGCCAAAGATCGCCTCAAATTCTCTGGCGAGGAGGCGATCGCCCGCTTCTGACCAGGCAATAGGAATGAGAACGGCGATCGTTCCTGCTTGGTCAGATTCGCTTGCCGTGAAGGGATTATTGGCAAACGGCGAAGATGCCATGATAGTTTGCAGGCTGCCTGTGGACAGGTTTTCGACAAACAAAGCGCTAACCACTCGGCTCTGGCTAAAGTGCGCGGCGGGCTGCACCTGAATCCGGCTGTATGCCGCGTAATGTCCATTCGGCGAAATTAATGACTGGCTGCGATAATAGCCATAGCAACCAGGCGTAGAACCACCGCCAAACGCAACGGAGGTTACCCAGTTCCAAGGAATAGGATGAGGACTGTTAAGCGGATCGATCTGCACAGACTTATTCATTCCACGAAAGTACCCAGAGTGAGGATATTGGGGTCAGTAAGGTAGACAATATATTACGTAACTAATGAGACATTGAGCTAGCCTTAAGATTAAGAATCGTAAACCGCCACCTAAAACAGTTCAAAAGTCAAGCAACGATTAGGATTGTACGAGAAAAGTTGTGAAGAGAAAGTTATGGAAGACAAGTGATCCTTGCTTGCTGTATGCCTTTTAAGGAAAGGATTCTGGAAGTAATGGCAGTGGAGCTAATATCCGAACTTGCAGAACCTTTCAATTCGCTGTAACTTTTCTGAATGTAACTTTTCTAAAGGCAACATTTTTTCTAAAAACAACCTCAAATGAG
>JBBRCV010000195.1:0-10397 GCA_038204505.1 Elainellales cyanobacterium
TGGCTAGGAGTGGGTTCGGCGGTTGAATCTGATGATATTAACGGGATGGCTCACTTTTTAGAGCACATGATTTTTAAGGGCACCGATCGCCTGCAAAGTGGCGAGTTTGAGCGGATTATTGAGCAGCGCGGAGCGGTCACAAACGCCGCCACCAGCCAGGACTATACTCACTACTACATCACGACAGCGCCCAAAGACTTTGCAGCTTTAGCGCCCTATCAGATCGAAGTTCTGCTCAACGCTGCCATCCCAGACGAAGCTTTTGAGCGCGAACGTCTAGTGGTGCTAGAAGAAATTCGTCGTTCTGAAGACAATCCTCGGCGACGCACCTTTTACCGCTCTATGGAAGCTGGATTTGAGCGCCTGCCCTACCGCCGACCTGTTTTAGGACCCGCAGCAGTCGTCGAAAATCTTAAGCCCCAGCAAATGAGAGATTTCCACGCAACCTGGTATCGTCCTCAGTCCATGACTGCGGTCGCGGTGGGCAATTTGCCCGCAAATCAGCTCATTGATATTGTGGCTGAGAGCTTTGCGGCTTCCCAAGCAACGGAGCCAAAGAAGATTGTAGATTACATTCCCGAAGTTCCCGACTCTAGTTCTGAAGCTCCTTTCACCACTATCACCCGCGACGAATACACTGATCCAACCTTGCAGCAAGCTCGGCTGGTCATGATGTGGCGCGTTCCGGGCATGACTGACCTCCCCCAAACCTACGCGCTAGATGTTTTATCTTCGGTTTTGGCAAGAGGACGAACAGCGCGCCTGATTAAGGATTTACGGGAAGAGCGGCATTTGGTCACTAGCATTTCGGTCAGCAATATGACCTACATTAGCCAGGGCTTGTTTTATATTTCTGCCCAGTTGCCTACAGAAAATCTGGCAGTGGTGGAAGCGGCGATCGCCCAACAAATTCGCACTCTGCACACCGAACTAGTCACCGCCAATGAAATTCATCGAGTTGGAACGCTAGTCGCCAACCGCTTTGTCTTTGGCAACGAAACGCCGAGCGATCGGGCGGGGCTTTACGGCTACTACCAGGCCATCATAGGCGATCTAATGCCTGCTTTCAGATATCCGGCATTAATTCAGTCCGTCACTGCCGAAGATGTTCAAGCAGCAGTTCAGCAGCATCTCTCACCCGAAGCCTACCGTGTTGTGATCATGAAGCCCTAGTAGACTTAGGCGGAAGTATGCCGATATTGGGAAAGTGCAAAGTGCAAAGTTAATTTTGAATTTTGAATTTTGAACTGTATTGGTGGTTAAACTTACGCCGTACTCTACTAGTGCCTGAATCTAGAATGCCTAAATCTGGAATGTGGGAGCAAATTACAGCCAATATCCGACAGGTAACCGGGCAAGACTTTCAAGGCAACCATCGTCGCCCTGTGGGCGGAGGCAGTATCAACGAGGCTTATGCGCTGTCTGACCTTGGTTCTGACCTTGGTTCTAACCGCGATTCTAACCGCGATCGCCAAACCTCCCCTACCCTGGCTTACTTCGTCAAGATCAACCAGGCAATCCGCATTGCCATGTTTGAAGCCGAGGCATTAGCACTCAGCCAAATAGCAGCCACAAAATCGATCCGCGTCCCTCACCCTGTTTGCTGGGGCACGGTTGAGGGTTCGGCATACATTGTTTTAGAATGGCTTGATTTTGGTTACGGTGACCATCGAGCCTGGGAGGAAATGGGGCGCAATTTGGCAGCATTACATCGGGTCACCCATCCTCAAGGCTTTGGCTGGGAGCAGCCCAATACCATTGGCTCCACGCCCCAAATCAACTTATGGAAGACAAGCTGGCTAGAGTTTTTTGCTGAGCATCGTTTAGGCTATCAGTTCCAACTGGCTCACCGTAAAGGCAGACGGTTTCCGAAGCAGGAAAAATTGCTGGCAGCACTGCCCGAAATCCTGGCAGGGCATGAGCCACAGCCTTCGTTAGTCCATGGTGATTTATGGTCAGGGAATGCTGCCGTAACCCAGCAGGGAGAAGCCGTAATTTTTGATCCAGCGGCTTATTTTGGCGATCGCGAGGTTGATATCGCCATGACCCAGCTTTTCGGCAGCTTTCCCGCCAATTTTTACAGCGCCTACAACGAATCCTTTCCCCTACCGAGTGGCTATCCGCAGCGGCAAATTCTCTACAACCTCTACCATGTCCTCAACCACTTCAATCTTTTTGGTGGCAGCTATGAATCCCAAGCCAACCAAATGATTGAGTCGTTGCTGTAATCTAGCCCAATTAGCGATGACTGATATGGCTAGGTGATATAGCTATGACCGATGTAGCTATGACTAATGCAACTCTGCCCAACGGGTCTGCAAATCTTTAATTGAGAAGACAGTTTGAAAGGCTAATCCTTCCTGCTGATAGAGTTCTGCGCCTCCTTGATGGCGATCGACCAGCGCAATAATTTGGGTGACTTCATAGCCCGCTTGCCGTAGCCTTTCCACTGCCTTCAAAGCAGATTGCCCCGTTGTCACCACATCTTCTAACATCGCAACATTGGTGTTCGGTGGCAGAGTCGGACCTTCAATATAAGCCTGAGTTCCGTGCCCTTTTGCCTCTTTACGAACAATCAGCGGCGTGATCGATCGCCCTTCATAGGCTGCGACAACGCTGGCTGCCGTCACCATTGGATCAGCCCCTAAAGTTAGCCCAGCCACGGCGATCGTATCGGCTGGCAGCAGCGACAACAAGATGCGTCCTACGCCTGCTCCACCCCACGGATGCAGAGTAACTTGTTTGCTATTGATGTAATAGGTGCTGGGTTGCCCTGAAGACAAAATAAAATCGCCTTCCTGGTAAGCTACCTCACAAAACAAATCGAGTAAATGCTGTCGCAATGTGGGTAAGTCGGCGGTGAGGGCGAGAGGGGCAGACGGTGAATTATTCATAAATGAAAGTCATGAAATCGCTGGTTATAAGTCGCTAGAACTGGCAACAGAAAAGTCAATGAGTTAAACAAATTTTCATGACTTTTGTGCCACTCCCAATCATAGACTTTAAGATAGACTGAAGCCGATTTGTCAGAACTCTAAAAACAAAATCTTTGGTAAAGAAATGGGACGAGTTTGGGAATTCTGTAGTGAAGCTTAGATTAATTATTGAGCTGAGAACAGTTGAAATATTTGTGTGAGGAGAAGTATTTATGGACGTTAGGTTTACAGGCGTATTGAGCTTAATGGCGATCGCCTCCCCCCTCGTTTTCATCGGCAGTGCCAATATTGCCAATGCTCAGCCAGCCCCGACACCCTCTGCTGAAGCAGTCCGAACTATCCCACAAGCAATTGAAGATGCTTATTTCAGCAATGGTAGGGACTTCTACCGCAATCGCCAAGTTCCCCGCAACCTGAGCTGGTTCGTAGGACCATTCCCCGAAAATGAAATTGCTCGCGATGGCAAAGCGGTTCATCAGGTTTACAACGATATTTTGACTCAGCAAACTAGCGATGGACCTACGATTCGCACACCCGATGCAGAAAATCCTTATCAAAGTTCCCTGCTAAGCGGTCCAGTTGTGCCTGCCGAAGAACCCATTCCTCCGGCATTTTCTTCACCTTATAGCCGATCGCCCGTCAATAGCGGCGGTGGTAATAACGGCAACAACGGCAATAGCGGCAACGGCGGCAACGGCGGCGGCAGTAATGCTCCTGTCCCAGCGCTGTGGTAGTTAGGGAGTTGCAACTTGATAAAGTCCTAGTCCTTTAATTTCTTGTGGGGCAGGCATCTTGCCTGCCTGCCATTTTATCTGCCTTCCCTACTAAGCAGGCAAGATGCCTGCCTCCACAAAACAGCTAAAAAAAGGCAACTCTACAGAGGATTGGGAAATTGACGGCGGAGGAGCAGAGAATTAGTGACCACACTGACCGAGCTAAATGCCATTAATGCGCCAGCGGTGGCAGGGCTGAGGGAGATGCCGAAAGTAGGCAGCAATAATCCTGCTGCGATCGGGATGCCGCAAACGTTATAGGCAAACGCCCAAAAGAGATTTTGGCGAATTTTGTTAAACGTCGCTCGACTCAGCCGAATCGACTCCACCACATCGCTCAGGCGATCGCGCATCAACACAATTCCTGCCGTTTCCGTCGCTACATCTGTCCCAGAGTGCATCGCAATTCCTACTTCTGCCTGCGCTAATGCCGGAGCATCATTAATGCCATCGCCAATCATTGCCACCTGCCGCCCCTCTGCCTGAAGTTGAGCGATCGCCGCTGCTTTGCCAGCAGGTCGGACGTTCGCCAAAATATCGGTAGCGGCAAAACCAAGGGGGAAAGCGATCGCCTCAGCCGCAGCCTGCTGATCGCCCGTCAGCAGCATGACCCGCAGCCCCATTTTTCGCAGTTCTGTCACGGTCTGCTGAGCATCGAGCCGCAGCGTATCCCGCACTGCAATTAATCCGGCTAACTGTCCATCTACACCCATGTAAATGACTGTTTTCCCGATCGCCCCTGTCGCTCCTGCTGCATCCAGAGCGTGAGCTTGTAATAAATCGACCTCAATCTCGTGCTGTCGCAACCAGTCTTGAGTCCCCAAAACCACCAAATGCCCCTCGACCGTTGCCGAAACGCCCAACCCAGGCTGTGTGAAAAAGTCTTGAGCAGGTAACAGCGGCAAGCCTTCTGCCTGTTGCTGAATGGCTCTGGCTAGAGGATGCTGAGTGCCACTTTCAACCGTTGCAGCTAATTGAAGCAGGTCTGTAGCCGAAAGTTCTGGCTGAAAGGAGAGGCAATCCGTGACGCTGGGGTTGCCCATTGTCAGCGTTCCCGTCTTGTCAAAAACCAGCGTATCGAGCTGATGAACTTTCTCTAAAACATCTCCGCCCCGAATCAGCAAGCCCCTCTCTGCGCCAATGCTAGAGCCAACCAGGATGGCGGTAGGAGTAGCCAATCCGAGAGCGCAGGGGCAAGCAATTACGAGGGTGGCGATCGCCAATTTAAGGCTCAGCAGAAGCGGCGAAGGCACTAGATTAACTGGGGCAAGCGGGTTGGAATGCATCACCATGTGTCCACTATGTCCAACTATAGAGCCGCTTTGCCCCGCGAAAATTTGGTCTGCCCAAAGGGGTGCGCCAACGAAGTACCAAAATAGAAAAGTGAGAGTGGCGATCGCCATCACGCCGTAGGTAAAGTATCCGGCGATCGTATCTGCCAACTTTTGAATCGGAGCCTTGCGCGTCTGAGCCGCCTCAACGAGCGCAATAATTTTTGCCAACGTTGTGTTTTTCCCAATCCGCGTGGCTTTTAGCACCACTGCTCCAGATAAGTTCAAACTCCCAGCCGTCAAAGCATCCCCCGCTTGCTTCAACACAGGCAACGCCTCGCCCGTCAACATGGACTCATCTACCGTAGTTTGACCCGTCACGACTTCACCATCTACCGGAATCTTCTCTCCTGGCAACACTTGTAGCCACTCTCCTAGCTTGACTCGCGCTGCTGGAATTTCTACAGAAGTTGTTGTCCCGACACTATCTTTCACCAACCGCGCAACGGTAGGCTGTAATGCCATGAGTGACTGAAACGCTGCTGCTGCCCTGCCTCGCGCCTGCTGCTCTAAGGTACGCCCTAGTAAAATGAAGCCGACTAGCATCACGGGTTCGTCAAAAAAGCACTCCCAGCCCAGAGTGGGGAAGAACAAAGCGATCGTGCTGGCACTGTAGGCGGTCAGTACACCCAATCCCACTAGGGTATTCATGTTGGGAATATTGTGGCGTAGACCTTTCCAACCGTCGATGAGGAGCGATCGCCCTGGAAACAGCAGCGCTATAGTGGCTAGCCCCAAGTGAAACCAAATATTGCTCAGTCCAGGAATGAGGATGCCAAAGTGTTCTAAGTGACCAATGGCGGAAAGAACTAAAAGCAGAATGGCGATCGCTGCTTGACTCACTTGCCGTCTAGTTTCTAGCCGCTGCCGTTCAGCGGGACTGATACCTATATCAGGATCTATTTGCCGGTGCCGAGATTGGGTAGGAAAACCTGCTTCCGTCAGCTTTTGCGCCAATGCATCAGGGTCAACGGCTCGTGGCTGACATTCCACCATTGCTACTTCCGTGACCAAGTTCACCGTGGCAGCAATTACTCCGGGCTGCTGGGTAAGCTGGTTTTCTACAGCTCGCACACTTCCGCCACACTTCATGCCGCCTACGTCTAACGTGTAGGTTTCTGGCGTAGTTGAGGAAGATAGCTCGGCAGGAGTAGGCGTTTGGGGGATAACTTGCATACAAAATTCTTGAAAACGGTTCCACTTTCTTAAAGCGTAGGTGAAGTGAGACGCGGTTGCCCAGAATTTGCAGATTGTTTTAGCGATATCTCAGTTTTCTCAGGCTGCGAATCAACTGAGGAAACAGAATGTTCGTGATTTTTCTGGCTTTCACCTTCAGGTTATCCCAGTCCCGTCGGCTAGAAACAACGTTCAGAACCTCTGCGGGTATCTCTTTAAGCATTTCAACCCAGCTCTGTTTTGGGAAATCAATGTGTGAGCAAAAATCATTGCCCAATCGAGCTATGGGTTGCCATGCGGCACTCACATCAAACTGGGTTCTGAGATTTTTACCGTGAACCGTCATCAACCACATGGGGCGGGTGATCACTTGACGAGTTCTATTGCTGACAACTTCATGGTGAGGATAGGTTAATGCAGTCTGAAAATTCTGTCGTTGTTCAATCAGGGTGTGGCAAGAAGAGGTCAGCCATTCTCGCAAATAAAGCCTCTGTTCCTGAAAGCGATAGAGGTAGCCAAAGGGAAAATTGATAAATTCAAAGTCTTGCCCTCTAAATTGCTGCTGTGTTGCCGCAACGAAACTTCTAGACAAAACATCATCGCTATCAATGTTAGTGGTAATTAAATGCTCGGTTGAGGGCAAAAGATGTTCAGCGATCGCGCCTTTGAGCGTCATTAAGAAAGTTTCTTTGCTGTTAATGTAGACCGGAATGACTTTAAGACTGGAAGTGTATTTTGCTAGTTGTTCTCTAAATTCTTCTGGCAAGCCAACGTCAAAGAGAATGAGCCAAATAAAATTTGGGTTCGTTTGTGCGTTAACGGCGGGATAGCAGGTTTTTTCAAAAATGCTAAACCGATGGTTCAAGAACTCAAAACTGTTGCGCTCTTGGGGCGATCGCAATTCCAACACATCCCAATCAACGTTCATCCGAGTAATGAGGAAATGCTGAAAGTGGCTCATGGCGTTCCAAACCTGGGATTAAGGACGGCTGATTTTTCGGCTAATCTTTTTAGTGAGGGCTTGAGACCTTCGGTTGAGTTGAGTCCAAAGGCCAGGAGGGCTAAGAACTTGAGGTTTCTGGTGAGGGTTCTTTAGAAAGCGGTAAAGCAGAAATATCTCCTGATATCGCATTCCCACATCTTCTCCCTGTGCCAAACGCGCAAATTTCTCTGCGCCATAATTCATGTAGTGAATTCGGTGGATGGGCTTCAAACCATCGGCATTGTAGAGAATCTGATTTTTCTCAACAAAGGGATCAGCATCGGCACAGTTGCCCGTCCGCTCTCGACTATTGGGGCTAAGGGTGAAGTTAAATAGGGAGTACTCTCCTCGCAGCGTTAGATAACTAAATAGAAATGCCTCTGCAACGCCATTGATCCAATCTACTTCCCGTTGCTCGACCAGCTTTTGCTTGAGTTCTAATAGTTTTTGTGGATTTAACAAGCCTCGCTTTGAACCGAAAAAGCTAGAGCAATGGATTTGAGGACGAATCTCCGCTGCTGTCAGTTGCATTGCTCGTTCAACTTGCGAGAGCTTGAGTGCAGCCACAGGTTCAGGCTTGGCGTGTTCCCAATCGTCAAAGACAAAATCGTAATGATCCAGTTTTGCAAAAACATCATCTAAAGGCTTCATTGCCAGACAGTCTGCGTCATAGACGACAAACTTTTCAAATTCACCATCGAACGCGGCATATCGTCGCTGGGCGTGTTTTCTGACGTTCACAAGTGAGGCTGAACTTTTTTGGCTGCCTTGAGGATGGGCTGCCCATATTTCTTGGGCGAAGGTTTCCCAGCGCTGAATGGCATCAGAATTTTCAAACAAGCTAACTTGGGGGCGATCGGCAATTTCTTGCTTAACCTGGGTGAGGCGATCGTCGTAGGGAATAATGCAAATAGGAATCTGAGCACCGACATTGACTTCGATGCTGTTGAGAAGTGCAATAAGCTGATCGAGGACAGCATCGTTCGCCAGGGTATAAACGCCAAAGGGTTGCATCCTTACCTCTTGGAATGTAAGACTGATTTTGTGATTTGAGTGCAGAAGATGAGTGTTTCTGCGGAAAGCAGATTAATTGGCAACAGGGTGTACAGAGCTTTCTAATGCCGCTGCTTCTGTTTCAAAGATTTTAAATACTGAGTCCATCATGGTGACTTCAAACACAAGTTTGGCTTCTGGATGAACATCACAAAGGCTAAAGCTACCGTTTACTTTGTCGGCATCTCGCATTCCTGCAACAAGCGACGTTAAGCCAGAACTATCAATAAAGTTAACTTGCCCTAAATTCACCACAATGTGAGAACTCACATTATTAATGCATTCTTGTAGTTTGAGGCGAAACTGCCAGGCGGTAGTGATGTCGAGTCGTCCGCTAGGAGTCAGGACGATGACGGTTTTGCCGTCTGGCGCTGTATGAATTGTCTGCTCCATTTGGGGGGTGTTACCTTTCTCTATGACCGATTTGATGGGCGATCGCTCTATTCTCAGCGCTATACCGTGATTCTCGGCGCTACCCTGAAAATGAAGTCGATCGAACCTACTCAGGTTACCCAAAGCAGCGTTTTTTCTCTCTATGGCAGAGTTTCAACATTAAAGAGAGTTGAGAGTGTCAGCTTTGACTCACATCCCAGCTCTTTTTACAGATTCATACAGATGAGGTCAAGCGTGAACTAACTCGCCTAGCCAGTTCTGGGGCTTCAGGAAGGTTTCGTAAAGCTGCGCTTCAGGAGTATTGGGCTGGGGTTCGTAGCAATATTCCCAGCGAACTAACGGCGGTAGAGACATGAGGATAGACTCGGTGCGCCCGTTGGTTTGTAGCCCAAAGATGGTGCCCCGATCGTAGATGAGGTTGAACTCGACGTAGCGCCCCCGACGGTAAAGTTGGAAGTCGCGTTGGCGATCGCCCCATTCTTGACCTTGGCGGCGTTCTGCAATAGGTACATAAGCGGGTAAGAAAGATCGCCCACAATCTTTGACAAAAGCAAATATTTCTTCCCAGGTGCGAGGCGGTTGATCCCCGATCGCTTCACTATGAGCGGCAGCAGGTCCTTTAGCATCGGGTCCCCGATAAAGCTTTGCGGGTGCGCCATCCTGGTAATCGAAGAAAATACCACCGACTCCACGGGTTTCTTGGCGGTGCTTGAGGTAGAAATACTCGTCACACCAAGGCTTGAAGGTGCTGTAGTAGTGAGGATTGTGGCGATCGCAAGCGTCCTTCAAAGTTTGGTGAAAATGCACCACGTCTTCAGCAAAGGGATAGTAAGGCGTGAGATCAATGCCGCCACCAAACCACCACACTGGACCTGCCTCAAAGTAGCGATAGTTGAGGTGAACTGTGGGAATGTAGGGATTTTGGGGATGGAGCACCATTGAGGTGCCAGTGGCGTAGAAGCCATGACCCGCAGCTTCGGGACGCTGTACCAAAATGGAGGGCGGTAAATCTTTGCCCCAGACTTCGGAGAAGTTTACTCCGCCTTGTTCAAATACTTTGCCTGCTTTAAGAACGCGCGATCGCCCACCGCCACCGTCTTCTCTAGTCCAGCTTTCTTCCTGAAAGGTTTTTTGCCCATCGAGGTGTTCTAGCCCCTGACAAATCTCATTTTGCAAGCTCTTTAAAAATTCACTCACACGCTCGCGCGAATCGGTCGGGGGAGCAGCGTTGAAGGGCTTGGTTTCGCGAATGGGTGACTTCACCATAAATCTAATAAATTAATCGAGAAGGGACTAAAAAATGACTGCAAAATGAGGTTGCCTTAAGCAGACAGCAGGTAGACAGCGGGTAGACAGCCTCAACCTGATCTAGCCTATAACGGATTGGAACCGATTCGGCAAACAGCGGAAAAACGTAAATCAATGTAACAAAAGCAGGGGCAAGCGACTGGCAAAAACTCCTTTGATGGTTAAGAGTTATGTGCCAACTGCTTTGCCCCGTGAAGCCCTCAACGCCTTAGCTGCTTTGGTTGATTATTCGCTGATGCGTTTTTCCAAGTATTGCCCAATCATCTGTTGTTCTCCAGCGCGGGAAATAATGGTTTGGCGAGTCCGGTAGTTTTGCCCCACTAGCTTGACTTCTTCCTCGAATACTGAACCTTTATATTCGGTGCGGAGGGCAAGCGTTTCAGGATTTGCCATAGTGTACTTTGCCGTGATGGGTTTGGTGGTGGCAAAGCCGCGATCGCGGTAC
>JBBRCV010000196.1:0-10388 GCA_038204505.1 Elainellales cyanobacterium
TCCAGTCTCTAGGATGGGGAAAGTGCTTTCACATTGAGCATTGAATGGGTAGGACTTACACCTACATCAACGGTTAGTTATCAAGGCTTAGTGCCTTGTCAACCATCCTCCCTATGCGGGTTTCGGTTGAACGAGCCGCACAATCTGAACAAACTTTTGATTCGTTTTCTTCCCCATGTTGGCAGAGTCTTTTTGCCCTTGATTCCACCCAAAAATGACAGTACCGATTTTGCTCTTAATGCAATGATTAACAACTTTTCTTGCTGCTTTATTGATTGCATCTCTCATCACTCGATTACGCTTCTCAGTCAACCTAGCTAAACGTTTTGACCAATACCCGTTCTCCTTGCCTTCCATCAGAAAAGCAACCCGCTTGTTATAGCCCTGATTAATCGATTTTAGATGCTTGCCATCAACAATAAAACTTGTCCCCGCATTAGAAACACAAGTTAGCCAGTTATCAACCCCATGATCAATTGCTAGCACTCTGCTTACATCAACATCAGCTTTCACTGATTGCACCTTGTAGACAAGCTCCAGATAGAACGCACCGTTTCTAGGCAGGATGCGATACTCTCTAATGTCCTTGTGTTCCAAGTTAGACGGCATAGGTAGATAGAACGCATCCCAACCGAACCACGCCTTGACTTTAGAACCTAGCGGGAACCGCAAGCCTTTAGGTTTAAGTTTTACTGCTTGCCCTGGATAGGTGACTAGATTTAATCCAGGTTTGCGGTAGTTGGGTAGCTTCGGTTTCTGAGTCACAGTCCCCTTCTTAACCCCTCTCAACAGTCCGAAAAATGACTTAAAGGACTCTGCAACAGTGGTCAAGCACTGTTGGGCAACTTGTGAATGCATGGCTTGATAGTGACTATTTCTAGTCAGATCACGATGCAAATCAAACTTACTCGGTGCTTTACCAGTTTTGAAATACAACTGACGCGCCAAATAAGTACCGCAATTATGCAGCTTGTTAGACTCACCACAAAGGAACTCAAGGATCGCCTTTAGCTCTGAATCTGGACTAATTAAAACTTGCTGACAACCAAACATTTTCTTGACCTCCTATGCTTCTCATCTTAACATAGATTGTAGATGACTTAGAGCTATCAACATGAAAGATTCATACAGACATTTTAATCATTGCTTTGGAACCGTTACGGTGCATCTAGTCTGGATACCCTGTAGGCGCAAATCAATCTTTTATAAGAGAGAAGATCTAAAGCTGCGAGGAATTGAGATATTTCAATCGGTTGCCAATGACAAAGAATGGTTTATCAAGGCACTGGAGATTGCTTCTGATCATGTTTACCTATTGGTCGAGTACGATCCGTTTCACTCGATTGCACAAGTGATTAAAGCGTTTAAGGGAAGGTCTAGCTATATGTTGAGAAAAGAGTTTCCAGAACTTAAGAAGCTGCCTAGCTTGTGGACTCATTCTTATATGTTTGACTCAACTGGAAAAATCAGTACAGCTAGGGTTATGGAGTACATCAACGACCCTCACCACGGCTAACGCTCGAAGATCGGCTGAAGCCGATAGATGCTTATATCCTCCGCTTAAAAGACGGGGGCTTTACGCCTGTCCATGTAAAGCTTCAGCGTAGCCACTCAAGCGCAGTACCTACAATCGCCAAAATTAACTAGCTCAATGTTATTCTGCTAGATATGATGATGCCTGAAACGGTTATCATTGCCACCTTTGAGAACGTCTAGTCCCATTCTGGATCTGCCGGAGTAAATCGCCAAAATTCTGCGCTGATCGTTGTCACCATGAAAATTTTACTGATTGATGACGATGATTTTACAGGAGACTTGCTAACCCGAAGCCTTGCCTCATATCATTACGTGGTGGACACGGTCAAAGATGGAGAAATGGGTTGGACTTATGGCTCCACTTTTGACTATGACCTAATTATTCTAGATATTAGGCTGCCAAAGCTGGATGGCATTAGTCTTTGCCAGCGGTTTCGGACAGAAGGATACACGACTCCGATTCTGTTGCTAACGGCGCAAAATACCAGTGCAGCAAAAGTCAATGGACTGGATGCAGGAGCCGATGATTATGTGGTTAAACCCTTTGATCTGGCAGAGTTAAGCGCCAGGATTCGGGCATTGCTCCGACGCAGCAGCATTAACCCTTTTCCGTTGCTGACTTGGGGGGAGCTGCTTCTCAATCCTAGCTCGTGTGAGGTCACCTACAATGCTCAACCCCTGAGTCTTACAACCAAGGAGTATGAGTTGCTAGAACTCTTCCTGCGCGAGAGTCAGCACGTTTTTAGTACCAATGAAATTTTGGGGCGGCTGTGGTCTTCAGAAGAATTTCCATCGGAAGCGACGGTGCGATCGCATATTCGGCGGCTGCGTCATAAGCTAGTGACAGTAGGTGCTCCTCCAGATTTTATTGCGACAGTTCATGGGCGCGGCTATTTTCTCAAGGCAGGTGGCGAGACTCTGCCGCCGCAAGGGCTCGTTGCTCCATCGCCCCTGCAACAAAATACCCCTGCACAAAACTCCAAAGTTATGATTGTCGATGCTGATCAACATTGGTTAAAAACCTTGCCCAACCTGCTCAAACCTTGGGACTTCAAAATCACGACCTTAGCAGAACCTCAACAATTTTGGACAGTGTTGCAATCAGTCGCCCCAGACCTCCTAATATTAGAGGTAAGTCTGCCAGATATGAAGGGTTTTGAACTCTGTCAGGCATTACGGGATGACCCTCGATGGCAACGTCTGCCCGTCATGTTTTTAAGTGATTTAACCGACCAAACTACTCAGAATCAAGCTTTTGTTCTGGGTGCCGATGATTATCTGTGTAAGCCTGTCACAGGGGATGATTTAGCCAATCGAATTCTCAACCGCCTTAACAGAACTAAAGCTTTGATGACCTAATCTCTTCGTCTGCGTGGGTTTTGTACAAGCTACCCGACAATCTAGAATATAAACATCATTAAATGGAATAGCACTTTATGAATAAGTCGATGCCAGAATCGGTGCCAGAATCGGTGCCAGCGTCGGTAAAATTAGTATCGATTAGAGAACAACAGCATCCGCTGATTCATCGGCTTGCCAATTGTATTGAAGAAATCTGGCAGCAGCACCTCGATCTATCACCCTACTCGGTTCCCGCAGATTTAGGCTACGTGGAAGGTAGCCTTGAAGGAGAGCGGCTGGTCATCGAAAACCTCTGCTACCAGACTCCACAGTTTCGCAAACTCCACCTCGAACTCGCCCGTGTTGGCAATGCCTTAGATATTCTTCACTGTGTCATGTTCCCTAACCCCGAATATGCCCTGCCTATTTTTGGCGCAGACTTGGTGGGCGGACGAGCTGGCATTAGCGCGGCGATCGCCGATTTATCTCCCGTTAATGGCGATCGCTCCTTGCCCCAAGCTTACCAAACCGCACTGTCTCAGCTTGCCTCCTATCCCTTCACCCAGCCTAGAGAACTACCGCCCTGGGGCAGCATTTTTTCAGACTTCTGTCTATTCGTGCGTCCTACTACGCCCCACGAAGAAGATGCTTTCTTACAGCAAGTTCAAAGCTTTTTGACCTTACACTGCCAGTTTGCCTGTGCTGCAACTCCCTTAAGTTCGCAAATTGAGATCGCTAGAGTCCAAGCAGGACAGCAACATTATTGTCAGCAGCAGCAACAAAACGATAAAACGCGGCGGGTTTTAGAGAAATCTTTTGGCTCAGAATGGGCTGAGCGTTACATGACCACAATGCTGTTTGATTACGTTACATAACGAATGAGAAAGCATTCTCATGGTGTCGTCGATTTCGTCCCCTAACGGTTCTAGCCATTGGGTAAAATTGGCGATCGCCTCAACACTGAACAAACATCAGCAAATGTGAAGATAGATTAACAAGCTCTCATTTTAAATAAAACTCAAAAGCCTTGTTGCATATAGCTTTCAGCCCATCTTATTATTTCTTAACAGGCTTGTCGATTTGCAACCTGAGAATTGCACAATTTTTGCACAAATGAATTGCTTTAATCAAAGTTGTTCAAAAGCCACTGAACCTTTGGCTGGCAAGGTCGGAGTTCAGATTCTTCATGTTCGTTGTAAGGCATTGACTGCCCCACTCGGCTTGAAGGGTTGATTGTGATTTGATTGAATTTGCCCAATTAGGATGTTGCTCTGAGCTAACGGTTTAGAGTTTCGGTCTGTTTACTATGCCCATTCAAGCTGGGTTTGGTTTACTCGTTATGGGTTACTCACTATTCCCATTTGTGGCTATATTCTTTCAATCCAGTTGGGTTTTGAATCATTACTTCGTGCAAATCTCAGGAGATACTTGAATGCTAGACGCTTTTACTAAAGTAGTTGCCCAAGCAGATACTCGCGGCGAATACGTGAGCGATGCTCAGATCGATGCCCTTAAAGCCATGGTGGCAGACGGTTCTAAGCGCCTGGATGCGGTGAATCGCATCACCTCTAACTCATCTGCCATTGTGGCAAATGCAGCGCGGGCTTTGTTTGCAGAGCAACCTCAGTTGATTTCACCCGGTGGTAATGCCTACACCAACCGCCGCATGGCAGCCTGCTTGCGCGATATGGAAATCATTTTGCGCTATGTTACTTACGCAGCATTCACAGGAGATTCCAGTGTGCTGGAAGATCGTTGCTTGAATGGTCTACGGGAAACCTACTCGGCTTTGGGCGTGCCCGGTGGCTCAGTTGCTACTGGCGTGAACAAGATGAAAGAAGCGGCGATCGCCATTGCTAACGATCCTAATGGTGTGACCCGTGGCGACTGTAACTCACTCATGTCTGAGTTAAGCAGCTACTTCGACAAAGCAGCTTCCGCCGTCGGTTAGTGCTCTCTCCTTTTTAATCCAACTTCGATCTGAAGTCACTTTTCCAAGCCCAAAACAATTTACAACCAAAAGGACGATTAAGTATGAAAACGCCTTTAACAGAAGCGGTCGCAACATCAGATTCTCAAGGACGCTTTTTGAGTTCTACCGAACTTCAAGTTGCATTCGGTCGCTTCCGTCAAGCTGCTGCAAGCCTTGATGCTGCCAAAGGCTTGAGTTCCAAGGCTTCTGGCTTAGCTGAAGGAGCTGCTAACGCAGTTTACCAAAAGTTCCCGTACACCACCCAAATGCAAGGGAACAACTATGCCTCAAGCTCCACAGGCAAGGCAAAGTGCGCTCGTGACATCGGCTACTACATTCGCATGATCACCTACTGTTTGGTTGCAGGCAGCACCGGACCCATGGATGATTATTTGGTAAGTGGTTTGGCTGAAATCAACCGCACTTTTGAACTATCCCCTAGCTGGTACATCGAAGCGCTGAAGCACGTTAAAGCCAATCATGGTTTAAGCGGCGACCCTGCTGTAGAAGCCAACTCCTACATTGACTATGCCATCAACGCCTTAAGCTAAGAGTTGATTTCGCCCAGAACAACAGAATGCTGTAGATGCTTGATTGCAAAAATGCTTGATTGCATAAAATGCTTGATTGTATGGACAGTAATTTGTAGTTCTGGGCATGTTTTTGTCATTAATACTCCCATTAACATCTAAGGATTTCAGACATGACAAGTACTATGGCAGCCACACAGTTAGGTTTCGAGCCATTTGCCGTTACCTCTCCAGTAGAGTTGCGGTCAAACTGGTCGGAAGGAGATGTACAAGCGGTGATTACAACCGCGTATCGCCAAGTGTTCGGAAATGATCACTTGATGCAATCCGAACGGTTGACTAGCGCTGAGTCTTTGCTGCGTCAAGGTCACATTAATGTCCGTGAGTTTATCCGTGCATTAGCGCAATCAGAGCTGTATCGGAAAAAGTTTTTTTACTCGACTCCTCAAGTACGATTCATTGAACTGAACTACAAGCATCTGTTGGGTCGCGCGCCCTACGATGAATCTGAGATTACAGAGCACGTTAATCTCTATATCGAACATGGTTATGAAGCCGAAATCAACTCTTATCTGGATTCTTTGGAATACCAAGAGAGCTTTGGCGATTCTATTGTGCCTTACCATCGGGGTTTTGCAACCCAACGGAATCAGAAAACTGTGGGCTTCCCTCGGATGTTTCAGCTTTATCATGGCTACGCCAACAGCGATCGCGCTCAAGGTAAAAACACATCGGCTTGGCTAACTGAAGACTTAGCGCACAATACGGCAACCTCCGTACACACTTCTAACTTTGGTAAAGGCTTAGCCGGAACGACTACTGGCGATCGGGGTAATCTTTACAGAGTGCGGGTAACGCAATCTAATAGCGGTCGCACGCCCCAAGTTCGACGCAGTGTGACTGAGTATTTGGTGAGCTACGACCAACTTTCACCAACCCTCCAGCGCCTCAACCAGCGGGGAAGCCGAGTGGTGAGTATTCTACCCGCCTAGTCTGCACTCCAGTTGAACACCCCACCCCTACAAGGAGAATAATCTGTGGCAATTACCACTGCGGCTTCCCGGCTCGGCACTACTGCCTACACCGACACTAGCCCCATCGAACTTCGTCCCAACTGGACACCCGAAGAAGGCGCTGCTGCCGTTCGAGCAATTTATCGCCAAATTTTGGGCAACGATTACCTGATGGCAACTGAGCGTCAGGTTGGTCTAGAGTCTCTGCTGTGCAACAGACAAATTACAGTGCGTGAGTTTGTCCGTGCTTTGGCTAAAACAGAGCTATACAAAAATAAATTTCTTTACCCCCATTTTCAAACCAGGGTAATTGAACTGAACACCAAGCATTTGCTAGGACGTGCGCCTTACGACGAATCTGAAGTAGTGGAGCATTTGGATCGCTATCAAAATCAGGGCTTTGAAGCAGATATCGACTCTTACATTGATTCTGCTGAATATGAAGCCAATTTTGGCGATTCTATTGTGCCTTACTACCGGGGCTTCTCTACCCAAACTGGGCAAAAAACGGCTGGGTTTACCCGGATGTTCCAGCTCTACCGGGGATATGCCACTAGCGATCGCTCCCAAATCGACGGTACTGCTTCTCGTTTAGCATCTGAGCTAGGGAGCAATAGTGTCTCTGCGGTCGTTGGACCTTCCGGCGCAAATGAAGGCTGGGCATACCGACCTTCTAAGCAAAATGTGGTCCCAGCCCGTGCATTCGGGCGTTCATCGGTCAATTCATCCGATCGCCTCTACCGCATTGAAGTATCGGGTATCAGCCTGCCCCGATATCCTAAAGTGCGGCGCAGCAGTCAAGAATTTATTGTGCCCTACGAGCAGCTCTCCAACACTCTCCAACAGATCAATAAAATGGGCGGAAAAGTGGCTAGCGTCTCGATCGCTCAGTAAAAGTCCCAGTCATAGCAAGGCGTTGGGTCAAAGATTTCTGCTAGTGTCTAAAACCTTTGACCCCATGTTTTGCCCCTCCCCACGTTCAACTAAAACTTTGATAATACTTTAGGAGATGATTACAACCATGCTAGGACTCTCTTCTGCCAACGATCGCGTGTTTGTCTATGAAGTCGAAGGATTACGGCAAAACGAACAAACTACCAAAAACAATTACCCGCTACGTAACAGTAGTAACCTGTTGATTCAAGTTCCCTACAGCCGGATGAACGATGAAATGCTCCGCATTAGTCGGTTAGGCGGCAACATTGTGGCAATTCATCCCCTCGCTGGTTACTCAGCCGCTAAGTCGGAAGTCGCATCTGAGCCTGATGCTCCTGCTGAAAAGAAATCTGGCAAGTAAGATTAAACAAGCCTTTTGCTGAAATTCTTTACTCCTTAAGAGACTTCAGCAAAGGGCTTGGGCGGGCAGCTTGAACATTTGAGTAAAGGTCAGGAATATGAACAGACATATAGTGTTCATATCAATGCATCTCGCCTTTCTCTTCATTACATATTTGACAGATCACCCATAAATTCTCAAAATTCATAGATAGCCAAGGATATTGCGATCGCGGTAGTTTGTGGTCGATCGTTCTTCTTTTTCGGCGAGCATACTGCGCTTCACAGATTGGACAGTTCCAGTCAGATTTTTTGCTCACCCCATCTTTACTCGGCTGAGTCGCTCCACACTCACCCTCCCCATTGACGTATCGTTTGCCAACTCGATCCGCTAGCTTAAGCAACTTTTCCAAAATCAATCACTTCAACTTTGGTATCAGGAAGCTGGCGATCGATCGCCGTTGATACTTCGTTAACTTCTTTAGCTAACTGTTGATTAAACTCTTGAATTGCTTGAGAGCTTTGATACTTATTACCAATGCGATCGGATTTTAAAAATAAGTCCTCAAAAGTAGAAATTATTTAACTCAATGTGTAATATGTACACAATTAAACGCCTGAGCCAAATTTTCGCGTAAGTTGCTTGTCCCCGACTTCTCACAACGTGGAGACTATCATGGAACTCTTACTCGGTGTTGCCTTCATCCTTGCACTATGTGCGCCACTACTAGAAAAGAAAGCCCCTCCGCCGCCCAAACCAACTAAGTATCAAGCAGCAGACGCACTAGACAAATTGATTGATGAAAAGATCGATAGATTGGCAGACAAGATCAACAAGAAGTAGCAACTAACAATTTTCATACAAGATTCTGGGGGTAAACCAACTGCCAAGGATCTAATGTCTTGAGTTTTGCAAACCCTCTAGAATCTCCTAAAAACAACAAGCTGAACAATTACAGCGGACGATACACCCGATAATTCCTCCGGGAAAACATTGTCGATTCAGGATTGATGAAAGTATCCTGTAGGATCGGAAAACTCAACCGAATTATTCTTCAGGTAATGGAGGCAATAGAGGTTCTAGCTGACTCAGTAGAGGAGACAGTTTGAGCCAGCGATCGCCCACAGAATGTCTTGATCGACCTCATCATATCGATGGATCACAATATTGCGTAGACCGACAATTCGCTGCCAATCGATCGCCAGATGCGTTTGCCTAAATTCTTCAGAAATTCTTCGGGCTGCTTCCCCCAGAATTTCAAATTGCCGCTCTACAGCACTCGTCGTGCGAACATCATCGAGATATTCTTCAAAGGAAAGATCTTTAGTGAAGGTCTGAATGTAGCGAATTGCCTGCACCATATCCCACACTGATGCAAGATCACGATTGCTCGACTGCATAGATAACCTGGTGAGTGCTCAAAATTTCATGCCGCCTATAAGGATTTCTTAGATATTTTTTACTAACCAAATCAACCTTACGCCCCAATAGAGTTTCAATCTCTTCCTGTATCTCTATTCGAGCATCCCAACTCAAACTAAATTCAGGAGAAAAAGTCACAAGAACATCAATATCGCTGTCTGGTCGAAAGTCGCTCCGCAAGACAGAGCCAAACAAGGCGAATTCAACAATGTGCCAACGTTGGCAAAACTCAGCAATTTGGGCAAGAGAAGTCTTGATGCGCGCTGCTTCGCAGATACCGCAAGGGTCGCCCGTTAAACGTTGCAATTCAACTGTCATCACCCATCACCTTCCTAAGAATCTACAGCGGACGATACACCCGATAATTCACTTCTGGGAAAATATTATCGATCGCCTCCACTTTCTCCAGCCACCCCGAATCAATTTTGCCCGCCAAAACATCATCCCGAATCTTATTAAACCGCTGCAAATGTGACTTCGTTCGCCGCACCGCATAAGGAACCATTGTCCCCGTCCGCATAATAAACGCCCAATCCGAAGACTGCGCCAACAGCAACTCTCGTGCTGCCTGATTTAGCGATCGCCACTCCAACTCATCCTCCGGCTCCCGCTTAGAAAGCTCAATCATCCGCTCTGCTGCTTTGTGCAAATGCGGATAAATCCAAGCATTCGTCTCATTCAACCAATACTCGTGAAAGCCCCGAAACCCCCAGCTCGATTGCGAAGGACGACAAACCTGTTGCGTGGGGTGAGCTTGCAAATAGTCTGCCAAGTGGGTCATGGCATAAGTATTTTGGTCATGCCAGGTTTTGCGGAATAGATAGTCGATGAACCAGGGACCCTCATACCACCAATGCCCAAACAGTTCAGCATCGTAAGGCGACACAATAATAGGTGGGCGCTGCATCACATTGTGCAAATGCTCCACCTGCTGCACCCGGTTATACATGAAATTGCCTGCGTGTTCCGCCGCCTTTTCCCTTGCCCAGTATGGGTCGTATAGACTCTTCTCGCTGAGTCCCAGCCCTTTACCAGTAATTTTGTGATATTTCACGCCCGTATTTTTTCTTTGACCATTGGGCATGATATAAGGGCGAATATACTCATATTCTGCATCCCAGCCTAAATCCCTGTAAAACTCTCGGTACTCCGCCGCGCCGGGGTAGCCAACCTCAGAAGACCACACCTGTTGTGAAGATTCATGATCTCTACCGAACGCAGCCACGCCACACTCTGTATAAATTGGAGCATAACTACCAAAACGTGGACGCGGACGAGCATAGAGGATACCATGTCCG
>JBBRCV010000197.1:0-10338 GCA_038204505.1 Elainellales cyanobacterium
TCGTTAAACCAAATAATAGAAGTCATAGCGAAATTTTTAGAAAGCTGGCGAAACAGAAATTCCTTACCGAGACTGAAAACTTCCCGACGATCGCCGTTCTTCAGGACGATAAGCCCCCTCAAATAAGCGATCGCTCAACTCCTCGTAAGAGTAATCAAACGGATCACCTTGATGCGGATCACCGGGCAACACCTCCCCCGCATACCGCTCCAAATTCTCTCGATTAAAAATGTAAGGCTTATTCGAGAAAGTCGAAGCCACCCACTGCCAAGACAAATGATTACTGGCAAAATCACCGTCAATCAGTAGCCCATACATCCAATCTGCGCCCGCCCGCCAATGCACCTTGCGGAAATGAACAACATAGCTAGCCAAGTACATCCGCGCATGGTTATGTAAATAGCCCGTCTCCTTCAACATAGATATAAAAGTATCCATCGAAGGCAAGCCTGTTTCTCCTGCTGCAATATCTTCGGGAAGCGTTTGCTGATGCTGATCGAGAGGAACTTTAGGGCACTCCAGATCGGCGAAAATGCGATCGCCCTCCTCCTCATACACTAAATGGAAAAATGCTCGCCAAGCCAGCTCTGCCACAAACTTACCGACAGAACGCGATTGCGTCTGCAACGCCCATTGCCGAATCTCCTCTAGCGACAAGCAGCCTCTACTGATATAAGGCGATAGGCGCGTTACCTCACCCGTTAGAAAGTTGCGCTGCTGACTGTACTTCTCAATTTTGAAGTCTTGGAGCCGAGCTAAACCTGCCTTCCTACCGCCAACGTGCGGAGAAAGAACGCCGGGATCTTCTAGGAATGGAAACTCTGATTGGAGGTAAGTGGCGATCGCCTCTCGTCCCTCTAAATCTGCCCGTAGTTCTTTCATCGTGAAGATTTGTGTATTTTTCTCACAATTTCACTTTACAACATCTGTTTGCCTCTAGTTAGGACATCCTAACCGAACATCTGTACTTTTCGGTGTAGAACCTATTTGATATCCATGTATAAGCCACTAGATGAGCATGTAGTTTGTCCATAAGACTCGACGGTAGCATTGTGACGCGACTCTTACTGCCCTTGCTCTGGCAGAAGCTGACGGTGGTACAGGATGTCCCAAGAAGCAAACGCTGTCAGTTGAAAAGCAAGCGGAAAGCACAACGCGATAGAGTAATACCCCTGATCCGAAAGGGTGTAGATGTGGGACAGGTGACAGCCTTGACTGAGGGTGAGATGAGACTTAAACTAATCGAAAAAAGTTAGGTGCAGGCTTCAGTCCGCAAACGTAACCATCAGGACAATCCGTAAGGGTTGTTAAGCATCGGAGATACTGAATCTCAAGGTACTGAGCCGCCTACAGTGAAAGTCGTACGTGCGGTTCTAAGGAGAGGGAGTAAATATACCCAAAACTCACTCCTCATTCCTAACCGCTGGGCGATCGGTAAGGACACGCATCAGAAGTTTATCTGCTGGTTTTCCAGGTCAAGTTAGTGTTGGCTTTTCAATGAGGCAATGCTTTAAGTTCGATGGGGGGACGATCGTATTTCGGAAATCAGTGAGTTCTAAATTGGAGGTTAACTTATGGTTCCAGTACAGTTGATAGCTAATCTTTAGAGTCGAGTATTATTGAAATGAGCGCCTATCGATCGCCAAAAGCTTCAAGACTTAGTAAAGTGGGTATCACCTACCCTACTTAAGTCAGTACTAATTCAATTATAAAACTTTTTTGTAGAATATTAATATACATAACATCAATTAAAAGGTGACTGGAATGACGAGCTATCTTAAAGTTGAATTTACAACGGAGCAAGTAGATCCTGAGAACGCTTCTGTCAGGTTACGGGGTGTGATCGAGAATGCTCTATCTGCGGAAGGCTTGGAGCAAAAGCCTGAACAGTCTGACCTGATAGTCAACCTTGAAAAAGATAAAGATATGTTTGTCGTTGAGACAGCCGTTGTAGTTGCTGTGATTGGGCTGGCAACGGAACTTGTTGCATTATATCGAACTCTGAAAGAGAAGGATCTTGACTCTAGTGTTGAACTGGAAAAGGTTGCTTTAGAGCGGGAGAAACTTAAACTGGAGCAGGCAAAATTTTACGTCCAAACTCTTTCGGAGGCAGAGAAACAGAAACTCCTTGATGATTTTGTGACGGAAGATTTGCCGTTACTATTACAACAGGCGGGTATTCAAGAAGTGAAAGGTTTAACGGCTGCAACGATTGAGCAAGAGGCTTAGATCAGTCGAGTAGACTGAGGTGTATGCACAAGTTAGGAAAGATGTATCTTCTTCCCCATTCAATTCTGTATCTGTGAAGTATAGCGGTTATTAAACTGGTGAAGTACAGTGATTCTTTGCTAGCAAGAGCTTCACAACTAAAATCGTACCGCACTTGACTGAGAGCCGCTATATACCCTTCCCAGAACTTCGCTCCTATGATTGAATTCCTGTATGGAAGGGAATTAAAAATTTGCGATGTCGGATCAAGAGTTACCAACATTTGAAATAGAAGTTGAAGAAAAGGATCAAGACTGGCTGAGAGTTCGGTTGATCAAAGCTCCAGATGGTCAGGGGCGATCGGGCAGATGTCTTACTCCTAACCCATATCGTGAAAATTATTTGGGTATCGCCCCTGATCAAAGATTAAAAACGCTTGGGCAAAATCTCCATAACAGTTTGTTTCTCAATCCAGCTTCTAAGCCATACGATAAAAAATACAACGAAATTGGTGAGCGCTTCTGGAAGTCCTATGATGAATTGCGATCGAAGACAGTTGAAGCCAATCAACTCTGCTTGAGATTGCTCTTAGATTTTTCCGCTGCTGCTGGAAATTTTGAGAAAGTTCTGGCTTTACCCTGGGAGTTTCTGCATGATGATCAGGGGTTTATTTTATTGGAAAAACAGGTTTCCATTACTCGTCAAACGACAGGCAAGCAGAGATTTGAATTCCAGGCGATCGAACCCCCGATGAAAGTTTTACTAGCTTGTGCAGAGCCTAAAAATTTGCCGGAGTTCGGAGGAGCAAAGTTTTTAGCAGCAATGAAGAGTGAAATTGAAGAAATAGGACTGGAGCTAGAATTACTGCCTAATGCCAAACTGAATAATTTCAAAGATTGTGTTGAACAGAGCGGCTGTCATATCATTCACTTTATTGGACACGGGGAAGTAAAACCTTCTTCAGCAACTGGGTTAGAGTCCTGCCTCTATCTTGAGAGTTCAAAGTATGAATCCCTGAGTAATCCCCCGAGTGATCCCCTGTATGCAAAACAGTTATCAGAATGGATTACCAATGCCCGCCTAATTCCTAAATTGATCCTGTTCAGTTCTTGTCAAACTGCAGTTTCTGATCAATATTTTGAGCGGGGCATGGCTCACGCTCTTTTAGACAGTGGCGTGGAGGCAATTGTGGCGATGCAAGCCAATGTGCACCCTGAAGATGCAGAGAACTTTGCGAAAGCAATCTATCAATCCCTGCAAAACCAGCATCGAATTGATGAGGCAGTCTGGGTAGGACGGCAGCAGCTAAAAAAGCAGGGTCAGAGCGGCTTTGAGCTATCTGCTAGATCTAAACCAGTGGTCGAAGCACCGTTAAAAGAACTGCTTGGAGAGGAAGTCAATTTGCCTGCTTGGGGATTACCGATCCTATTGCTAAATGGAGATGGTTGGTTGGGACAAGCGCCACCGCCCGATCGCATTCTATGGCAAGTTACAGATACTAAAACAGTTGAAATGGTTCGTATCCCGGAAGGAAATTACTATATTGATAAATATCCAGTCACATCAGGGATTTATTACAATGAATTTGCTAAAGTGCAAGGTATTTCCGGGAAAACGGATAGTGGCGATCATCCAGTCACAAACATTACCTTTGAACAAGCGACGAATTTTGCCCACAGCACAGGTAGACATTTACCAAAGGGTGAGGAATGGCAAATGGCGGCTCGTTCTGGTATTCCTGACAAGAACCAACGATATCCCTGGGGCAATGAGTATCGGCAATGTCACACTCAAACTCAAGGAGATCCTCGCCGAAATACGTTACCTGTTCAAGTGGAAGCTAAGACATACCCCCATAACCGAAACCCGAGAGGAATGTGTGGAATTATTGGGAATGTTGCTGAGTTTGTTGTAGATGATCAGAACAAACCCAAATTATGTGGTGGTTCATTTATGGATTCTGGAAAAGATTTGTCGATCGATACGGTAAGGAACCCTCCACAAAATCCGACTTCTAAAATTGGATTCCGCTGTGCAGCAACTTGGACTGAGATTAAACAAGGCAAGGCAGGCGGCAAAGTCAAACCTGTTGAAGGTTAGATGAATTGATAGATTGAAAATTCCTATTAAGCCAGGAGAATTCTATGGAACCAAAGGACAATCAAACGAAACCGCTACTGCTAAGTGATGCACCTGTTGGAGTGGAAGAAGAGGATTTTCTTTGGCAGGGAAAGGATGATATTACATTTGCAATTGAGCAAATAGTCTGTGACACTATCCTGAATTCTAATGATTTTGTTGCCTTTGCGGTACATGGGAGTTGGGGAGCTGGAAAAACGAGTTTTTTGAAAATAGTTGAACATCGGTTAAAGAAGGCATCAGAAAACAAAGACAAAATTTTCTTCTGCTGGTACGTTGCTTCTGCTTACCAGGGAACTAGTGTACCCGTTTCTCTGATGCTACAAATTCTCCGAACTCTAGGAGATATCAACAAAGGAATAGGTGCAGACGCAGTCTTTACGAGGGTTTCATCTGCGGGTCTTGCTTCGCTAGATTATAAAGCAAATTCGTCAGAAGAAGAAACTGAAGAAAAACCGAATACAACTGGAACTCAACCTTCTCAAAACCCTGCTGGAAAGCGACCCAAAATTGTTCCCGAAGAACTTCATGAACTCGCAACTAGACTTGCAGATTTACCGGATCCAGGTGGAATCGTTGAGTCTCTAATCAACGACGGTATAACAAATTCAGGTCAGAGTAAATTGGTCTTGATCATTGATGACTTGGATCGCTGTTCTCTCCAATTTATTGGAGATCTTTTAGGAGCCATGCAACGTCTGAGCATCGTTAAAAATTTATTTATTCTACTTGCGGTGGATCAAACAAGATTACAGAATGCCCTGAATGAACGATTTAAGGATGTTGTGCTCGAAAGAGGATCGCGGTGGGCTTCCGAAAAATATTTTCAGTATAGGATTGAGTTGCCCGAACTCGATGACTCTGGTATAGATGCCTTTATTCGGAAATCCCTTGGATATCGTGAGCAAGAAGAACATATTTCAGATTCTGAAATAAGAGCAGACGAGAAGGCTTTAGAGTATATTGTAGAGTCCGTTCACTACTTTAAATTTGCGATTCGCCACAAAGTTCCACGAACGATTAAAGCTTGCCTGAACCTGGTTCGTCCTCATTTAACGAGAGAAATAACTAGCAATCCTCGCCTCACCCTGGAAAATGCACGTCAGGTTATTAAGAAACGTCTCATCAGTTATCTATTTCAAGATTTCTATGACGACTGGTTAGAGAAAGCGATTGGTAAGCCAGATAGCCCAGAAGCTGAGTTTATCAAAGAAATTGAGAAGCGACTGTATGAGGAGTCACGAAATTCAGATCTGCAACAATCTTCAGGTACACGATTGTCTGGTGAGCAGTTAGCACTGTTTAACTTCCATCTGGGGCGGATAAAGGATACCAAGCTGCTTCAAGATCAAAAGATAGACCTTCCTGTGGAGTTGATAGATTTATTGGCTCTAAAGCCATTTTTCATTTTCAAACCTAATGACGGTCGAGAGGATTGGTCTTTTACGGACGCCTCTGCCACCCAAAGACAGCTAGATGAACTGTATGAGAAATCAGAGCAAGCAGAGATGCGTCAAGAGTCAGAAACGTCTCTTACGGCTGCCCATGAAGCTTATCTGCTTGCGAGAAACAACTTTGACGCTTCGATTCAAAAAGGTTGGTTAATCAGCAATCTGGCTCTTAATGCTGAAGCTTTTCACGACTACCAACTTGCTGAGGATATTCATCATTTGGCAATTAAGCTCAATCCTATCACTCCCAATATTAGGCAGAATTTTGCTGAGTTTATCGTTGATAAAAATAGATATTCTTCTTTTGAAGAAGCGTTAGCGATATTAAATAGACTTTTGAATGACAGCCCAGATCATAAGTTGGGAAGAACCTTGAGATTGCTACTCAAGTTGAAACCTCAGCTAGGACGATCGACGGCTCCAGAGCGAAACTACATTAATAAAATTAAAGGAGAGGCTAAAAGTCCGACACAGATGGCAGATTTCCTTGAGTTCGCTGTTGACATTAGAGATTTCAACCTTGCAACTGAAAGCTTTGGGAACGCTGTTGCTCAACTGAAAGAATTGAATGATATGAAGGCGATTCATAACTTTTACGTTAAAGCAGCCAGCAAATTCTATAGTCCTAACTATCGAGAATATGAATCCATTGCGATGGATCTCTATCGACAGGTACTAACTATTGATCCAGAGGATCTGTATTCCAACTATCCATTCCTACTTGATAAGTATGATTACAAAGCAGAAGCTGGATGTCTCTGGTTTAAGTGTTATCAAAAATCGCCAACAAAAATTTCAGAGTTTACGATGCAAGGCTATGTTGAGTATCTCAAAGCTACTGGCAGACCAGATCTGGCGGAGAAGGCAGCAAACAGTGAAGTTTTAGATATTCAGGAGCCACCCATTGTTGAAACGGGTAATAGTTTGCCCAAGCGTTTTTCAGAAGATCTTATACTGCCCAGTTTAATAGACATTTTTGGTGTGAGTGGGGAGCCTTACTCTTGCTATCAAACTGAGAATTTTGCGGAACATGACAAGAAGCAAGAGGAGTAACAAGAGAAAGAGTAGTAAGGAGCAACAAGAGAGACATAAAGAAGCAGAGGAAAACTAGCAGCCGTAGACAGGTACAATCGAAGCCTGTAGATGTTTCAAAAAATACCATCCTGGTAGACCCTGGCTATCATTCCGAAGAAAATATTCAAGTCCTCGAAAGCTGAAAAAGAAGCTTAAGGGAAACTTGGATTTGTTCCAGTTGCGACTCAATAGGTGGTAGAACGTTCTAATCCATGAATGGAACGCTGCAAGAGTCTGGTGAAAAACTTTGAATAGACTTTAGTTGCGAAGGCAAAGCTGAATTTCTGCTTCATCAGGCTAAGGGAGCATCCCACTTTTTATTTTTCGACTGTAGGGAACAGAATCAGCCGAAATGAGACGGTAAAAAGTGAGGGATAATCAACAGAGAACCGTGTCATGAGGTGATTTTCAGATGACTCCTGAACAAGAGCAAGCCCTCCAAGTCCACATCCAAGCCATCGCTCGAATTTTGTATGATGATACTCCGGCAGCAGAATTGAAGAGTCTTAGCGGCATTGAGCAAGCGGTACGACGACAAATGCAGCAGCATGTGATGCCTGAGGTCGGCATTTTTTTATCGCAACAGAGACCGACACCACCGGAGGCTATTGCCGACAAGTCAAAAGCATCTTCGGAGAACTCCCGATTACGCAAGCACAAGCCGAAAAATTAGGCATCAAAGCGCACTGTCAGATGAGTCCGTATTTAGAGAGTTGTTGCTTGCGCTTGAGTGCCAATGTGTCCTATCAACATGCCGCCGATGACCTGGCTTATTTGACTGGGATAACTGTGTCTAAAAGTGCGCAACAGCGCTTAGTTCATCGCCAGGATTTTAGTCAACCGGAGGTGGTTGAGCCTGTAGAAGAATTAAGCGTAGATGGCGGTAATATTCGAGTGCGAACACCCGTAGGGGAAAAGAGTCGCTGGAAAGGCTATAAAGCGGTGAGGTTGCATGAGCGCATGGCAATTTCGGCTGAATTTGGTCAGAGTCCAGTCATCATTGAGTGGGTGAATGCCCAACCCCTAGCCCAGATGGTGACTTGTTTGGGGGATGGGCATGATGGCATTTGGAACCTCATCAGAGAACTTGCACCGGAATCGCAACGGCGAGAAGTTTTAGACTGGTTTCACTTGGTGGAGAACTTACATAAAGTAGGTGGCTCTATCAAACGGTTGAATCAGGCAGAAGCGTTGTTATGGGAAGGCAAGGTGACAGAGGCTAAGACTTTATTTGAACCGTTAAGTGCCAAGCAAGCCTATAACTTTTGTGAATATTTAGAACGGCATCGCCATCGCATCATTAACTATCAGTATTACCAAGCCGAGGATATTGCTCGATTGGCTCTGGAACCATTGAGTCTACGATTAAACAGATTGACCGAAGAACTAAAATCTCAGGGGCACAATGGAAAGAGGAGAATGTGCCCCAAGTCTTAGCCCAGCGTTGTGCCTACCTGAATCGGCTAATCTCTGCTCAATAAATAAAAAGTGGGATGCTCCCTCAGGCTAATGTTGAAGCGCTTGGTCACAGCCTAAGAAGATACCTGTCGAATGTCAATTACATAGGCGCATTATTTTGAAGATATTTTCTACTCGGTTTGAGTCGGTGAGATCGGCATTCAGAAACTTAAAAAGAGGAGATCGCGACTTCCGTGAGACGACAACTATAACGCTGTTGTACTAACACGATGAATTCTCCGTCAATCAGCATCAGAAACTTGAATTCACCTACAATAGACAGCACAATTTGAGACTCTGCCTTTTTAATGAGCCAGCAGAGGCAGCTTCAAGAAACTAAGTCGCCTCCTAATTTATGGGGAATTCGTGCGAGAGATCGCCGATTGCTTCCGAAAACTCTCTGCTTTGAATTCGATAATTGTCGCGTGATGGACTAAGCGATCAATTGCCGCGACCGTCATCATCGAGTCGCTAAAGATGCTATCCCATTGGCTGAACGGCTGGTTGGCTGTAACCAGCAAGCTCCGGCGCTCATAGCGATGAGAAATCAACTCAAACAACACCGAGGTTTCAGCTTCTGTCTTTTTGACGTAGCCGAGATCATCGACGACGATCAACTCAAAGCGATCTAATTTGACCAGCAAGGGTTGCAATTGCAGTTGTAACTTAGCCTGTTGCAGCAGTTGCACCAAGGCGGTTGCCGGAAAGAATTTCACCCGTTTACCCAGTTCTAGCATGGAACGCGATAGGGCACTGGCGATATGCGTTTTCCCCACGCCCGATGCCCCGAATAAAAGGCAGTTACAGCCTTGTTCGACCCAGCTTGGATCTTCCGCCAAGTGCATGATTGCCGCTGGGTTAAGACCTGGAACATGAGTGAACTCAAAGTTGGATCATGTCTTTCCATAAGGCAGTTGTGCCTCGCTCAATGCTCGACTCAGGCGCGCTTGATCGCGGCGTTGACTTTCTCCCTCGCACAATGCCAACAAGAATTGCGCATAGGACCAATGCTCTTGAGTCGCTTGCTGTTCGAGACTCTGCCACTGGGCTTTCATCTGGCTGAGGTGGAGGCGTTTGAGGTGGTCGTTGAGGTTCTGGTATGGGCTGCTCACAGGCAGGGGCGAGGAGTTGGTCATAGCTGGCAAGATGGTGTTGAGTCGTTTCGATGAACGTCATGGTCTGGACATTGGGAATGAGGTCAAAAGCTTGTTGCAATTGCCGCAGGGTCAAAGTTTGAGATTCTAATTGCACCGTTAAATAGGTCGCAACTTCTGCTTCTTTATCCTGGGTGGCAGCGACATACAGGGCTTCAACCATGATTCGAGCAGCAGTGTCGGGTTCTATCATCTGTTTCATCTGTTGCCATAACTGCTGCCACTGTTCATTGGGCAGCACGTCCGCTTGCCAATCACAATGTAAAAAGGCACGGGGCTTGCGGCGAAAACTCTCCACTAAATGGCGATAATTAATGCTGCGTCCTCGACGGATTCTCTCACTGCCGTGGATATGGAGTCGGGCTAATGCCAAGACTTCAGTTCGACCGACAAAACCGACGAGTCGGTCATGATAAAGGTGAACTGTCAGGCGTTGTCCAATTAAGCGAGACGGCACGCTGTAAATGATGCTGCGGACATTAATCGTGCTGTAGCAACTGACCTTGGCACTGAGCACTTCATAGTCAGGCGAACGATAGCGGGGTAACGGTTGCAGCAGGGCTTTTTCAACTTCAAACTTTTGAGTTCGTTTGGCATTTTGTTTGGCAACCACCTGCTCAATCAAAGCTTGATACGCTGAGACTGATTCAAACTCCAGGCTGCCCCGACGGAATAAAGCTTGGCAGAGTTTGCGTTTGAAATGACCGTGGGGTGACTCGTAAGAGTCGAGCGACAGGTCGCCCTGCCGCCCTCTCCTTCAGAACCGTGCTTGCGAGGTTACCAGCACACGGCTCCTCAATAATGCGGCTGTTGTCATCAGCACCATTCGCCCTGTTCATTCATAGATTCTTCGA
>JBBRCV010000198.1:0-10305 GCA_038204505.1 Elainellales cyanobacterium
ACTAATCCTGGGTGCAGCGATCGCGGGTGTCACGGGTGTGGCGCTTACGGGCGTGGGTTTGCATTCGTCTCAGGGACAAGCCTTTCTTCAGGAAAGTCCCAAACAATTGATTGATGAAGTTTGGCAACTCGTTGACCGAACCTACGTAGATGGAACGTTTAATAAAACTGATTGGCGAGCCGTTCGACAAGAGTATTTGGGACGAGAATACTCTAACCGCGAATCTGCTTATGGTGCGATCCGCGAAATGCTGAAAAAGCTGGACGACCCCTACACTCGTTTTATGGACCCACAGGCGTTTAGGAGTATGCAGGTCGATACTTCGGGCGAACTGACTGGGGTAGGAATTCAGCTTTCGCAAGACGAAAAAACAAAGGCGCTGATCGTCGTCGCACCTATTGAAGGAACGCCAGCGTTTAACGCAGGTATTTTGGCGCGGGATGTGATTACCAAAATTGATGGTAAATCGACTGAGGGCATGGATTCTAATGCTGCCGTTGATTTGATTCGGGGAGAAGCAGATACTGAAGTAACTCTGACTATTAAACGGGGCGATCGGGAAATTGATTTTCCTCTCAAACGCGCCCATATTCCCATTCATCCGGTTCGTTACTCCAAAAAAGATTCTCCTAACGGTCCCATTGGTTACATCCGCCTGACTCAGTTCAGCGCCAAGGCAGGCGAGGAAGTTAAAGCCGCTATCCAAGATTTAGAGAAACAGAATGTTACTGGCTACGTGCTTGACCTCCGAATTAATCCCGGTGGACTGCTCTACTCTGCCATTGATATTGCTCGGATGTGGATTAAAGATGGCGTGATTGTTTCAACGGTCGATCGCCAGGGTGTATCCGAACAAGAAACCGCTAACAATACAGTTCTGACCAACAAGCCCCTGGTTGTTTTAGTCGATGGCGGCTCTGCCAGCGCCAGTGAAATTCTATCGGGTGCTTTGCAAGATGACAAACGAGCGGTGCTCATTGGCAGCAAGACATTTGGCAAAGGTTTGGTGCAATCGGTGCGGGGCTTGGGAGATGGATCGGGGTTAGCTGTGACGATCGCTAAGTACCTGACTCCTAGCGGACGAGACATTAACCACTTAGGCATTCAGCCGGATGTTGTTGTGGATTTGACTGATGAGCAGCGTCAGGCTCTTTTTGGGGCAGACAATAAAATTGGGACACCAGAAGATATTCAGTACGCTAAAGCTTTAGAAGTGTTGATGCAGAAAATCGCTCAGAAAGGTACAGGTAATCCCCAGGCTGCGGCTAGTCCAGCCCCTAGCCCCTAGGCTATTGCCGAGATGCGCCAAATGCTTTAGGTGGGCTGACATTTTCCAGCTCGAATTAGCCCGACTCGACGAGCGATCGCCTCTCCCTGAGAATCAAAAGGACCCCAAGTTTGTTTGTCAGATGTGGGGTCCTTTTGCAGTGCATCCATCTGGACAATTTCACAGTGTCCTGCAGGTTGCTTGACGATGTACCAAGCCATAGTTCTTCTCTCCTGATAAACTGACGAAGGCAGACGCAAGGTAATTATGACTTCTCAACAGCAAGATTCCAAGAACCCAGAGATACAACCTTCCAAGCCTCAAGGATTTTGGCAATCTGCTTTTTGGAAGAATCAGCGGGAAAATCTCCAAATCTTGGCGATCGCCCTCATCCTCGCTGTCATCATTCGCCTATTCATTGCTGAACCCCGTTATATTCCCTCAGACTCGATGGTTCCGACGCTGCAAATTGGCGATCGCCTGGTTGTTGAAAAAGTCCTCTACCGCTTCCGTACTCCCGCAACCGGAGAGGTGATTGTGTTTGAGCCACCTGCCTTATTGCAAGAATATGGTTACTCTGCCGATCGCGCCTTCATTAAACGCATTATTGGCACACCGGGCGACAAGGTTGAAGTACGTCGGGGGCTAGTCTACCGCAACGGTCAACCCCTGGTAGAATCCTATATCGCAGAACCACCGCAGTACGAAATGCCCTCTGTGACTGTCCCCCCCAATCAGTTTTTTGTCATGGGCGACAACCGCAACAACAGCAATGACTCCCACGTTTGGGGGTTTTTGCCTCGAAAGAACATTATTGGCAGGGCAGTCTTTCGCTTTTGGACACCGGGGCGGTTTGGCGTTCTGAAAAACTAGAACTGCAAGTGATGCATTATTTCAGCCGTAAGTTGTCCTGATAGCGACAGCCGCCGCTGTAAGTCTGCCAGATTTTTATAAGCGCCCTGCTGACGTTTCTGCACGATCGCCCTCGCCAAAAATAAATCTATCGCCGGAATCTGAGCCAGCATTTCAACAGATGCCGTATTGGGATTGAGCAGGAGAGGCGCGATACTGCTCTCGGCTCCGTAGTAGCAGAATTGCAGCACAGGCGCTAAAGGTCGCAGCCGCTGAATGGGCAGGCTCAGGGCAGCGGCAATATCTTCTAAGCAATGAAACGGCACACCAGATTGACTGAGGGCAACTAGCGATCGCGCTTGATGAATCGATAAACCGGGCAACCTCAGCCAATCGTCGATCCCCGCCTGATTCACGTCGATCTTGATCCCCAGCTTGGCGGCGATCGGAATTTCTTCGGGATGCAGGCGATAGTAGGGATCGTGCAGGATTTGCGATCGCACTGATCCTCTCTTTCCTTCTGGGTTGCCTCCAAACCATTTCGCTAGTTTCATAACGTAATACGGTCTAACAATTGCCGTCGTTTTTGCTCAAACTCATATTCCGAAACCAGCCCCTCCTGCCGCAACTGCTCCAACTGCCGCAATGCCTCTGCCACCGTTCCTACTTGAATCGGTGTGATGTTAGAAGGTGCTGTTGACGCATGAGATGCTGCCATCGCCTCAGACTTAGTAGCTGGTAAGGAATTAAAGTTCTGTTCAAACTCTTCGCTATCTTGAAATAAATACCAGGCTCCCTCAATCAAACTGGCGATCGTTGGGATCGGCGTTAATCCTAGCAACAGATAGATGATTCCCCATCGGGGCTGACCTAAATAAAACTTATGCAAGCCTGAAATAGTGCCATTCAGTACCGGAATCGGAATGGCTCCAGCAAAAGCCAGCACTGCGGCAACTTTTCGATCTTTGGGTTTGCTCAATATGCCAGGGGGTTTGCTTAATATGCCAGGAGATTTGCTCAACATGCCAGGGGGTTTGCTCAATATGCCAGAGGATTTGCTCAACATGCCAGGAATAGAGTGACGTGTCTGGAATTATATACTCACCCTAATGTCTCCATAACAGGATTGGATGTGAAAAAATAGCTGTGCTAGTCAACTTGGTTACAAATCTCCGTATGGTCACTCAGTCCTGGAATCGTCGCCACATTATTTCTTTAGAAGACTTTCAGCCTGCTGAATATGACACTGTACTGCAAACAGCGGTCAGTTTTCAGGAGGTGCTATCTCGGCGCACCAAAAAGGTTCCGACACTCCAAGGGCAAGTGGTCGCCAACTTGTTTTTTGAGCCTTCAACCCGCACCCGCAGCAGCTTTGAGCTTGCTGCCAAGCGTCTTTCGGCAGATACCCTTAATTTTGCAGCGGGTACGTCTTCGTTAACCAAAGGAGAAACTATTCTCGATACCGCCAAAACCTATCTGGCGATGGGGACAGACATGATGGTGATTCGCCATCGAGAAGCAGGTGTGCCCCAGGCGATCGCCGATGAAATGGATCGCCTTCAATCCCACGTCGGAGTACTCAACGCAGGCGATGGACTCCACGAACATCCTTCCCAAGCGCTGCTCGACCTATTTACCATCTGCACCACTCTTGATCCCGAAAAGCCCAGGCTCTCACTTTTAGCAGGCAAGAAGATTGCGATCGTCGGTGATATTCTCCACTCGCGGGTGGCTCGCTCTAATATCTGGAGCCTCACCGCCAGCGGAGCCGAAGTCCATTTAGCAGCTCCCCCAACGCTTCTCCCTAAGCTCTTTGCTAGCTATTCCACTTCTGGAGGCATGGAGGGAGGGGCAGATGGCATTGGCGATCGCCATCTGTTCCTCCATTGGAGCTTGGAACCTGCTCTAGAAAATGCCGATTTTGTCATGACGCTACGGTTGCAAAAAGAGCGAATGACCCAGCATTTATTGCCTAGCTTGCGGGAATATCATCAACGCTTTGGCATTACTGGCGATCGCCTCAAACACTGCCACCCGGATGTCAAAGTTCTCCACCCTGGTCCTGTTAATCGAGGCGTAGAAATCAGCTCCGAACTCATAGACGACCCAAAAGTCAGCTTAATTTCACAGCAGGTCACTAGCGGCGTTGCAGTTCGCATGGCGCTGCTTTATCTCATGGGCAGCGGCAAAACCTGAATTAGATCACACTAAAAACAGGTCACACTAAAAACGGGTCACAATAGAATCGATCTCAGATTTGTCCTCTACCTTCACTGCATTTTATGGTTGCTCTTTCTCCTGCTCCTCTGGTTCATTCTGGCGACAATTTTGCTATTACCTTTGCACCTCTCTCGCTAGAAGAGGCTTATCAGCTAGCCGATGATCCCGCTAATGGTGCAGTGGTCGTCATGAGTGGCATGGTGCGTAATCAAACCGAAGGGCAGCCTGTCGTGGCGCTGGAATATCAGGCGTATGAACCCATGGCGTTAGAGGTGTTTAAGCAAATTGCGGCAAAAATCCGTCAGACTTGGGGCGTAACGCGAGTGGTCATCCATCATCGAACTGGAAAATTGCAGGTTGGCGAAATCAGTGTGTTGGTGGCGATCGGCTGTCCTCATCGCTCAGAGGCATTTGCAGCTTGCCAGTATGGAATTGATACCCTGAAACATTCCGCCCCCATTTGGAAAAAGGAGATTTGGAGCGATGGTTCTACTAGCTGGGTCAGTATTGGGGCTTGTGAGCAAAAAGAAGATTGTTGAAACGCGACCTTTGCGGTATCTGCGAAGCAGCGCGCCCTCTTATTGCCCCGATGTAAACACTTGATTCACCGTTAGGTTTAATTCTGGGAAGGTTGGGGAAAGAAGGCGATCGCCCTCTTTAAACCGCTGCACCTCGTACTCCCCATCAATCAAGTTATAGATGCTAAAAGTAGGTTGTTTGGGCTTGCCGATGAACTGCCTTCCCCCTAACGCCGCATAGTCTACAATCCAATATTCCTGAATGCCAAGAGCCTCGTAGTCTCGCAGCTTACTCAAATAATCATCCTGCCAGTTGGTGCTGACGACTTCCACAATCAGCTTAATGGACTTGCCCAGCATCAAAATAGAGCCACTTTCCCACCGTGTTTCATCGACTAAAGCCGGACCATCTAGGACAATCACATCCGGCTCGTAGCCAGATAACCCATCTGCCGAGCGGACAATGCACTCCTTGGGGATGAAGTAAGGGAGTCCTAACCGTTCAATTTCAATACCCGTTTTTAGAGCCGCAAATCCTGCAACCTTTGAATGTTTACCTCTAGGTTTTGGCATCTCGACAATTCTCCCTCGGTACAATTCGTAATTGCATTCAGATGACTCTGGGAGCCATTCAATAAATTCATCAAACGAAACTGGTGCTTGTACTTCTTGAAACATAAAGGTTTCACCTCATTTTTGTTTTGCTGCAAGTGATTCAACACAGCTCTCCCCCAATTCTAAAGCCAAAGCTAGGTGGGCAATCTCCAACTCGCTTCGCCTAGATTAAGGAGTTAGTATACAAATGCGATCGCCATCGGTAAATCATCCCGTTTTCTCTAAAATCGAATACTTAACTGAAAATCGTTAGAATCTTCACAGTTAAAAATGGCAAAATTTTAGATAGTTTGAAAGCGTATCCTTTCCTTTAAGAGTTTTTTCTGATGACCGCTAGTATTCCTTCCCTCGCCAGTCAATATGATCCGTCGATCACAGAAGCCAAATGGCAGCAGTATTGGGAAGATCGCCAAGTATTTAAGGCAGATCCCAACGCCAGCGGGGAGCCTTATTGTGTGATGATACCGCCGCCAAATGTCACGGGCAGTCTTCACATGGGTCATGCCTTTGAAAATGCTCTGATCGACACGCTGGTGCGCTATCACCGGATGAAAGGGCGGAATACGCTGTGGCTACCAGGAACGGATCACGCCAGTATTGCGGTGCAGACGATTTTAGAGAAAGAGCTGAAATCTCAGGGCAAAACTCGCCAGGATGTGGGGCGAGAAGCTTTTCTAGAACGGGCTTGGCAATGGAAGGCAGAGTCAGGCGGCACGATTGTGGGACAACTGCGTCGTCTGGGTGTGTCGGTAGACTGGTCGCGGGAACGGTTCACGATGGATGAGGGACTATCGAAAGCGGTCTTGACAGCCTTCATGAGACTTTATGAGGAAGGGCTAATTTATCGAGGCAAATACTTGGTGAATTGGTGCCCGGCAAGCCAATCGGCTGTGTCAGATTTGGAGGTGGAAAACCAGGAAGTCAACGGTAATCTTTGGTACTTTCGATATCCTCTCACCGATGGTTCGGGTACGGTGGAAGTGGCAACGACTCGCCCTGAAACGACGTTGGGTGATACGGCAGTGGCGGTTAATCCCAATGACGATCGCTACAAACATCTGATTGGTAAAACAGTAACACTGCCTATTTTGGGACGAGAAATTCCGATCATTGGCGATGAGTATGTGGACTCTGAGTTTGGGACAGGCTGTGTAAAAATTACTCCGGCGCACGATCCCAATGACTTTGAAATGGGTAAACGCCACGATTTACCGTTCATTACCGTCATGAATAAAGACGGCACGATGAATGAGAATGCTGGCGAGTTTCAAGGACAAGATCGCTTTGTGGCGCGGCGGAATGTGGTGAAGCGGCTGGAGGCAGATGGGGCATTGGTGAAGATAGAACCCTATCGCCACCCGGTTCCTTATAGCGATCGCGGCAAGGTTCCCGTAGAGCCGCTGCTTTCGACTCAATGGTTCGTCAAAATTCGTCCCCTGGCAGATCGCGCTCTAGAATTCCTTGATGCCCAGCAAGAGCCTGTGTTTGTGCCGGAGCGCTGGACAAAGGTCTACCGCGATTGGTTGGTGAACCTGCGGGATTGGTGCATTTCGCGGCAGCTTTGGTGGGGGCATCAAATTCCGGCTTGGTATGCCATTAGCGAAACCGGGGGAGAGATCCGGGACAATACGCCGTTTGTGGTGGCGAGCAATGAGGCAGAAGCGCGGGAAAAGGCGATCGCCCAGTTTGGTGAATCTGTTCAGCTTGAGCAAGACCCCGATGTACTAGATACCTGGTTCTCTTCAGGGTTATGGCCGTTCTCAACTTTGGGCTGGCCCGACCAAACGGCGGATTTAGCGACCTACTATCCCACGACAACCTTAGTGACAGGGTTCGACATCATCTTTTTCTGGGTTGCCCGGATGACGATGATGGGAGGACACTTTACGGGGCAGATGCCGTTCAAAACGGTCTACATCCACGGGTTAGTGCGGGATGAGAACAATAAGAAAATGTCTAAGTCTGCCAATAACGGCATCGACCCGCTGCTTTTGATCGCCAAGTATGGCACCGATGCTTTGCGCTATACGCTAATCCGTGAGGTGGCGGGCGCAGGACAGGACATTCGTCTAGACTTCAACCGTAAAACGGAGGAGTCGGCATCGGTGGAGGCTTCCCGCAACTTTACTAACAAGCTGTGGAACGCTTCTCGGTTCGTGATGATGAACTTGGATGGACAGACTCCAGAGCAGTTGGGTGAACCACAGAATTTAGAGTTGTGCGATCGCTGGATTCTGTCTCGCTACAACCAGGTGATGCAGCAAACCAATCAAGAAATCGACCAGTACGGTTTGGGTGAAGCGGCGAAAGGGCTTTACGAATTTATTTGGGGCGACTTCTGCGATTGGTACATTGAACTGGTCAAATCTCGGCTGCAAGAGAAAGGATCGGCATCTGGCAAGGCGGCGCAACAGACTTTGGCGTATGTGCTGGAGGGAATTTTGCGATCGCTCCATCCTTTCATGCCTCACATTACTGAGGAACTATGGCAAACCCTGACTCAGGCGAACGGAGACAAGAGCTTAGCGGTACAGTCTTACCCACAAGCCAACGAGAGCTTGATCAATCCTGACCTAGAGCAACAGTTTGATCTGCTGATTGGCACCATTCGCACGGTGAGAAATCTACGGGCAGAGGCAGAAATTAAGCCAGGTGTGAAGATTCAAACCTTTTTGCAATCAGATAGCGATCGTGAGCAACAAATCCTGATTGCAGGACAGGCGTACATTCAAGACCTTGCTAAAATCGAACGTCTGACGATCGGCAAACCCGATACCCCTGTGGCTCCTCCTGAACTCGCCGAGCCTTTGCCTACAAGTCTCTTTAGTTCGGAAGATAAATCTGGATGGCTGGGCAAATATCAGAAGCCTGCCATGACTGTGGCGTTTTTCTTGGGTGGATTAATCCTGCTGCGGATTATTTGGGCAGTATTGGGAGTGGTCGATCATCTGTTCTTGATTACACCTGTGCTAAAGCTAATTGGAGCAGGGTGGACAATCTGGTTTGTTAATCGATATTTGCGGAAGGCGGGCGATCGCCAAGAACTGCTCGAAAAAATTACCCAAGTTAAAGCACAGGTAACTCACCAAGCCACAACAGTTGAATCTATAGTCGTTGTCGATGCACCCCAACAAATGATTGCGGGAGTTGTTGGCACCGTCCAAGTCCTGATTCCTTTAGAAGGCGTGGTCGATGTCGAAGCCTTACGCACCAAGCTCCAGCGGGATCTGACCAAGGTAGAAGCCGAAATTGTCTCGCTAACCCAACGGCTAGGCAACACTAACTTTGTTGATAAAGCGCCACCAGACGTAGTGCAGGGTGTCAGAGATGCCTGGGCAGAGGCAGAAACCCAGGCAGAAATCCTCAAAGATAGGTTAAACCGTCTATGAGAGAGAAAAATCCTGCCACAGCGTTTCAATCATCACCGCCTTTCAGGAAGATCAAACGGTATACTTATAATTTCCCGTAAAGCTAATTTCCCGTAAAGCATTGGAACTCTTGCACTTGAAATGTTGCATCTAGCTCAGGTGACAAAAACCGACCCTGGGGGTAAAGTAAAGCTGCAACTCCTCGCCCAGCAGAAAGCTGAGCACGCTTGGGTTGTGTTGACCCCAGAAGATTGTTCCCTTTGGTGTAATGCCGATTACTGCACAGGTGCGCTAGTTTTGCTGGAGCTTTCTCCTACTAAGCAGGTGCAGCACATTAGCGATGCGACAGGGTGGGTTCTAGAAATGATAGAGCAGTACTTGTCATTGGGCGTTACCCCTGCCATTTTGCAAGAAGAAGTGCAGCGGGCTGAGCAATGGCGACAGTCTTTAACGCTGCAAAGTCAAGAATTGGGGCGGCGGGCGTTGGAGGTGGAAGCACGCCGTGACCAGATTCAAGAGCTAGAAGAGAATTTGAAGGCAGAAAAGCAGAAGCTAGAGGAAATCGCGGCTGAGTTGAAGAACGGTAACCTTTCATCAGAATAAAAATCACTGCCTAAAGAACAGCCTGATTAACCCCGTTCAGCTTCCCCTATAGGTACTGTACGCCCAAGGAGAAACGAGCAAAGGTACATGGTAATGAGCATTCGTGTCGGCAATGCCAAAGCGAATTGGAATATCTTCTAAAAAGCAAGGTTTAGGTAAATCGTCTAGTTGGGGGAAATACTTGCCGATCGCAAACACCAACTCATAAACGCCAACCTGAAATTCATCACCGATCAGTAACGGTGCATCTGTGCGCCCGTCTTGATTGGTGTGCGTAGACTTGAGGTGCATTCTTTCGCCAGACTGCGGATCAATTTTCCAGAGGGCGATCGCCACATTCGCCGCCGGACAACCCTGAGCCGTGTCCAATACATGAGTCGAAAGTTTGCCCGACATGGCGATCGTTCCCTTGAAGGTGTAATTGAACCCATACAAAAAGTGCAGAGATCCATCATGTCTCTACACTTTTATAAGCATCTGCGAAGAGTTTAAGATCTACAGACCTGGCAAATTCAAACCGCCCGTCAACTCTTCCATCCGTTCCCGCATGATTGCGGTTGATTTTTCGTAAGCATCTTTCATAGCTGCCGCAACCAAGTCTGAAAGAATATCAGCACCTTCTGCTAAGGCATCGGGGGAGATTTCGACCCGACGAGGCTCTTGGTTACCACTCACGACAACCTTCACCAAGCCACCACCAGATTCGCCCAGAATCTCCATTACTTCCAGTTCTTCTTGCAGCTTCTTTGCGCCTTCTTGAACCTGTTGGGCTTTTTTGAATGCCTCGCCTAGCTCCTTCATTTTGCCCAAACCGAAGCCGAAGCCTTGTCCTTGTCCTTTCGTCATAATTCCTTGCCCTGTA
>JBBRCV010000199.1:0-10304 GCA_038204505.1 Elainellales cyanobacterium
CAACTGATTGCCGCTGCCAAAGCAGAACTACAGCCCTTTGGCAGCAAAGCCCAGCCCCTGCTTGCTCTAGGGGACTACATCACTGCTCGTAAAAACTAATCTCCATCCTTTCCACCCTTACCCCACTACACCATGCAGGACTTTCCCGCCATCCTGAATAACCCCGTTCTCTTGGTTTCATTGTTTGCCTGTGTGCTAGCTCAGCTCATTAAAGTGGTGGTTGGACTGATTCAACATGGCAAGCTTGACTTTCGCAGTTTAGTCGGCACAGGGGGTATGCCCAGCGCTCACTCAGCGCTAGTCACAGCTTTGGCAACTGGCATTGGGCAAACATCAGGATGGGATAGTGGAATCTTTGCGATCGCCCTAATCTTCGCCATCATTGTCATGTACGATGCTTCGGGAGTCCGTCAAGCTGCCGGAAAGCAAGCCCGCATCCTCAATCAAATCATGGATGAACTTTCCCAAGGCGAAACCAAATTTACAGAAGATCGCCTTAAAGAACTACTTGGGCATACCCCTGTTCAAGTCATCGCTGGCGCTGCCCTAGGTACTGTAGTTTCTTGGATTGCTGCTCCGACCTACTAATTTTTCAAATCCCCCGATCGATCGGGAGAAGACAAGGATAGTGAAATCAGGTCGCTCTATTTTTGGTAAGGTTGAAGGCAACGATGGTTCTTTGGAAAGATTCGTTTTATGCCCGCTGAAACACTCTCACGCTACGTCACTCGCAACTCTGAGATTTTGAGCAGAGAGCCAATTATTACAGGAACTCGTACTTCCGTCCGCGCTATCGTCGGTTTGTGGCGGCTAGGGATTATGCCAGAAGAAATCCTTAACCATCTTCCCCATCTGACCCTCGCACAGGTGTTTGATGCCTTGAGTTTCTATCTAGATAACCAGGCAGAGATCAATGAATACATAGAGCAAAACCAGGTGCCTGAAGAATTGGTACATCCATCTGTGAGAGCCACGTTAGCTGCCTTGTGACGACTTTTGCAGCACTTTATACGGATGAGGATATGTCAGCATTAGTTGCCACGCTGCTGCGATCGCGCGGTTTGGATGTGACGACTGTTCCTGAGCAGTCAGCGCTTGGCAAAACTGATAATGAACAGCTTGAGTTCGCAACTTCTATGAACAGGTGTATATCGACCCATAATCGGGTTGATTTCGAGCGGTTACATATCCAGTACATGAAGGAAAATAGACAGCATTCTGGAATTATTGTCGTTCCTCAGAAAAATGCCTATGAAGTTGCTCAAAGGATTGGGATCTTGGTCACTGCGCTAACAGTTAAAGAGATTACGAATCAATTGTTGTACGCATAAATCATGTTTAATCGCCCATAAGCTAACGACGGACATCAGCCGTCAACAGTACCACACCCCGGCTATCAACCAAAACTGCAACCAAACCTTCTTGAGTTAGCTTACTCAGCACGGTTGATGCAGAACTTGCATTAGTGCCATGAGCCGCCAGCAGATAGGGACGCTGCTCATAAGACACCAGTCCCACGTTGCGATTAGTCACCTTACGCACATCTGCCGCCACCTCTGGACGGTTGAAATAGCTGACTAGTACCGCATAGCCAGAACCCAAAGGTTGGGGATTGAAGGTTGTGCCAGTTGCGGCTGGTGTCGTGGGCGTGGTCGGTGTCGTAGGCGTAGTGTTGGGTCGAGGGAAGGAGCCAGCGCCTGTGCCAGAATTTGCTGGAGGAGTAGAAGTTGTAGGAGCAGTAGAAACTGAAGTTGAGCTAGGGCTAGAAACGATCGCCTGTAACCCTGCCTGATCGTTTAAATACTTTGCCCAAGCGTTAGCCACATCCGCACTGGCAAACCCTTCCACTCGTACCACACTTTCGTTGCGGTAAGTGCAAGGAGTCAGTAACGCATTGGCAGGCAATAGCTGTTGAAGTTGCCCTTGAGTATTGGCTTTGGGGTTGCGAACCAGCAGCAAATACTCATTAGGTCGGGGGGATTGGCAAGCCGCTTGGGTTTGGGCGATCGCGCCATGGTTTAACCCAGAACCTACAGAAAGTCCCATCGTCAAAACTACCCAGCCTAATGCCGCAGAAAATTTTGTGATTTTGGAGCTTATGACTTGAGGGAATTGCATGGGAACTTTCCTTTAATAAATATAAAAACGGGGGATTAGGTAAATTCAGCCCTTTAGCCCCCAATTCTCTAGTGAGCTGGAGCCAAGCTAGTGAGCTGGAGTCAAGCTAGTGAGCTGGAACCAGGGAGGCTAAGGGTTCAGGAATGGCAGCAGAGGGAGCCTGAAACTCACCCGTGCTCACATATTCGAGCCGTAGCTTCAGCCAGGTAATGAACTGAGGATTAGTGGAAATGATCGCCACAGCAGGCTGAGGACATTTTGCTTTCAAGCTTGCCATTTCTGGGGCTTCTAGGAAAGCGGGCTGATGCACTAACCAAAAATCTATTTCTTTTTCCTGTTCGTGGTAATGCCGAATGCGTTCCTTCAGAGCTTCCTCGGTCGGTTCGTCTTCCAACATATATTTGCGGCTGGCTAAGACATAGTAATAGGTGTTCATGGGTTTGAGTCTTAAGATTTTAATCAATTTCGTTAACTAATTTTACCTTCCATTGCCTCATGAATTGCCTGCTTCATCTCTCGTACCGCCCGTTCCATCCCAACTAGAACGGCACGACTGATGATCGTGTGACCAATGTTCAACTCCTCCATGCCTGGAAGGGTCGCAATGGGGTGAACGTTCCAGTAGGTCAACCCATGCCCCGCGTTGATGCGAAGTCCGACAGCGATCGCCGCTTCACACCCCCGCTTCAACACCGCCAATTCCTGCTCTCGCCCCTTCTCATCCTTCGCCTCGGCGTACTGCCCCGTATGCAGCTCAATAAACTGCGCCTGGACTGCCGCAGATGCCTCAATCTGGCGATCGTCGGCATCAATGAATAGGCTCACCGGGATGCCTGCCCCTTGCAACGACCCAACTACGTACTTCATCCGGTCTAGCTGACCTGCAATGTCTAATCCACCTTCGGTCGTCACTTCTTCGCGCTTCTCAGGAACAAGGGTGACGTAATCGGGAAGGATGTTGAGGGCGATCGCCACCATCTCATCCGTTGCCGCCATCTCCAGATTTAAGTGCGATCGCACTGTTTGCCGCAGCAGCTTTACATCTCGATCCTGCATGTGCCGTCGATCTTCCCGCAAATGCACTGTAATTCCATCTGCGCCCCCCAGTTCTGCCAGCACCGCCGCTGCTACAGGGTCAGGCTCAACCGTTCGTCTGGCTTGCCGAACAGTTGCCACATGGTCAATATTTACCCCTAATGTTGGCATTCTCACAACATTTCCATCCTTCACGTTCTCGCCTTGATTCTACAGGCTGGTGTAAAAATAGGCTGGTGTAAAAGTAGGCTGATGCAAAACAGGCTGATGCAAAAATTCCCCAGCTTGCTCCAATAACCCTGAAAGCACCATTTTCCCGTATGTTTACAATTCTTATCATTTAGGGTAGTTTTCCTCAAGTATTCCACAAGCTTTCCACAGGGATACATGGGTTTTCCACAGGTTTTAGGTAGGTTTTCCACAGCCTTATACGAAACGACGTGGGTTAGCAGATTTATTGGGGAATAACGAGTTTTCAACGAATCAGCCCTGATCTCGCTGAGATTATATTAAGGAATGTAACAAAAAAGCTCTAGGAAGCTTATTATGTCGTTGGGCTGCTTCATCGCCTGCAAAAACTGCACAAGAGTTCTGCATTGACAACCCTACCCCCCCATAGCGTACATTGATGCGACCAACCTTAAAGAGCGCTCCCAAACGAGCCGACTCAAATCACCTACAGGCTTTTCAGTAGAGGGTGTTTGAGTCGGCGTTGGCTGGAGCTAGCTCAAATTTTGGCTGCACGCATCACAGTAATTTACTTAACAGGCTCATTCACCATGTACTCTTCCGATATAGAGGTTTCTATGAATTCAAACGTCAGCATTTTGGCTGAAATTCCTGAAGATTTGCACGAATCACTTCAAGACTATCTAGGAACGCATCCTGATTGGGATCACGATCGCGTTTTTGCGGCGGCTCTATCGCTGTTTCTACTACAAAACGGCTGTAGCAGCACGCCTGATTCTTCTCGCAGCTATCGTCGGGCAGCGCGGGTTTATTTAGATTCGCTGTTCAAACACGCGGTATAAGAAGCAAGCGGTATGAGTTTGAGTAGGCAGTATGAAAGCTGAGGAGTATGGAAAAATCTGAGGACAGGACAGGGGGAAAGCGCTCAGCGCCCTTCACTACATGCCCCCTTCTCCTCTTCTCGGAGATCCCCACTCCCGATAGAATAGGGTTCTGGATAAGAAGAGGATTTGACCCATGCCCTATCTCTGGTTTAAGGCTTTTCATATTGTGGGTGTCGTTGTTTGGTTTGCGGGTTTGTTCTATTTGGTGCGGCTATTCGTGTACCATGCCGAAACTCTGGAACAGCCCGAACCTGCCAGAAGTATTTTGCACAACCAATATCAAATTATGGAGAAGCGGCTGTACAAGCTGATTACGACTCCAGGCATGGTGCTAACAGTGGGAATGGCGATCGCCATGCTGATTACCGCCCCCGAACTCCTCAAAGAAACCTGGCTTCAAGTCAAGATGTCTCTAGTCGGTGTTCTTCTGATTTATCATCACCTCTGCGCTCGTTGGATGAAGCAGCTTGCCAAGGGCGAATTTAAGTTTACGGGGCAGCAGTTCCGCTGGCTTAACGAAGTGCCCACTGTATTTTTGGTCGTGATCGTCCTATTAGCCATCTTTAAGAACAACTTTCCTACCAGTGCTGCTACTTGGGGCGTGTTTGCCATGATTGTGGCAATGGCGGCAATTATCCAGCTTTATGCTCGTAAGCGGCGCTTAGATAAAGAGCGATCGGCATCTGAGGCTGGAGCAAGTGCAGTAGAAGGATCTGCTTCATAAGTCGCTAGTCTAGATATAACTTTTGGTAGAAGGAGGCGAGGGTTACAATTCGTTAAGCTCCATGGGTACTAGAAAAAGTAAACCCTTGGAGTTTTATCGTGATTAATTTGTTTTCTCAGGCGATCGCTCGTCTCACTTCTTTCATCGGATCTTTTATGGGATCGCTTCAGGTCAAAAAGTTTTTTGCAATAGCTCTAGTTGGAGCCGTGTTACTGCTTGCTCCTGCTGAAACGCCACGAAACAACCCAGATTTAGGTCGGCGAATTGACAATGTTTTAGAGAAAGGTAACTCGGAAAGACCGACTACTACTGGCGAATGGCAGCAAGAGGCGCGTGAAGTGGAAGGCAGACCTGGCGAACGGCTAAAAAGAATTGGCGAAGAAACTAAAGAGGCTTTCAAGGAGTTTGGCGGTCTTTATCCCGATACGGCAGAGAGAAGTGGCGAAAATTTACAGGAACAAGTGAGAGGGATAGGCAACGATTAATCGCTTTTGGTTGAACGCAATAAAACAGAGGACATAATAGCGCTAATCGGGAGCAATTGCCTGGGGAAACTGTCGAGCTAAGGCAGGTAAGACTGGGCAAGCCTCCCGATCGCTATTTTCACCAATGTAGAGCTTGCCATTAAGCCAGTGCTGTCGTCTAACGGTCTAAGAGCGAGTGTTATTGTCGCAGAATTGGCAAATGATAGATTTCTGATAAGCGCGTGAACGGTTGCTATTGTTGGGTACTTATACTATTCACTGTGCAGTTTCGATAAGAGCAATATTTTTGCGGATCCAGTCGTTGGCGATCGTTTGGATATCGCTTCCTTTGGCATCAGCGATGTTTTGGAGAAATGCGATGATGTCGCTTTCGAGATAAATAGGCAATTCAAATTGGGCATCTGGATGGTAGAACTTACCGCGCTGTCCTTGGGAGAAATCGTACGATTCTTTCATAGCACTCCTTCTTGATATTGTTGTGTTTCCTGTTGGTCGGCTTTACGAGCAGAAATGATCCGAATGTTAACCAGTTGAGGTGTGGTTTGATTGAAAGTATGGATAACAACCAGTAGATTGCCTGTGCTGTCTAGTCCTAGCGTAATCCATCGGTCTTCATCCTCGCTGTGTTCTTCATCAAAAATGGAGAGGAGATTGGGATCGAGAAAGACTGTCGTGGCGCGTTCAAAGCTGATTCCACGATGTTTCTGAATATTGGTTTGAGCTTTTTGAGGATTCCAATCAAAAACGTAACGCAAGCGTGAACCTCAGTTTGAGCATCATTTTCTATCCTATTGTCTCCTTTGCTGCAACTTTGTGCTGCACTAAATTTAGAGCACTGTTCGCTCGAACAACCACCCATCCCCCACGATCGCCTCTAACCGTTGGCTGAGCTGAGGCAGAAACGCAGCCGGGTCATGCCGTTCTCGTATAGGACTTACGCAAAGGAGAGAGTAGGGATGGTCGAGGTGGGTGAGTAATTGCTAGAGTCAAGGTATGAAAGAAGCTGTAACTCGGCTGGACTACTGCCAATATCTACTCGTCAGCCAGATTAACTATACATTGACTAATTTCGCAGACCATAGCGAGAAGTTTTCCCATGACGAAATTAATCGATATCTAAGTGGGGAGAAAATTACACCTCGGTTGGTGCGGGAAAACGTTGGCTCTCAGGTAATCCAAACTCCAATGGGGTATGTGTTATTTGACGATACGGTGCTCGACAAGCGTCACTCCTTTGCGATTGACCTAGTCCGACGGCAGTACAGTGGCAATGCCCATGGGGTGATCAAAGGGCTTGGGGTGGTTACCTGTATGTACGTGAATCCAGAGTTAGATCAGTTCTGGGTGATTGACTACCGCATCTACGACCCAGCGGGGGACGGCAAGAGTAAGCTTGACCATGTGCGCGAGATGTTGGCTCATACGGTCTATCACAAACAATTGCTGTTTCAAACCGTGCTGATGGACACTTGGTATGCCACCAAAGACCTGATGCTATTGATTGAGTCGCTCCAAAAGCTCTACTACTGCCCGCTCAAAGACAATCGCCATGTCGATGCTTCGGCAGGTCAACAGCCCTATCAGCGCGTGGATTCCCTCAAGTGGAGTCAGCGTGAACTCGTGCAGGGTCAGCGCATTAAAATCAAAGGCTTCCCCAAAGACCACAAAGTGCAGTGTTTCCGGGTCGAGGTGTCTACCCACCGCACGGACTTCGTTGTCACCAACGATTTGGCTCAAGATTCCATCCAGGCAACACAACAGGCGTGTGGCTTGCGTTGGAAGATTGAGCAACTGCATCGTGAGACTAAGCAGGTCACTGGCTTAGAGGCTTGCCAGTGCCGCAAAGCACGGATTCAGCGCAATCATATTGGCTGTGCCTTTCTGGTTTGGGTACGGCTCAACGCTTTGGCAAAGCACACAGGGCAGACCATCTATCAACTCAAACATGGCTTGCTCGACGCTTACCTCTGTCAGCAACTCAAACGTCCATCACTCAAAATGAGTTTTGCGTAAGTCCTATCGTATAGTTTCATCAAGCCGCAAGAGGCTCTTGACTACGCTCCTTATGGTTCTATCAGGGTAAAGGAACAGTCGCCTGATTTTCTTTGGCAATGAAGAATGATTAGAGTAAGCTAATGGACATCTAGCCAAAAAGTGCCCTAGTCAGCCTTTTATCATGCCCCGTCCCCTGATTCAGCCCCTTCCCTTAGATTTACGCAATCAGTCTTTTCGAAGACTAAACTGCGAAGGCGTAGATTTTTCGGGGAGAGATATTAGGGGCTGTGATTTTATAAAGGCAAAGCTGAAGGACGCGAACTTTAGTCAGGTCATTACTGGCAGAAGTCGAAAACAAAATTTAGTAACAGTTGCAGGTGCAGTCACAGGCTCAGTCGCAGGCTCAGTCATAGGTGCAGTCGCAATCACAGGCGTAGTCACAAACATAGTTGCAGGTACAGTCACAGGAACAAATGCAACCGAGATTTCATTCCTAAACGCATCCATAGGAGCAGTGGCTATTGCAGGGGCTGTCGCTGCAATAGTCATATTGACAGTCATACTCGCTGTCGTATTCTCAGCAGGCTCACACGCAAATACAGGTGAAGGTGTCACAGAAGCGTTCACTGTCGCGTTCGCAGTCTCAGGCGCAATCTCAGGTGCATTTGCAGTCTCTAGGGCAATCGAGACTTTTAATAAAGGACAAACCCCTGCCGCAGTTTTTTGGAGCGTTTTAGCAGTTCTTCTTCTTCTCTTTACGTTTCTCTCTGCTCGTGAAGCGGTGCAACACTTGGGAGAATCTACTGGGACAGACTTCAGACGTGCAGATTTGCAGGGCGTAAATTTTAGCCATGCTACACTCAACAACTGCAACTTTGATCGTGCCAATGTTAGGTTTGTGAACTGGAGTTATGTAAAGGGCGATCGCTCCACCATAGATTTCACCTCTACCCCAATGCAGCTCCTGATTAGTCGCAACGGCACGAACGCCATGTATATCGAGATGGACTTAAGCGATCGCCATCTAGAAAGAATCGACCTCGTTAAAGCCAATCTCCAGGGTACAGATTTAACGCGATCGAACCTCCAACATGCCGATCTCAGATTCGCCAATCTCACCAATGTCAAAGCAGGCGGTACTGACTTTCGCCACGCCAACCTCACCGGAAGCTGTATTCAAAACTGGACAATCAACGGCGACACCCAATTCGGCGATTTAATTTGCGATTTCATCTACCTCACATCCGACCAAAATCCCCAAAGCCGTCGCCCCCTCTCCGGGAGCTTTGAACCCGGAGACTTCGAGAAACTGCTCGATCACTTTGCCGATACCCTCGACTTCATTTTGCGGCGAGGTACCGACCCGATCGCCTTCAGCCAAGCCCTTAACCAATTTAAGCAAGACAATCCCGAATCTCGAATCAAAGCGATGGTTGAACTAGATCGCGATCGGGTGTTGGTGCAAGCGACCTTGCCGGAAGGTGCTGATAAAGTCAAACCTTATGAAGCCGTCCAAGACAACCAAGCCCAACTCCAAGCCGCCAACGAGAGAATTCGATATCTTGAAGGCAAAACAGATTCCAACAAAGAAAATCAAGAATACATCACTCAGCTCATTCGCAGCTTCCCCAGCATAAACCTTATACAGGCAAACGAAATGACAGACAAAAGCACTCGAACCCAAGCAGGCGGCGATATCATCTCGGCAGGCAACAACGCTGGCGTGGTGGGCAAAGATATGACAGGCGTGGCAGGGCGAGATATCAGCGGCACCCTCAACCTCAACCTGGCAGCCCTGAAGGAAACCGAAGATCCCAAAGCCAAAGAGCTCGTTGAGCTAATCAGCCAACTCCGACAGGCGATCGAAGCCCCCAACTGCGATCTCGAAGACCGCTTTAAGCAACGCGCCCTAGAATATCTCGACAACCTCACCAAACTCGCCAAAGACCAACCCGACAATCGCCTCAAGCAAGCCAAAGACAACCTTGATGACCTGACCGATATTGCCGAAAAAGGCTCTAAGCTAACAAACTTCGCCAAGGAATACTTTCCGGCTGTGACGGCAGCGATCGCGGGGATTCGGCTTTGGTTTGGCATTTGAGTCAGTGGGTTCTTTGAAACCCTTGTCACGTCATGGATATAGGGAGCGAGGAAGGGCGATCGCTAATTTGATCTGCTCTCGATCAAAAAACAGCTAGACGAAAAGAGTATTTGCCCACCCCAAATCAATGTTCGCCAACTTGTTGCAGGCGATCGCGCACCCCAAATCAAGTTTTATTTACTTAAAAAGAGTATTAGGGTGCAGTGTTTCAGCAGATCGCGCACTTAAAACTTGAAATGCACTTGCGCTAAATCGAATTACAGTTCAGCTATTCATTTACGAGCCACAGCTTTGATCTACTGGCTTTTCAAAGCCATTGTAATGCTTTCGGTTATTTCGATTCTTTAGATAAATCTAGGTATCCCGACCAATCAAAGCTCATGTCGGGTAGCCCAAAGTTATCATTAAATTCTGCTTGACGGTTAGTGGCAGCGGCAGTGCCCACTTGAAATCAAGGCGACGGAGTTGGCTTAGTACCTCCTTCGATTCACCCGCCGTCAAAATTGATATCACCAGATAAACCATGTCTCTAATCTCAGGATCATAGTCAACCTCAAGTGACAAGCCTTGATCCGGAAAGTAAATCCCAATCTGCGCGGGTGCTTCCTGCAAGACAGGCACTAATTCAGCAGCAAATTCAAAAAAGCTAAGAGGAGTCAGCAGGCTGGGGGATTGGAGAGCCGTAGAGCATAAAGTCAATCAATGCTTGCCAGCTCTCAAAGCGGAAATATTGCGTCAGGCTCACAATATCTTGGAAAAATCCTTTGCGCGTC
>JBBRCV010000200.1:0-10274 GCA_038204505.1 Elainellales cyanobacterium
CAGCAGTGCCTCGAACGCTTTTCGGTTGAGACCAGTGAGGGATCGCATCAGTCGATCTTGGGTGAGGATGCGTTCGAGATCTAGCATAAGGACTCCTTGCAACTCCCCAACATTATCCCTTATTACCCAACAAGTCTATTGGTTAGCGATCGCCAGATCATCCTCTTGAAACCCAATTGAGATAGGTTGTAAAGCAACTTCTGGTTGTGTCCGAAGACTAGAAAACTGCAAAATGAGGTTCCAAGCATTACGGTACTCGTTAGAGCGCGGCTTTCGTTGACGTTTTTCTGCTTCAACTAAGTGAATTTCGCTGCCATAACTGATAAAAATTTCTGCTGGAAAAACATAGAACAAATCAAGATTCCCAACGTAAGCCAGAGCAAAATCAAAATCGGTCAGTTGATAAGGCTCACGAAGCATGACTCGACGGTTCGTTTTTGTCCGGCGATTATCTACAACGTAATTACCTGATGGCTCATCAAACCATGCTGATTTAACTTGGATTTTTACCAACCTGCCTAATACATCAAACACCAAATCGTATGGAAGGCGATCGCCCACTGGCTTCAGCACACCCCAGCCTTGCTTCAAGGCATAAAGTACTGCTGCCTGTTCCGCAATATCTCCGACCAGTTTGGTATCCAACAGGTTTTGGGCTCCCTTTAAAAGTTTTGAAGCCTCAGATTCAAAAGAATCCAAGGCTTCAAATTTGGTGGCGGGGAGCGGATTTGAACCACTGACCTTCGGGTTATGCATACCAACTACAACTTTCGTTGCCTGAATCAATCAGTTTGTGGTCTGGACTTTCCCTTCACCCTCAGCTTTCCTGTTAGGGTGCCTCCCATCAAGTCTCTACACCTTCCGAACTGTTCGATTTCCGAACCTCTTCGGCTTGGCTCGGGATCACCATACTACAGGCTTCCCCGAATTTGAGAGGATGTCATATATGGGTTTCCCCACATACAGCCCATCGTAAATGCTAGCTGTCAAGTATCTAACTAACACCACGTTTGAGCCCGACGAGCTACCAGGCTGCTCTACCCCGCGTCGGCTTATACAGTATAGCGACAGGTTTCAGATTTTGGCAAGCTGAAAGTTCTAGCTCTAAACAAAGCCGCCAGCGCTGAGGAAATCTCAAGGCTGGCGGCTTTGTTTGTGGGAAAAAGGCAGCTAACGAACTGAACCTTCCAGCGACAGTGTATCGATCGGCTTTAGGAAATAAAGCCGGATGAGCTGAGTCGCAGTAGAAGCATAAACAGGCAACTTCTGAAGGAACTGGATAGGCTTGGGCGCGTTAGAGTTAGAGATTGCCACCAACTTGTCTGTATTCTGGGTGCAAATATCCAACCGTTCAAAGAACTCTGGCTTATCTACATCCAGCACCAGTGGAAATACGCGACCCGCCGTTTCGTTGGTTTTACGAATAACGTGGATGTCGTATTCTCGCGCATCTAGCCCAAGTGCTTCATAGAAGCCCGATCGCTGAATGTCATTCAGGTACATGGTGGCGAACACTGAAAGCAGGAAGAACCGACACCACAGTTTTGCCTTCCAGTCGTTCAAAATGCTGGGCTGGGATTTCATGATGGCATCGAAGAAATCGCCGTGACGGTTCTCGTCCTGGCACCAGTTTTCAAAGAAGCGGAAGATGGGATAGATCCGATCTTCGGGGTGAGCTTCAAGGTGGCGATAGATGGTGATATAGCGCCAGTAGCCAATTTTCTCTGAGAGATAGGTGGCGTAGAAGACGAACTTAGGCTTGAAGAAGGTGTAGCTGCGGCTTTGAGTCAGGAAGCCCAAGTCAAGCGATAGGTTAAAGTCGGAAAGTGCTTTGTTGAGGAACCCAGCGTGGCGAGCTTCGTCTCGTGACATGAGAGAAAAGCCTTCTGCCAAGACGGGGTTTTTGCCCTTTAGCTTCCGAGCCAGTTCTTTATAGAGTAGAAAGCCGGAGAATTCAGCGGTGCAGGAGCGTTCTAGGAATTCGACGAACAGGCGACGGGTTTCGCCATCGAGGTGATCCCAGGACTGTTGAAACTCTTCGTCACGGACGAAGTGGTGGCGGTTGTAGTCTACCCGAAACTCTTCGATGATGGCGTTGAGTTCATCTTCGTTGATGGAAATGTCCATCGCTGCCATCTCGTCGAAGTCTGTGGTGTAGAACCGAGGAGTGAGGATGGTTTCCTTGGCAGGAACCTTTACTCCGGGTCGAATTTCGTCAAGATTAGGTTTTTTAAGCGAATCTACCATTCTTTTGTATTACCTTTTTCAGTTCTGCGCTCAGACGGGTTTTGAGGTTGACCCAAACGGGCGTTGCTACGTGGTCTAGTCTATCAAGCTGGCATGTTGCAATAAAGCTGATTTTGTTAAGAGTTACAACAGTACAAGAGATTTTACAACGGTTGAGCGGAGATTGGCGATCGCAGACAGCGCAATCAAGAGCATGGAGACATTAGGCTTCACCGAGTCTTGATAAAGGCTTTACATAGATTTACATACTTTTTGTGCCAGAATCTCCAGGGTGTGTCAATTTAGTGGGTCGGTGGGTAGCTTTGTTAATGGCGAAGTGTTTTGTTGATGACGAAGTTAAAGGTGAACAGCTTTGAAGATGCACTGGTTGGCAGCAGGTTTGGTTGGTAGTATGCTCTGTCTGGTTGCACCAGTGAGAGCGGGTGAGCTTTCTTCTTGGCGATTTGACTCTAGCAATAATCGACTTGAGTTCAATACCGAAACTGGGGTGCAGCCTCGCGCTCAGTTAGTGACTGGACCAACGCGATTGGTCATTGATTTGCCAGGAACTACTTTGAGGCGATCGCAAGTCCTAGAGGCATTAAGCGGTGGCTCTTTCAAAAATCTTCGCGTTAATCAATATGACGAAAACACTGCACGGATCGAGGTTGAGTTGACTCCGGGTTATACCATTGACCCAGAGCAAATTCAATTTCGCGGCATTTCGCCTACCCAATGGACGGTACAGCTCCCGCAGCCTAAGCTAGAAGCTGACACAAGCCGGACGGCAATCACCCAGGCTCCTGTACCTGAAGCCTCTACCCGTCCTGCATTTAGCTCGGCTACTGCCCGCTCTACTCAGCCTGCTACACTCCCTAGCCGAACGGCACCACCGATCGCCAGAGCTGTTCAGCAGACAGCCCCTCCGGCAATAACTTCGGCAACAACTTCGGCAGCAACTTCGGCAGAAGATAGTTCTATGACGCAAGTTGAGGCTGTTCGCATGACAGGCGGGGGCTTGCTGGTACAGACTCGGGGTGCAACGCCGGATATTAAGCTTGAACCTGGTGACAACGATAGTCGCTTCGTGACCCTGACAATTCGCAATGCTCAATTGGCAAATCCAGAACTAAATAACCAGCGCATCGCGGTCAATCAATTTGATGTACGGGATGTAGAGATTGAGCAGCGATCGCGCAATCGGGTTCGCATCAAGTTTCAGGTAACGCGCGCGAGTGGCGAGTGGCGAGCCACCAACATTAGCGGCGGAATTGCCGTGCAGCCTGCCAGTCGTAGAGTGATTCCTACAACGGCGGCGCTGATATCTCCTCGGGCGGCGATGGTTTCCCAAACGCCTCCAGCAACTCCGACAGCCACCGCCGAGGAACCTGCCACCATTCAAAAAATTGGGCTTAACGATACGAATTCGCAGCTTTTGATTCAGAGCGATCGCCCTGTCAGTGCCAACGGGCAATGGAAGAATGGGCTGTACGAAGTTACTCTGTCTCCAGCGCGGCTTGGTAGTGGCGTGACTGTCCCCCCCGTTTCTAGTGATAGCCCTCTCCTTAGAGCACGGGTTTATCAAGCAGACGATCAGACTGTCATCATCTCAATGCATCCTCGCACCGGAACGTTATTTAGTGGGTTGACGACAGTAAGTTCTAATGTAGTAGGGTTGGGAATAGGGCGATCGCCCACAGCTTCGACTGCTTCTACCCTGCGCCTGCCCAACACTCGCCCCCTATCTCCCGGTCGAGATCCTAATTCTTCTGCCCCGTTGCCCTCAATTCAAAACGGGCGCACTTTGGTCATTATTGATCCAGGGCATGGCGGTAGCGATCCGGGTGCGGTGGGCATTGGCAATATTCATGAAGCAGATGTAGTGCTAGAGATTGCCCAACAGGTGGCAAGCATTTTAGAACAGCAAGGCGTTCAAGCCACTCTGACCCGCACCAGCGATGTTGATGTTGAACTTGAGCCTAGGGTCGCTATGGCAGAGCAGGCGAACGCCAGTCTGTTTGTCAGCATTCACGCTAATGCAATTGACATGAGTCGCCCTGAAATAAACGGCACAAGTACTTATTATTTTTCGAGCGGTGAAGGCTTAGCTCAAGTAGTTCAGAATTCTATCGTGCAGGGTTTAGGAATGCAAGATCGCGGCATTCACTCCGCTCGATTTTACGTGTTGAGAAAAACTTCGATGCCTGCGATTTTAGTAGAGACTGGTTTTGTAACGGGGGCAGAAGACGCTAAAAAACTGGCTGACTCTAACTGGCGAAGTCAGATGGCAGAGGCGATCGCCAAGGGCGTTCTTCAATATTTGCAAGGGCGATCGCGGTAGATCGTAAACGTTAGAAGAGGCGATTTAGCAGAGCGAGATCAACATTTGCGTGTTTTCCTGAAACTGTCATGTTCTTAACGTTCCTTATCAGTTAAATACAACGATTTTTTCCGTTACGTAGGCTACAGTTTGAACAAGAGCATGTTTTAAAAGTGCCAGATTGAGATCTGAAGGTCACATGGACTAACCAACGACAATCTCAAACTGCCGATTCTATCTAGTAATTCCTAAGTAGCTAAGGTAGCGAAATATCGTCCAAAAAGCACCTTTAAAACATCCTCTCAGATCAGAGGCGCTCTGAGCAGCGCTGTAAATTACTGCATAAGGAGCATGTTTTTATGGACGCTTTATTGAACGCTACCTATTTGGGAGATGTTGGCGGTTCTGGAGTTTTCCGCGTTGATCTTTCTACATTAGGACTATCTGTTATTCAGTCCATCATCGTTGAAGACGATAACAAAATTTCGGGAGGAAGTGGGGCGGCATCGGGGTTTGACTTGGACGTGGTGAAGCTCTCACCAATTTTAACCAGCAGCCCCACTCAAGTGGCTTCTTTGGTAGGGTTAAACGCATTTACCTTTTCAGATGCAGAGGTCATCCTTAAACCCGGATTTCTTCAGCCCTACAGCCCTTCCGACCCATTAAGCTTCGATCAGAACCGCCTCTTTGGAACGGCGGGTTCAAACGTTGACTTTACAATCGCCACGCTCGACACACTAGATGGAGAATTTTCGGCTGATATTGGTGGGGTTTCGATAGGCGAAGGGGGACGCATTGGCTTCAGCCTCAACGCACCGATATCACCCAGCGGTTTGTATCTTTACGTGGCAGATTCAGGGGGTGGCAATGACAGTTTTCGATTGAGAGCGTCAGATTCTCCGCTCAGTTTCTTGCCGGGGCTAATCCTAGAGGGTACATCGGGCGATGACCTGATTGACTTATCCCAGGGTGTAAATGGATTGATTGGTCTCGGTGATGACACCATCAACGGTGGCGACGGTAACGATACGATTTTTTCAGGGACGGGCAACGATACAGTTAGTGGGGATGCGGGAAACGATATCCTTAACTGCGGACTGGGCAACGATTTCCTGAATGGGGGAGCGGGGGCTGACCTACTGATTGGCGATCGGGGCAATGATATTTTGAATGGAGGCGATGACAATGACAAGATTGATGGTGGCGCAGGGCGCGATCGCATCAAGGCTAGTTTGGGAGACGATCGCATTACATTAGGTAAAGGCAAAGATATTTGTGAAGTGATACGCGGCATTGGTGTCGATAAGATTACCGATTTCCGCGATCGCCAGGATCGAATCGACCTCACAGGGGGTATTAAGTTCCGCAACCTAGATATCAATCAGCGTGGACGCACTACCATCATCAGCATAGGCAATGACCCGTTGGCAATCTTGGTGAACGTCCAAGCTACTCTACTGACCGCTGCTGATTTTGTCTAACGACGGGTCAGTTTAACGATTGATTGATTGATGGAAGTGATGGGCGATCGCGCGATCGTCCATCACTTCACAGAAGCTACACGTTAAACCGAAACAACAACACATCCCCTTCCTTCACCAAATATTCTTTTCCTTCACTCCGCACCAACCCCTTCTCCTTCGCTGCCGCCATTGACCCTAACGTTACCAAATCGTTATACGCCACCGTTTCTGCCCGAATAAAGCCGCGCTCAAAGTCGGTATGAATTACGCCCGCAGCTTGAGGCGCTAACATCCCGGCTCGAATAGTCCAAGCGCGAGTTTCTTTAGGTCCTGTAGTGAAATAAGTACGTAGTCCTAACAAATCATAAGTTGCACGGCTCAAGGTTTTTAAGCCGCCGTCTTCAACACCCAAAGAAGCCAGGAAATCTTTGCGATCGTCTTCGGGTAATTCCACCAACTCCGACTCAACCTGAGCCGAAACTGTTACTACCTGAGCATTCTCCTGTGCCGCCACACCGCGCACTTGCTCTACCCAGTCATTGCCCGTCGCCAAGTCATTTTCATCGACATTGGTGGCGTAGATCATCGGCTTGCGAGTCAATAAACCTAGCCCTTTAACTAGCAGCTCTTCCTCTTCGGTTAACTCCACCTGACGGGCAGATTTACCCGCATTAAGGGCTGCACTGAGCTTCTCCAGCACTTCTAATTCTTCCTGCGATTCTTTACTGCTGGTGCGAGATTGCTTGCGGGTACGCTCAATCCGCTTATCAATTTGCGATAAATCTGACAGCGCCAATTCTAAATTAATCACCTCAATATCGCGCACCGGGTCGACCGAGCCAGAGACATGAATAATGTCATCATTGTCGAAACAGCGAACGACCTGAATAATTGCGTCTACTTCTCGAATATTGGCAAGAAACTGATTGCCTAACCCTTCGCCCTGACTAGCACCCTTCACCAATCCAGCAATATCCACCAACTCTACCTTTGCCGGAAGAATGGCTAATGACTGCGAAATTTTTGCCAACACCGACAGCCGCTCATCAGGAACTGCCACAATGCCTACATTTGGCTCGATCGTGCAGAACGGAAAGTTGGCGGCTTCCGCCTTGGCATTGGCAACTAGCGCATTAAATAAGGTGGATTTTCCAACATTGGGCAGTCCAACAATTCCGGCTCTCAGCATAATGATTCAAAAATAGTGGCAAGTTCAATAACAAATTCAACAGTAGCGAAAAATCTAATTCTCAGGTTAATCCTTTAAAGACCTGGGGGAACCAAAAACAGTTCTCGAATCCCGGCGCTGCCAATCTCAACGGCTAGTGCAGCTAGCAGAAATCCCAGCAGTTTTGTGGCAATTATCGCTCCTTCTGCTCCCATCAAATGGTCAATACGAGATGCCTGTCGCATAATTAGCCAGGTAATTCCCATAGCAGCAACAATCCCCACAATAACGCTGGCATGGGCATTAGGCGATTCTGACACCATAATCATCACTGTTGCTAAGGTTCCAGGTCCCGCCAACAAAGGCAGCGCCAGTGGCGTAATAGCGACATCTCGCTCTTGCTCAACGATCGGCTCTGATAGTTCGCCTTGCAACATTTCTAGGGCAACCAACAGCAGCAATAAGCCGCCTGCTACCTGCATTGAGGCGATGCTGATATGCATATAACTGAGAATGGGCTGTCCGACAAAGGCAAACACCAGCAATACAAGGGTAGCAACTAAATTAGCGCGATCGACCACCTTGTTCCGCTGCTCCGCTTCCATTCCCTTAGTCAAGATTAGAAAGATGGGTGTATTGCCCAGCGCATCAGCAAGGACAAATACTGCTACAAACGTCCTGACCAGAATTGAAATATCCATAAACCTGCCTTTTTATCGCTTCCCACAATCAATGCCTGCCTCAGCCCCTCATTGTAGAGGGTATCGGTCTGATAGGAGTTGAGAGAGGGGATCTATGGCGGGAGCGATCGCAATTTTCAACCCAGTGTGTAAGGTAGAGTAAAATTTACAGAACTTAATAAAGTTCCTTTAAATCCGTTTACAACAGTCGTTTGTATCTCTTTCAAGTCATCAGAAACTAAGTTGTAAAATCTTCGGGAAGATCGCCATGTCGCCTCAGCTAAAGTCTCGCTTCACTGCGATCGCGCTCATCATTGCTTCTATCGGGGGCACTTCTGCAATTTTTGGCTGCGTGCCGCTCCTCGCTCATCTCACGTCATCCCAGCCCCGCTCTGCTGTCCGTCCGGCAGCTCATCCAGTTCCACTCTCCGAAGCCACAGATCCCCACGCGCCCCATGCTCTGTAATATTCACAACTCCAATACAAAAGCCACACAGCCCTGAAGCTATGTGGCTTTTGTATGATCGGAGCGACAGGATTTGAACCTGCGACCCCTACTACCCCAAAGTAGTGCGCTACCAAGCTGCGCTACGCCCCGATACACTAATTTTAGTGCTTAGCAAGCATATCATAAGCATACAGACACTATTAAAAAACTTTGAGAATTTGTGCCGCTTGGAGTAACTCCGATACTGCTAAAGCGTTCCAAAAACCTTCTCCTCGCCGCCCCGTCAAGACCACCAGCCGTAGATCATAACTGTGAGGATAGCCTTCTGCTTCAAGCCAAATTAGCTCACTTTCTACTTCACAGCTAATTCGTTCCTCGTCCATTAATTCCTGGCTGATCTGGCGCAGGGTTTCGTTCAATTGAGCCGCTAATCGGCAAAAGTCCTCAAGTTCCGCTGCGGTCAGCTCGATCGCCCACTCATCTCCACCCACCAAGCCTTGAAAGGCGATCGCATCGTCATCCCAACCTAGTCGCCAACCCCTACCACTTTTCAACTGCCGAGCCATGCTGACTCCTTAAGGCAATAGCAACTGTGCATCTCCTGGTCGAGGTTCTCTCTGGGGAGCAACTAGTGGCGGAGCGGGAACGGGTATGGCAGGTGCAGTAGGTAGAGCGCTCGGTGGCTGAGGAGTTGGGGTAGCGTTCGGTTCAGGAGCATCGTTTCTACCTGTAAAAACATTAACGAGCGTTTGCACCAGTGCATCTCGTTGAGTGTGGTTCAATTTGCGGATTACGGCAACATCGGTTTGAAAAGGACTAGTGCGGAGTGTATCTGCACTAGGATAAGTTGCTGCAGTTATTCGTTCGTTTACGCCCAAATAGTCAGCCAGGGTTAGCTTCCAATCTAAGCGATAGTTAACTGGGCGAGATTTGACATAAACGTGATAGCGAATTAGGCGGCTGATGAGGGTGTTGCTCTCTGCAACCTTGCCAGTTGCTCGATTAATGTACCGATTCTCACGAGGAAAATCAGGTAGCAATTGATAGACTTGCTGCCAAGCATCGCCCACCCGAAGATCCTGCGCCACCAAGGGTTGGGCGATTAGCAACAGGGCTGTGATGAATGTCAAGAGCAATAAGGAAAAGGGCGATCGCTTCAAGATACCTACCAGAGGTCGCTTCAGGGGATCTCGAAAAGCACGCCTCAAAGTCCGCAGCATTGTTTCACGCAACATCGTTTCCACCTAAAAAGTTTGTCGGGATTACCAGTCATTTGATAACCCCAAGCCCTAGCTACTCGCCAATAATCTCAGGCTGCGTCAACTCATCCGACATTTCGATAATGGCTCGAATCACAGGCTTCATTTTGGGGTCATCAATGCTATCAAATTCTTCAAAGCGGCGGCGCTGTGCTCGGGTTGCAACCTGAACGGTGATGCGATAGCGATTTGAGGCAGCAGAGACCAAATCCTCAGCGCGACGCATCAGTTGGCTAGTGTCGAGGTTACTATTGGTTCGCTTTAGCAGGGCGCTATTACGGTTATTGGTGGTTGTCTTACTTACAAACATTTAGGTTACTCGTTTGATGAAGAATCGCAGTCAATCGATCTTGGCAACGGGTGTTGCAGTTGGGGCAGGAGCAGTAGGAATCTCGGTAATCTGAGGTTGCGGCTTTATCCTTAAGAGTTCAGGACGCGGCTTTCCTACCCCATAGGTAAGAGCATAACTTTGAGTCAGTAGCCATAGCCAGATCACAGGATTGCGAGGTTCTAGCCAAGATTGGATGGAACGGGCAAAACTGGGCAACCAACTAAACAGCCAACTCAACAAAGCACTCAACGTGAAATTGACATAGCTGCCGACCCAGCGTAACAGATCTTTTGTGCCAGCGAGTTCCCAAATCCATAGCAATAGGTAGGGATTAACGCGGGCAGCTTTTAGCGCCATCCGGTTAAACGCTAGCCAGCCA
>JBBRCV010000201.1:0-10261 GCA_038204505.1 Elainellales cyanobacterium
CGGTCAATTTTGGCATTGTCCGCACTTTTGGACTCAATCTTTTTCGGCTGAATGGGTTTGATTCCATCACTAAAGGACTGCGATTCTTGGCGCATGATGTCAGGAAGCTATTTTCCTTCTTTCAATGAATCAGCCCTGGGGCTGGTTAGGGGCGATCGCCTCATCGACTTGGCTCAGAACAGGTTGGTTGAACATCACAGGCATTGCAACTAATGTGGTCGTCATGGCTCTGTCTCCTTCAGGTCTGGAATAACCTTAGTTTCAGGTTTCTGCCTATTAGAAGCCAGGGAAAATCTGGGGGTTAAGCTCGAAGTTAAGGAGCAAACAGTAAGGATAGACTTTAGCTCTGGGCGATCGCCCTTCTGACTAGAAATAAAATCTTCGTAGAATTTAGCCAATCCTCTTGAGGTGTTGCCTTAAACTCAAGAGCAATGCCTTATCTTCCAGGAAATCATCTTAATTTCGGCAACCTGGAGTTAGCCTTTAGAGCATTTCTTGAGTCAAGAGAAAAGTAAAAGTAACTGTCTAGAATCAGGATTGATTTTATGAATAAGTTTGAACCTTCTACCTTGGTAAGTCTTCCAATAACCGCACTTCTACAGCTTGGTTGGGTTGAATAACGGCAGCTTTGGGAGCTGTCACAAAAACGCTGCCTGCCCCTGTAAGGGCACCGAGTGCCGTGCCTGCCAAGATCCCTATTCCTGTCGTTAATCCTAGTAAAAGTCCCACCACCGCCCCCGCAGCAGAGGTGCGAACAACCCGGTTTCTAGAAACATCGCGCCTGCCGCCACCTAAAGGTTCTGATTCGGCGGAAATTGGTCTGTTCGCTCCTTCAATGCGAATCGATCGCGTTATAAACCGACTGCCACTACTATTACTTTCAAAAGTCCCAATCACCTGGCTGTCGATGGGGATCAGCAGATTCCCGGAGCGATCGCGCACGTTTTGAGCTAGAAACAAAACTTCTTCTTGCGGTTGGGTGGTCAACTCTAACGGCGTGTCTTGAGGATAGTAGAGACTCAATCGAGTATCTGCGGGAATCAACGTGTTGAAGGTAGAATCGACTGCGATCTCGGTCGATACAGGGGTAGCCGTGTCAGAAGAATTGTTGGCAGGGCGATCGGGAATGGTGGTCGGCTCTTGGGTCGGCTGGGCGGGTGGCGTGTCCGTTGTGCTGCCAGGAAGCGGTTCTCCAAAAGGAATTGAATCGTTGGCAGCCAGAGTCATAGGAGCAGCAGACGGATTGAGCGCCGGGACATTGACCGTGCTGTCAGCAGGCGGCGTAAAAGTGGCAGGCGGTAAAGTCTGGGCGATCGGGGTAACTTGCGGGGCAGGTTGTGAAGCGGGCTGTTGAATAGACTGGCGTTCAACTCGTCGGGCTTCTTGTTGAGCGCGGCGGGCTTGTCTGTCTGCGGCTCTAGCAGATTCTCTGGGGGCTTGGCGATCGCTGGGGGCTTGGCGATCGATAGTAGATGGGCGAGGGCGCTGAGCTTCAGGAACATTTTCTGCTGGGGCTGGAACAGGGATTGTGCTAGAAGCAACAGGAGGCAGGCTTGCCGACTCAGGCACCATAACCGTAGGTGCAGCAGGGGCGATCGCTGGTAGCGCCGGAGGTAAGCCTGTTGAACCAGGACGAGCCTCTGAGCGGAGTTCGGGGGTAGGAGCAGGGCTAGCTATAGATGTGGAGACGGGACTGGATGGAACAGGGCTAGGCGCAACGGGCTGAGTTGGTGCAGAGGTAGAAGCTACGGGCGGAGCGGCGGCAGCTATAGGCGGAGCGGCATCGGCAACCAGGGGGCGAAGCGTCCAACGCTGTGTGCCTTGCTCAGCGGAGCCAACTTTTTCGAGTTTGACTTGCCCTGGAGCCAAGACGGTATTGGGCGAAAGTTGAAGGACAATACGCGCTAAATCGGGCTGGAACTGTGCTACACGAATTTTTTGAATAGCACCGCCATAGTTGCTTTCGGTGGGAACGGCTCCAACTTGGGTACTGGGCAAATCTAAAACAATGCGGGCGGGTTCTGCAACTAAGAAGTAGCGAGGCTGGACACCTTCAGGGAGTGAGACTTCTAGTTGGTCAGTACTAGGATTAAAGCTCCAGTTGCTGAGGGTGGCGGCTTGGGCAACAGTTGAGGTAATGGCGATCGCGCCTATAGCTCCCAATAATCCGACAGCGCCAATTCCAGGACTCCCGATCGCCGTCATTAGCCCCAGGCTCAGCCAAAACTTTTGTCCCGTAGTCCGCATGACATCCTCACGACTGATTAACTTTCAGGTCTACTTTTCAAGTCCTAAAGGTTATATCATCTCGTAGAAAGGTTGACACGTTTATCGGGAAAGAATTTTGTTTTTGTTGCTATAAATTAACGCGATATTAACGCGATCGCTTTGAGGTATCCGCGCGCGATCGACGGATCTCGTTGCCGATCGTCACATTAATTTGATCGCCAATTAACAGCGCTAACGAACTCATATATAGCCAAAGCAGTAAAATAATGACTGCCCCAACTACTCCATAAATTTGATTGCTGCCCATATATCGAGCCGCGATGCGTAGCACGTTAGAAAGAATTGCCCAGAAGATTGCTGCCAAAACTGCCCCTGGCATAATGGGCTGTCCTGAGTTCCAGCGGCTGGGTCCAAAGCGATAAATAAAGGCGAATAACACCGACATTGTTGCCAGCGCTAGAGGAAAACTCAGAAATCGCCAGAGGTTGAGCAAATTGGTTGAAAAAGTGCCACTCTGGTTAGCAACCATGCGAATTAAAATATCGCTAAGGAAAATCAGGGTAGCAGCTAGCATCAGCAACAGAATGGCGCTCACCGTCAGCAGAATAGCAATTAGCCTTGCCTTCCAAAACGGGCGCTTCAGTTTGCGGGGCATTCGATGAATTTCGTCGAGGGCAGCCATGGCAGTACTGAGTGCGCCAGATGCTGCCCAAATCGCAAAGATGAAGCTTAAAGAAAACAGCCCACCGTTTTGGCTAGCACTAATTTGCCCTGCAATATTTTTGACTAAACTAAGAGCCTCGACGGGCGCAACTTCGCTGATGCGCCCTGCAACATGTTGAAACGTGATTTGGAGCGGCTTAAATAGACCGATCGCTGTTAACACCGCCAGCATGGTAGGAAAGAGAGCCAGCATGGCATTATATGCCATCTCAGATGCCAAACCTGAGAGGCGACGGCGATTAGAGGCAACAATGACTTTGCGGATGGTTTTAGGTGTGAAATGGTAAAAAAAACTGCCCCATCTGCCCATTGATTACTCTATCCTCATGGGATGTTTAACAGTAAATGTAGTCCAATTATTGTGACTGTTAACAGCGATCGCCCCCTGCAATTGTTTAACCAGGTTGTGAACCAAGGCTAAGCCCAATCCAGTGCCACCCTGGCTCCAGGGATCGACGTTGGGGCAGCGATAGAACTTATCAAACACTTTGGTTATCTCTTCTTTTGGAATTTGGGCGTAGTTTCCAACTTGAAAGATGATGATCGGCTGCTCGATCGCTTCGTAGGTGACGCTCAGACAAATCTTGCCACCAGGAGCTGTATATTTACAAGCATTATTCAGTAGCTCGAACAGAATTCGCTGCAAAATGATCACATCTGAAAATAAAGTGGGCAAATTTTCAGGCAAATCTAAGATGAAGGTCTGTTCGCGGTTAATGAATTGAGCCTGGAAAGGTTCGACTAACTCTAGCAGCCATTCTTGTAATCGTAAGGGCTGAACGGCGATCGGGTGTAATCGCAAGGGCTGAAGGGCGATTGGGCAGAATGCTCCTTCTAAGCGCTGAAATTCTAGCAGGTCGTTGATCAGGTTGGCTTCTCGCAGGGATTGCTCCTCTAAAATATCGAGATATTGATTGCGCTTTTCTTCGGTAGGTGCCAGTCTCAGCATTTTAATCGCCATTTTGACGTTGGCGAGGGGCGTGCGTAGCTCGTGAGAAACGGTGCTGAGGAATTCATCTTTGAGGCGGTTGAGCTTTTCGAGTTCTTGGACTTGCACCTGAGAAGCTTGATAGAGACGGGCTTGGCGGATGGCGATCGCACATTGGTTTGCCACTTGCTCGACTAAACGAATTTCAAACTCTTTGTAAATGTAGCCTTCGTGGTGAATTAACCATAGGTCGCCCAAGACGGTTTGCTCCCTGCCTTCCGCAGATTTGGTATCGACAAAAATGGGACAAGCCAAGGTCGAAACTCTGCCTCGATCAGGGTTGGGCAGGAGGGAGCAGAACTGAAAGTATTGCCCCTGCTGTAACTGTTGGTAAGCTTCAGGAAAGTTCGCCATCTGCGCCACTCTGCCCCAATAGGTTGGGATGGAGTGAATATATTCGTAGCGAATGGTCGAAGTGCCTTCAGCCCAATCATAAAGCGAGGCGTTACAGCCGCCTAGTTTTAGCCCCAAGGTGAGTTCTTCGACTGCGGCTTGAAGAATCTGGGTTTCGTCGAGAGAATCACGAACTTTGTCGGTAATCCGCCGCAGGACTGATTCAAAATCGAGCGATCGCTTCAGTTCAACGGTACGCTCTTGCACTTGGACATTGAGCTGCTTGGCTTCTTGGTAGAGAGCGGCTTGTTGCAGGGCGATCGCCACTTCTGTAGAAAGCTGCTGTAAGGCTTCTGCCTCAAAAGTTCTCCAGTGACGGGCTTGGTCTTGGTAAGCACAAATAATGCCGAGTAACTCGTCTTCCCATCGAATCACGGCAATCAACGCCGCTTTTGCCCGATGCTGCTCCATCAAATGACAAATTTCGACGGGACAATCTTCTGAGGGATCGTTGTCGATAATGAATAAAGACAATTGCTGGAAAATTTTGGTCAGCCCTTGAGCGGTAGCTTGATCAACCGGGTCAGACAGGATGGAAACGCTGCTATGGGAGGTAGATTCGATCGCGGCGATCGCTTCTTCTTGGGTTTGAAAGCGGTAAAGCACGGCACCATCGACTGCAAAGAGTTGCCGGACAGTTTCTACAGCTTGCTTCAAAACTTCAGTGGGGTGCAAAGCTTGCCGCAGATTTTGGGCGATTCTGCCCATATTTCGATAACAATTCAGCTCTTCGACGACTTGATGGTAAGCCGCCATATTGTCAGAGCGAGGCAATTGAGTCGCTAAGAGCGATGTTTGTATGGTTGTAATTTCTTCAATGTTTCCACTCATTGCCATACTCTTTATTCCTGATGCATTAGAAACCAAATCCAGGCTCTTTGTATTGGTGCTGACCGCCAGCAACCCCGTTATGTTAATCCCGTTATGTCCAATCCCGTCATGTCAATGATGTGCTGGTATCAGGGGAAAAGCAAACATTGCGATTTTGCCCAAGTTCCCAGCCATTTTTCATTGTCTAAACTGGTCTGAATCCATAGATAGCTGCTAGTGTTCCCTAATAGGACTTTAAAAAACATGGGGATAACTCGACGGTTACCCCCATGTTTAAGAAAAAAAGATCTTGTTACGGGGCGATATTAACTAGCGACGCTCTCGATTAGATGCCACTGTCGATTCTCGGCGATCGCCTGATTTACCGAGTTGAAAATTTGCCGACAATGATTATTACTCTTTAGCGGCAGTTCCTCGTTTTTTACCACAAAGTTCATTTTGACTTCTGCGCTAGGAGTTTGAGGTTGATCAATGAGAACTTCTACAGTGACCAGTTTTGCAAAAGAAACACGACCAGGCAATTCGCGGGCAACCCAATAATCTTCCGAGGCATAAATTACATCAAGGCTACATGAGCGCAAAATATCGGTCAGCAATTGCCGAAAGCGATCGAGCGACACTGCGACTGTATAGAGACTGGTATAACGAGCCATAGGCAACCCCGGACTTTTAACGTGTAGGTTTTCTGGTCATGATTGACTTAATTTCAAAGCTGTTGCCAAGATACAGTAATAAAACCCTAGCGTAAATTGCCAAGTTTGACCAATGTTGATTTTAAAATCTTACTGTGCCTTTGGTGTCGCTGATCCTGTGTGAGTCAAGCCAAACGCTAGATTAGTCTGTTTTGTTGACAGATTAATCTTGCATCTACTTTAGAAGTTCGTTGCTGTAGGCATTTTCCCGGAAAGTTTTATTGCTTGTTTCTGTGATTTAGACTACTTTGACATCATTTGACATCAATTTATATATTTGTGAAAAACTATCTGTGAAAAACTGCTTGTAAAAAACTAAGACAAGGAATGATTCATGCAGGGTCGATTAGTAGTGTTTGAAGGGGTTGAGGGGTGTGGCAAAACGACTCAGGTGAAGCGATCGCAAATTTGGCTGACGGATTTGCTTCTAGGCAGTCGAGCCTTAAGTGCTACGCCCCTGATTGTCACCCGTGAACCGGGCGGTACAGAATTATGTCAAGCCATTCGTAAACTGCTGCTAACGCCTGCTACCGAAGAACCGATGCAGGATCGGACAGAGCTATTGCTTTATGCAGCCGATCGGGCACAGCATGTAGAAGGATTACTAGTGCCGCAATTGGCTTCAGGAGCGTTGATTTTGTGCGATCGCTACACTGATTCCACTGTCGCCTATCAGGGATATGGTCGGGGCTTAGAGCGATCGCTGATTGATCAGTTGAATGACATTGCCACAGGTGGGCTACAGAGTGACTTAACGCTATGGTTGGATGTAGATGTGGAAGTTGGTTTAGCTCGTGCTCAGCAGCGAGGCGCGCGCGATCGCATTGAGCAAGCGACTCTTGCTTTCCATCGGCGGGTTCAACAAGGCTTTGCTCAGCTTGCTCAAGCCCATCCGCAGCGCATTGTTCGCATTGACGCTAGCCGCAGTGAGACGGAGGTATTTGAGCAAGTGCAGGCAGTTTTGGCAGCCCGAATTAAAATCTGGTACGAATCATGACCTCTTTTCCTACTCTAATTGGGCAATCCCAAGCTGTGGAACTGTTGAATAGCGCGATCGCCCAAAACCGCGTTGCACCAGCCTATCTCTTCGCTGGAGCGCCTGGAGTGGGGCGCAGCCTTGCCGCTCGATACTTTGCAGGGCTTTTACTGGCTCCCCTTAATCAAGCGGGTCAGCCCTCAAAAAACGTTTCAGCCCGCGTTCAACAAAGCAACCACCCTGATTTATTTTGGGTGGAACCGACTTACCTGCATCAGGGCAAGCGGCTCTCGGCAGGAGAAGCCGCAGAACAAGGTGTTAAGCGCAAATCGCCGCCCGAAATCCGGCTAGAGCAAGTGCGAGAGGTAGCGCGGTTTCTGGGTCGTCCGCCGTTAGAAGCACCGCGATCGGTGGTGGTATTGGAGGATGCCGAAACGATGGCAGAGGCGGCGGCGAATGGACTGTTGAAAACTTTGGAGGAGCCGGGGAGGGCAACGCTGATTTTGATTGCGCCTAGTGCGGAGAGTTTGCTGCCAACGCTGGTGTCTCGGTGTCAGCGGATTCCGTTTCGGCGGTTAGATCAGGAGGCGATCGCGCAAGTCCTAACTCAAACTGGCAATGGCGAAATTTTGCAGCATCCAGAAGTCTTGGCGCTAGCACAGGGCAGCCCAGGAGAGGCGATCGCCCAATGGCAACAAATCCAGGCGATCCCGCCGGAGCTTCTAGAGGCAGTCACCCAGCCGCCTAAGTCGCTGCGAAACGCTCTCGATCTGGCTCGGCAAATTGCTCAAGCGTTAGATACTGAATCACAGCTTTGGCTGTTGGACTATCTGCAATATCACTACTGGGAAACCCAGCGTCAGCCTGCTTATCTGCATCATTTGGAGAAAGCTCGTCGTTATTTACTGCAATATGTGCAGCCACGATTGGTCTGGGAAGTAACGTTTTTAGGAATGCAAAGCGAAGTATAAAAAGTGCAGTAGTAAGGACTCTGATTAGGATAAATTGAACGCCGTGATCAACAAGGGGCTTAAGCCCCTTGTCCCAACCAAGTTGAGAACGATTTCTGTAGAAACGGTTAGGCGGAGTGTCCAGGAAAAAAGTAACATGCTCATTTCTGAACCCGTCACCACTCTGACAGATTATGCGATCGCTGGGGAAGCTTTAATTTTTGCCGGATTATTGCTAAAGCCGAAACCCAAATCTTTCATTTATCCACCCGTTTTATTTTGGGCGGCGGCGTTTGTGGGTGTGGCGATCGCTGCCCTCTGTGGGGGCACCTATCACGGTTTCGTATCCCTACCGATAGATTTCAGGTGGGGGCTGTGGCGAGGGATAATCTTCGCCCTCAGCTTTACCAGTGGATGTATGTTAGCGGCGGCGGTGAGCGAGTTTCCGCAGCGAGTGCAGATATGGGGATGGGGGGCGATCGCGCTTAAGTCTGTGATCTATTTAAGCTGGACAGCCTTTTATCCTAACTTTGTCTACGTTATTGTGGACTATCTTTCCGCCATGCTGCTGATTCTTTTGCTTCAGATGAGGAGAAGCGATCGGCAGAGCAATAGGCAAACTAGTTCATCCTGGATTGTTGCAGGCGTTTTGGGTTCGCTGGTTGCTGCCGGGGTTCAGGGCGTTGGTTTTAAAGGGACGGAATATTTCAACCAAAATGATCTTTACCATTTGATACAGATGGTCGCTCTGTATTTCTTTTATCGAGGAGCATGTGTCATTAAACACCGCAGTTTAGCTCATCGGTAAAAGCTTTGTTTTGCTAACTGTAAAAGAATAAACACGTCGTACTTATTTAAATGCTGCTAATATACTTCTGTTTGTTAGATGAACAGTAGCCACACCGTTCAAATATTTACAACGTTAGAACCCCCATACGTACACCTGAAGCTGAGCTAATACAATTATGACAAGACACGCAACTGGTTTCTTTGCAGATTTTCAAAAATTCATCAGTCAAGGCAATGTCGTTGAGTTGGCAGTTGCTGTAATTATTGGTGGTGCTTTTGGCAAAATTGTTGAATCTTTTGTAGCAGATATTATTACGCCCGCTCTTCTTTCACCTGCATTAAAAGCAGCCAATGTTGATGACTTGTCAAAACTAACAGCAGGCGGGGTAAAGTATGGATTGTTTTTGGCGGCTATCCTCAACTTTCTCGTAATTGCCCTCTCAATTTTTCTCGTTATTCGCGCACTTGAAAGCGCCAAGAGAAGGCTACAGCGGCAGGAAATCGAGGAACCCGCAGAAGCTCCTGATCCTCTGTTGTTGTCTCAAGAGCGGCTAACCACTGCGGTCGAGCGGTTGTCTCAAGTTATAGAATCTCGTTAGTCTCGGCTACAAATCAGTGGGGATAGGGCGATCGCTGGTTTCGATCGCCACATTGCCATTGACAGCGCCGAGCTGTTGGCGAACATCATCGATCGCATCATTTAATTGGGCAATTTTATCTTCTAGCCCCCGTCTAGCGACTTCAATAGTCTGCTCAGTGGGGGCTTTTAGATTGCGCTTTTTACTAACTTTTGGGTCTAATTTTCTTAGCCCATCTGCATCCAACTCTTCCGATTGCGAGAGCCGCGATGAAACTAACACGCCTGCAATGCCTCCAACGACACCACCGACAATGGTTCCTAATATAAATCCACCCAAAAAGTTATCATCTTGCTGGCTCATTGCGAATCCCCTCATGATTCTAAATTGAACTTTGTGAACTTTATTAAATACAGTGCATTAAATACAGTGCTTAGAGCGTGCCAAAAGTGCGATCGCCTGCATCTCCCAATCCCGGCACAATATAGCCTAGATCATTTAAGCCCTCATCAATAGCGGCTGCATAAATCACCAAACCTGGATATGCCACATTCAGTTTTTGCAGCGCTGTCGGCGATGTCACCACCGAGATAATCCGCACCTGTGCTGGGTCAACTCCTCGTGCTATTAACTCTCCCATCACCGTGGTCATCGTTCCACCCGTTGCCAGCATTGGTTCTGTAATTAAAACTCGCGTCTCTGGTGCAAACTGTTTGGGCAGCCTGTTGAGATAAGTGGTGGGTTCTAAGGTTTCCTCGTTACGCACTACCCCAATATGGTAAATCGAAGCGAGGGGCAAGAGCGACTGTGCGCCCTCTAATAGCGCCAGCCCTGCCCGCAAAATTGGCACGATCGCCACAGGTGCTTCTGGATTAATAAAGGTAGCAGCGCAGGGGGCAAGAGGCGTATTAACCGTGGTTTCTACCGTCGGCATCCAGTCTCGGATGGCTTCATAAGTGAGCCATCTTCCTAACTCAGTCATGGCGCTGCGAAATAAAACTGAAGGCGTTCCTTCATCGCGGGCAACGGCTAGCCAATGTTGAATGAGCGGATGGGGCGGGACATAGACGCGGAGTTGGAGAGCCATTGAATGGTAAAAGTCACGATTAGAT
>JBBRCV010000202.1:0-10199 GCA_038204505.1 Elainellales cyanobacterium
AAGCTCTAAAACTCTTGCTCAGTCACCTGATGAGCCGGGATCATGACCTGGGGTACGAGTGGTTTGTGAAAGCTCAAGAGCTAGGGGTTGAGAACCTAAAGGAAGCACAAGCAGAGCTTTTTACATTTGCACCAGACTCTGCTGACCCTAGCATCTACCCAGACACAGAAATGGTTTCGGCAGAAGATGTCCCCGTTGTTTTGGTTGATGCTCAACACATGGATACCCATGAGCAGCAACTGCTGTGGCTAGCTTTAGGGCAATCGCCAAAACTTGAAGGACGAACCGTATTGGCGGCCAATCCTGCTTACAGGGGCTACGCCTGGTACAACCGACTGCCGATGATTTCGGTCGGTATTGAAATTACCAAGGACAATCGCACGTTCACACTGAGCGAGTTTGCCGACGAGTTTAACCTTGATTCTTTTCAGCCCAGCAGCATCCAAGCTGATTCGATCGTCATGGTGCTGCACGACTTCTCTAATTCTGTGCAGCACATCATCCCGTTGCCTATACCGATCTGCTTCTATATTTCAAAGCGCTATTGGGGTGCTGCTCTCGAATCAACAACAATTATTACCAGTTTGGCTGATTCAAGTCCGTCGATTGCAACAAGAGGCGAATTATTCGACCTTTTGTGCGAGTCATTCTACAACCCAGAATACGATGATTTCGAGGCGTTGCATAATGAGAATATGAAATGAGGAAAAAGCCGATGCATTGTCCCGATTGTGGCTCGACCGAGATCAGTAAGAATGGTAAACAAAGAGGTAAACAAAATTACATCTGCAAAGGCTGTAGGCGACAATTTATTGAGAATTATGATCCCCCTATGGGCTACTCGGATGAGTTCAAACGAGAATGTCTCAAAATGTATGTCAACGGCATGGGATTTCGAGGCATTGAGCGAGTCAAAGGCGTTCATCATACAACCCTGATTACTTGGGTCAAACAGGTTGGTGAACTGTTGCCCGATGCCTATGAACCTGACGTAATTCCTGAAGTTGGAGAATTGGATGAATTAGAAACATTTGTGGGGTCAAAAAAAATAAGATCTGGCTATGGACAGCCGTTGACCACTTCAAACCAGGAATTCTCGGGTGGGTTTTAGGCGACCATAGTGCCAAAACGTTCCGTCCTTTGTGGGAAATCGTTGCGACTTGGCAGTGCTATTTCTACGTCACCGATGGTTGGTCTGTTTATCCGGGCTTCATCCCAGCAGGCGACCAGATTGTCAGTAAGACTTACATGACCCGAGTGGAAGGAGAAAATACCCGTCTGCGTCACTATCTCGCTCGACTTCATCGGAAGACCCTATGTTATTCCAAAGCTGTGGAAATGCTGAAATACTCGATTCGATTGTTACTTCATTACCTCAAATTTTGGGATGTGCCCGTTCCCCAGTAAATCATATTCCTATTCAGCAACGCCGATTTCGACAGCCGAGATGCCTTTGAAGTAGAAGCTAGCAGGCGTTTAGCAGAAGCCCTAGGTGGAGAAACAGCCGGAGCAATCGCGGCACTGGAGGCAATGGCATTGACCATCTGGGATACTCGCCTGTCCGATAGTCTGAAGCTCAAACTCACTATATCTCCGCGACTCGAAGGTGAAGACCCAGTTTCGGTCGTCGTAGAAGAGGGAGTTATTCTCCCCCACTAATCTATCGGCTCACTTTTCATCCCTTTATCGCCCCTGCGTTGGCAGGGGCTTTTTACTATGGACAATCTTGAATTGATGACGGCGATCGCCGCTCATTGATTGCCCAGTCAATGGGCTGGCTGATCTAGGGTTCATGATTTGGGGTGTGCTGCTAGGCAATTGTTCGCCCGATCGTCTGGCAGAGTTTTGCAACAAGATTGTGATTTTGCCCCATGTAGAGGATGGAGGCGATGAGGCGATCGATGAGGTCTTCGATATCTAGAAATTTCACCCCATTAGGAGAGAATTATGTCTATCTCTGTTACTGAAATCATTACAGAGGCTCTTGGACAGTACCATCTGGGCGATCGCCCAGGCTGTCTTCAGACCTTGCGAAACCTCAAGGAAAAGTACGCCGACCCGTTCAGCGTGGCAGAGCGATACAACAACACTGGAGCCATTCAGCCAGAGGCGATCGCCTGGTGCTCTTGGGTGCAACTCGCGATCGATAGGCTCCCTAAGGATCTGGGTGCTGACATCGTTGCCCCAACAGGGGTTCCTGCCTGCTTGAATACGGCGTTGCAATTCTCGGACAAAGCAATTGCAGAGACGACAAATTTTGGGGAGAACGAGGACGAGGACGAGGACGAGAAGCTTGGATCTACCTTTGACCCACAATACCTGGATCAAGAGCTGTTCAAAACATTGCAAGCCTTAGCCCGTGCCAACGAAACGGACATCCTGATTGATTCGTTGCAGCAAGTCTATGCTCATCGAGCGCTTGAACATCCCACAATGAAGTGCTATTACACCAGGGTTGCAAACGCTCTAACTGACGCTTTTAACGTCGCCTACTAACAATGCATATCGCTCTATAAACTCATCAGGCACATACCAACGTGGAAGCACTTAGCAGAACTGCCCGATGAAGTTTGTGAGGCACTAAGAGTCGGGGGATTCCCCGCGATCGCCGCCAAGGTCAACTTGGAAAAACTCTCTGCCCTCAGCACAGAAAGAGTCTTAGCGGGGTTCGAGGAGTTTAAGAAGACCAGCCTGCTCACAGTCAATCGCTCACAATCAATCCAAGAGGAAATGTATAAATGACTTACCCATCTCGCGAAGAGCTTGAAGCTCAAGTTTACGAAGACGTTGTGAAAGAACCCTGGAATCCTACAGGGAACCCAGACCTCGATCGCACTATCAATCTGTTCTGCGGAACAACCCGTGAAAGCAATCACGGAACGACCTTGTATGAAGGCTGGTTCAACGGAGAATGGAACGCGGTAGAACAACGCATAGATAAGTCGTTTCAATACATAGAGGGCTGGGAGGACGGTCCCTATCGCGTCGTATGGCTCAGCGAGAAGCTTCTAGCACAGGTGACTTACTGCGAAGGGGATCTTTCGTTAGACGTAGCGAAAGATGCAGAGGGATACAAGCGCATAGTTGAATCCGCAATGCAGTTCTACACGATCGACAAAGACCACTGGGTTGAAATTCCTGATTCAATGAAAATTACTCAGGCGATCGTTGATGCCATGCCTCAAGAGTGGAAGCAGGTCAAGCTGAAAGCTGAGGGTCAGACCATCATCGCCAGAGGGTTCTCAAGTGACGAGCTATGGAACGCAGCACAGAAATGGTTTGAGGAAAATCCCGAAGGCAATCTCAAGCTCGATGCTGGAGGCGGAGCCTTATGGTTTTACAAAAAGGCTTCTGAGCAACCTGGCGTTCGCGCTGAATTCGATCGCTATTTTCTCCCTGCGAAAAACTAGCGATCGATGGCTGCAAAACCACTAGATTGGGACACTTATCTCAATCAGCCCGTTCGGATTTACCGAAATTTAGGCAACGGGAAAATGTCTATCCAAGCCAAAACCGCTGTCGGTTGGCGCGTTGTGGGTCACGTTACAGATTGCGTGATTCGTAACGTATCTTTCACCGTTAAGGAACCCGCTCGGCAACGAGTCATTAGAGACAAACAGAAGAACGTTCACGCCTGGGGGGAAGGTGTACTTATTGGACACTTGAACCCTACGGCTCCAACTCCATTGAGGTTATCTTATGACCCTTATAAGAACTCAACCTTTGTTGACGGTCGCACTGGCAGAACAGTTACATCCTGTAGCCTCTTAGTTGTTCAAAACAACGAGGTTTTCATATCGCAAGACGCATTATCAGCAGATGCACCTCAGAGTACACAGGGCGACCCCTTGCGGGTATCTCGCAGAGCGCGCTTTAGTACAGCGATTGACTATCTCTTCCACCCATATCAACCTATCGCGGCTTAATCATGACTACAGCAACGCAACAGTCCCAGTTTTACAAGACAACCATTCCCGTCACCGTCCTGACTGATAATGGTCCGCTCAGTTTGATGTCACTGATTACTTAGCAATGATGAAGACACTCTAGAGAAGTTTACTCAGGCTCTTTCAGAACTCCTCTCTTCTCTCTGCAAGAACGCTGACATGGCTCTCAACGGTGAATGGGACAGATGCGATGAGGGTTTTATTGCCCAAATTGAAGAAATTAACGAGTTCTGCCATAAGTTCAATTACTTCGGAGAAGTTTCAAGTGGTTCGGAAAGAATTTCTCCTCAAGGTGCGTAAAAAGTCGCCCAGCCCTATATTCCGGTTTTCTAACAATACCGAGAAACGAAGGTCTGGGAGTGTGCGCCGGACTGTCGCCGAGTCTATTTAGTTCGAGTTTCGTAACCACCTATCGAGAACAATATGAATTTCTTAAAAGTTGGAACTATCGGTTTGGGTTCTGCGTTTTTACTGGCTAATGTTTACTTAGGGATTCAAACAAACTCAAATCTCCAGCCCATAAGGGAATCGGCACCGCAGTCTTTACATCAGATAAACCCTACAGTCATTTACAAACCGATTCTCATGCCTCTGCAAGTGCAGGCGACTTTTCTTAAGCTACTTGGAAGGGATTCAATGATGTTCGCCTGCGGAGGTACTTACACCAACATCAACGTCATTGTTATCTCCTTAGAACCCATCTGTACATCTGGCGAGCATCTCAAGTGGATTTACACCCACGAAGGCGGGCATCTAGTGGGGATCAAACTGTTTGGAGCATCTGCTGATCCGAGCCAAAGCCCCCTCGGAGCTGAGTTCATGGAAGCTTTAAGAGTAGAGGGTTCGACCCCTTATGGGGACACGCACCCCAGAGAAGCCTTTGCTGAGGCTTTTGCCGAGTGCTTTGGGGCATCACTAATCAGAGAGGAAGGTAGAACCTATCCCCGTCAAAAGCGGGCAATGCAGAACCTCTTAAAGAAAGCTTTGAATGACACAACCAGTAAAAACTGATTTAATGCGATCGCTGAGTTTTCTCCCTTGGAGCGCTTTATACCAGCGTTTGAATCAACTGGAGGAGAGGGGATTTAAGACTGAATCTGTATACGCTACTGCTTCGGTGTGACCGGAAAATTGCCTAATCAGATAGTTTCCTCTCCATAATTTCAAAGCGGATGTCCCACCTCTCAACAGAGTGAAGTAGGACATCCGCTTTATTTTTTTGCTCCTATCCTATTTCCGTTTAGATGCAAACGCCTTGCCCTCAAACTTGCAAATCTCAGGCTCGAAGTCTACCAAATTTTTCGTGGAAGCATAGGCAAATTTAAAAAAAGCACAGCTAAGTACAAATACTTAAAAAATGTCCTTGGGCAACCTTGGGCAATTAGTGGGCAAGTTTGGGCAATTAGTGGGCAGATTTAGAAAAAAGCATTAAATCTTACAATAAGGGTAAAATCATTTTTCTCAATAGCAGGCGACTAATGAGAGGATGTTTGGGCAAGTTTGGGCAATTAGTGGGCAGACCTGGGCAATTAGTGGGCAAGTTTGCAATGATTTTGGGAGAAGAATCGGAATCGTTTTTTATCACAGAATGGGAAGAATTCGTGCACACAGTACGCTCAATTGTGTTACTTTTTTGGAATGAGTCCGATCTATTTTCAATCTATTTCAGTCTTGATTTTTTTTGAGCTGTACTCATCAAGTACTATTAGCGGTTGAGCAGAAATAATGTTGTCTCTGAAAAATGTATCAGCGCAACGAGGCAAGGGGTATTACGGAAAAGAGGAGAGCACTAACGCCCGCCCCTCAAGTGCCCAATGGTTTGGGAAGGGAGTCGATCGCCTTGACCTCAACCCTGAGATTGAGCCAGCAGATTTTGAAAAGATTCTAGAAGGGACTGGGCGATCGGGTGAACCCCTCAGCGCTCGTAAAATTAACCTTGAAACTCGCCGTGCCGCGACAGACTTTACCTTTTCTGCACCAAAAAGTGTGAGCATTGCGGCTCTAGTTCAGGGCGATCTGCGCGTGATAGATGCACACGACCAGGCGGTAAGGTCGGTGTTGACAATCATTGAGGAGCAATACTCAAGAACCCGTATCCGCACTGAAGAGGGGCAAATCAAGGTCAGTACGGATAATTTGGTGGTCGGCATTTTTCGCCATGAGACGAGTCGAGAGCAAGATCCTCAACTGCATTCCCACGCTTTAGTGATGAACTGTACGCAACTGCGGAATGGTCGATGGCAAAGTCTGAGCAATGATTTGATTGTTAATCACTCCAAATTCTTGGGGCAGGTTTATCAGAATGAATTGGCGCACCAGCTCAAGGAAGATGGATACGAAATAAAGCAACGCGCCAATGGGCAATTTGAGCTAGAGGGTTATGACGAGTTAATAGGAAGTTTCTCAACCCGTCGGCAGCAAATTGAAGATCATCTGGCACCCCTAGAATTCCCGACCTTGAAGCAGCGGGAACATGCGGCATTGACGACGCGACCCGCCAAGGGGCAGGTGCCCACTGAAGTTTTGACTGAGCAATGGGCAGAAACCTTAATCAAAATTGACCAGCCGATACCCCCAATTCCTAAGCCAAGCGACCGCACAGACTTAATCCAGACGTTAGCCAAAGTGGCGATCGCCTATCTGGAGGCACGGGACCATGGATGGAGAAACGGGGCGGCTGAGAACTATGTCGTGGAGAACTTCACAGGGCAAACGAGTTTGGCTCACCTTCGCAACGCCTTGAAAGAGGAAGCCGTTGTCGTGGACGAGCTGACCGGGTTAATGAGTCAACCTGCCGTGACGCAGGAGGTGGAAAGCACTGAGGGGATGGAGTCTGGGAAAGAAGAGCCAAAAGACTCATTGCAAGAGTTGAATGAAGCGATCACCTCAAACTTCGCCATGCACGAGCAACTGATGTCCTGGCATCAAGCCGAGGCAGCTCGGAAAGCCAACCGCCTCAAAGGTGATGCTCCGACCGCTGAAACCGCACAATGGTTGCCAGAGGATGTCAGCATGGAACCAGAACCGATCACCACGCTATTTAACCTGCCCTCAGACCCAGAGCTTAGAGTTGAGAGTGCTGAGGTTTCGTTAGAAGCCCTTGAGCCTTTCGGTAAAGTTAATGATGATTCTAGTATTAAAATTGAGGCGGCAGAACCGGGAGAGATTATAGAGGTAGCGGACGTTGAGCCATTTTACCTGGAGCCGTTGGCTGAAGAGTGGGGACAGAATTTAGTCGATGAGGCGGTGGAAGCCTCCCTAGAAACCGAAGCGGAGACCGCTCCAAAAGACGAAGATCCCACCGAGGTTGCCGAGTTCATCGCGGAAGTGACGCGGGCAACAGTGCAGTACTTTAGGGACAAAGTAAAGCAGGGTGCAGGTGCCGCAGTCGATGGCAATATGAATGTAGTCGAGAACTCTGATTATCGGGTCGAGTATCATCACAACGAGGAGAGCGGGGAACCGCCAAGGTTGATCGTTGAAGAAACAACAACAAACACCCCCCTCTTTGAGACAGTTCGGGGTGCTGAAGGATGGGAAGTAGAGATAGTGAAACCTGAAGCGAGAGAATGGCTAGAAGCAGCAAATAGAGAGTTAGCGGAAGAGCGAAGACTGGAGCCGGAAATAAGGAAGTCACAAATGGAACTTTAACTCAATCACAAGTTGGTGTGTGGTAAATAGCTTCAATGCAAAAAGGTCTAAGAGCTTCGATAAGCGTTAGTTCCTCAGTCTTGCAAACTTCATCAATAACGAATACCGAGTCATCCCAGGACAGGGCACACCGCATTTCGTAGGTTAGTTCTGGATATTCGTCCGTGATTTCTTCTAATGGTGTGAGCATCTCGCAGTCGGTCAAGTATGCGAATTCTTTCAGTAACGATAGGGGGAAAAGCTTTCGACCGAGTGCCCTGTACTTCAAGATTTCCTGATCAATGTCGTGCGGGTCAATCTTCTTGTCTGACCCCTGAACCCACAACTGCTCTTGTGAATGTTCGCGCCGAATCTCTTCCCCCAATTCTTGCAATAGCTTTTTAACTTCGGGGTAAAGACTCTGAGGTGGTAGGATTCTGGCCGTCTTCCTAAAGGTGGGGTCTAATTGCTGCCGTCTCTTGGCTTCGCCCATGTTATGACCTCTATTTATTTTGAATCTCAATCCAATTTTTTTTGAGAATTGGTAGAGCCTGTGTCGAATAATCATTCACAAGCTGAATGGCTGATGCCATAAAATTTTCGATTTCTATTGAGGTATCGGTTATTGGATACTGGTATTGCATTGCAAGCAAGAATCGAGCTAAAAGGGTTGAATAGTTGCAATGTAAATTGTCTAATGATCTAATCAGCCCTTCTTCCTCTGATGGGCAAAAAAATAACTCAATTTCTTCCATTATTTATCACCTTATAGTTTGGCATTTAGATAGAAAGTTGCGGTCGCCTTAAGTTCTCTCTTCCTTCTTCTACACTGTTCTGGTATGGGGCGATCGCCGCTTTCATCGCCACGAAGTCTTGTCTCGACAGGACAAAGTCTGGGTTTTTGAAGTGGGTATCTCGATCTTTGGGGGCAAGTCTTTCTTGGTCAGTCCCCTGAATCATCTGCCGTCCAAGATTTTTGATGTGATCAGTCACCACTTCATCCTGATTAGAGAGCTGAGCGGCTTGGAACCACACAATCAAATCCCCTCGTGTGGGTGTTCTCATCTGCTGGGATTCGCTGGAATCCGATTGCATGGCTTGATATGCCTTCTCGGATAAGGTGAAATCTGGATTCTGAAACGCAGGATCTCGCTGTTCTCTGGGAAGTTGCGATTGCGCACCTTGAAGCATTTCGTTGCCCAATTGTTTAATCCGCTTTTCATAATTGGCGTTTCTGCCCAACAACGTTGCGTCAAGTCGCCAATTTCGCATTTCCTTCAAGGTGGGGCTATAGCGCTCCGTCTCTGTCCTTTCAGCGATAGGGGCGACCCTTGCGGTATCTGCGAAGCAGCGCGCCACCGTGGATGGCTCTAGTTGAGCTTGCTCGGAGACTGTCTGATCCTCTGCCGTCAACGCATTAATCACTAGAGGAACCTGGGTCGGTGGAACCTCCTCCTCTATGACCTCTCCCAGCACTGCATTTCTGGCTTCTGGGTCTAGTGCTGACTGAATTGCTACCTCGGCAGGTTCAAACTCAACACTGTCTTCTACGACAGGCTGCTCAGCCGCATCAAGCAGAGAGAATTGCTCAATCTGTTGCTCTGCTTCCCAGGTTTTCTTGATGCCATCTGCATAGCCCTGGTTCGACCAGTCAGCACACATTTCTTGAGCATCTTTATTGATATTGATGCTGAATACCTCCTCTTCTAGAAGAGTCAGCTTGCCAGTGGCTTCAATCGTGAATTCAACCTTTTGCTCTAGAGTCCTCTCGACACCTTGCCCTGTATATTGGGACAGCGAAAGTGTCTCACCATCCCGCGCTAAAAATAGAGGAGGATAGGGATAATTCTTGATTTCAAGCTGAAATCCGTCTCCCTCCATCAGTTTAGGGACAATCCCTGATTGGTGAAGCATCTCTGAGACGATTTCAGCCGCCCAGGTGTCCTGTTCTTCCCATTGGGCGATCGTCGGTCGGGGTGCTGGTTGCGGCTCTGGACTAGCGGAAGGTTCAGATGATGGGGGCGATTGCTCTACGGCTTCTGGCTCTGATATTTGTGACTGTTGCGCCCAGGCATTTTGCATCGCGGTTGCGAATCCCTGGTCTAAAAGATTTTGCGAAAAAACTCTAGCGAAGGCGCGATCGTCCCCTCTGTGCTCACCCCCTCGAATTGGATCTTGAACAGCAGTTTCTCTCAGCTCAATCTGACCGCCCTCCAGGATGCCAAACACCATCTCAGAATCGATAAAGGTATCTCCGTTTTGGCTTAAGTAATGAGTTAGATAGAGCAAATCATAATGTCGCTCAATCACCAGAGGAATAAACGGTTCATTCTCTCCACGAAGATGGAACTCTTCACCCTGCATGATGGCTTCATTGAGTCCTGATTCTTGAAGCAATTGAGCCACTTGCTTTTCGGGATACCCTTCTTGCTCTGGAGAGAGGGCGATCGTGTTCGGTAGTCCTCTCTCTGGGTTCGTGGCAATAGGTAGATTTTTAGATGGCTGTGGGAGGGCAATGGCTTCTGGTTGTGATTCTGACCTATCGGCGATTCTTTGAGATACCTCAACTTCTTCTTCAAGTTCTTCTTCTACCCCTATACTCGTGACACCAGAAGAAGATTC
>JBBRCV010000203.1:0-10195 GCA_038204505.1 Elainellales cyanobacterium
GTCCCTAGATTCTCGCAACATGGTTGAACTGCTCCGCCCCGTCGTGACCTGGATTAATCAACTGGCTGAAGTTCCCCAAGCTGAGTGGGACGCGTTAGCAATGCCGCTGAAAACTCCATTTTTAGAATGGGAGTGGCTTAACAATATGGAAACCTCTGGTAGCACGACCGCGAGGACGGGCTGGCTGCCAAATCATCTGACTGTTTGGCGCGATCGCCACCTGATTGCAGCGGCACCGCTCTATTTGAAGGGACACAGCCAGGGTGAATTTGTCTTTGACCACCAGTGGGCAGATTTAGCGCATCGGATGGGCATTGAGTACTACCCCAAAATGCTGGGAATGTCGCCGTTTACGCCTGCCGAGGGCTACCGCTTTTTGATTGCGCCTGGAGAAGATGAAGACGAAATTACGGCGTTAATGATTAATGCGATCGATCGCTTTTGCATTCAGAACAAAATATCAGGCTGCAATTTTCTCTACGTCGATCCTGAGTGGCGATCGGTCATGGAGCGCCACGGCTTTAGCTCCTGGATGCATCATAGCTATGTTTGGAGTAACCAAGACTTTCAAGGATTTGATGACTATTTAGGCGCGTTCAATGCCAACCAGCGCCGCAATATTAAGCGAGAGCGCAAAGCGGTCGAGAAAGCAGGATTGATCATTAAACCTCTCACGGGCGAACAACTTTCAACAGCGCTTTTGTCAAGGGTCTATGACTTTTACTGTGATACTTGCGACAAATTTGGTTGGTGGGGCAGCAAATACCTAACCCGCCAATTTTTTGAGCAGCTTTACCCTAATTACAGTCATCGAGTCGTGATGTTTGCGGTGTATGGCGTAGAAGATGCTCAAGATCCGGTTGGCATGTCGTTTTGTGTAACGAAGGACACGAATCTTTACGGGCGCTACTGGGGCGCGTTTCAGGATTTTGAGAACCTGCATTTTGATACGTGCTATTACACGCCCATCGAATGGGCGATCGCACACAATATTCAAACCTTTGATCCGGGTGCAGGAGGGCAACACAAGAAGCGGCGGGGTTTTCCGGCTACCCAGAATTACTCGCTTCACCGCTTCTACAACCGCCGCTTTTCTGATATTTTGCGTACATACATTGGTGAAGTCAATGCGATGGAGCAACAGCAAATTGAGGCAATGAATGCAGATATACCTTTTAAGCAGGAACAGGAGCAGGGGAGCGAAGACAAGGACATAGGAGATTTTACGATCTCGGCTGACTAATGGGCGATCGCACGGCTCCACTCGCCTCCCGAAATAGTATTTCGATTGCACAGTAATAAGTAGGTGTTCTTAATTAAACGTAAGTCGGGCATCTTGCCTGTCAGTGTGTCAGGCAGGATGCCCGACCTACGCATCTGCTGTTTAATTATGCCTAGCTACTTAGGAGGAAACATTCCTATTTTCTGCTCTTAGAGAAGCCAGCTCGACGGACGACGGCATCGGCAGTAACGGCGAGGAGAAGAACTCCACCTTGAACCATGTTTTTAATGCCTTGATCTTGGTTAAGCAGGTCTAGTCCGTTGTCGAGGCTACCAATAACGAGCGCGCCCAAGATGACTGCCCAGACTGAACCTTTGCCCCCAAACAGGCTAACTCCGCCAATGACAGCGGCGGCGATCGCATTCAGCAAGAGGGTAGAACTAATTTGAGTCGCAACCGCTGTACTGCGAGAAGTCATCATCACACCTGCTAAAGCTGCCAGCATAGAAGCTGACATGAAGACGATGAGCTTCATCTGCACGACGTTAATACCTGCTCGTCTAGCTGCCTCAGCATTGCCACCGACCGCATAGAGATGTCGTCCAAAGGTGGTTTTACGCAGGATTAGCCAAGCAACTACCACTAAGCCCAAGGCAATCATGACTGCTTGGGGAACGCCCTGGTATGACTGGAACAGAAAAATCAGGACGACAACGGCGGCAGCGGCACCGAGCAGTTGCAAAACCAGTTGGGTTGGATGTTTGACGGGAAGGTTAGCTTGCGATCGCCGTTTCTGGTCATACCAAACTCCCAGTGCATACAGTCCTAAACACAAGAGCGGCAGTCCCCAACCCCAACCCGCAGGTAAATAAGTTGGAGCTAAAGCGCGAATAAATGGATCACGCACTACTAATGTTGTTTGCGCTCCCATGACCACTAACAACAATCCTGCATAGCCGATTGAACCTGCCAAGGTGACAATAAAGGATGGAACTCGCAGCACCGCTACAAAGAAGCCGTTGATTAATCCAATCAGCGCGCCTGCAACGAGCGCCGCTAAAATTGCCCAGCCTGCATTCCAGCCTTGATACACTGAGACAGTTGCCATAATTGCAGAGCAAGCGTAGGCAACGGCGGCGAGACTTAGATCAATTTCGCCCAAGAGCAGCACCAAGACGGCGGCAACGCTGAGGATGGCGATCGTGACGATTTGCTGGGTCAGATTAGATAAGTTGCGGGCTTCGAGAAATACGCCGCTGGTGGTGACTTGGAAGTAAATGGTAATCAGCGCCAGGGTAAGAATGACAGGGATGAAGCCAAGGTCGCCTTGCATGAGCGATCGCAAGTTAAACTTTGCCGCAGGTTGCAGGGCGATCGGGGCATCAGGAGAACGGGTAACGTTAGGTTCTAAACTTTTCATAATGATGTTTCTTAAGCCTCAATTTCTTCGGTTTCTGCCCCGGTGATGGCACCGACCACACGCTCTGGGGTTGTTTGACTGGTTTCAAAGGTACGAATTCTTTTTCCTAAACGCATAACTATAATGCGATCGGTTACTTCAAACACATCGTGTAAGTTGTGAGAAATAACCACTACAGCCAGTCCGCGTTCTTTTAGGCGAAGGATCAGGTTCAGCACTTGGCGAGTTTGAGCAACGCCCAAAGCAGCGGTTGGTTCATCGAGCAACACGACTTTAGGCTGGCGCAAAATTGTCTTCGCCACGGCAATGCATTGGCGTTGTCCACCCGACAGCGAGGCAACAGTGGAGCGCACTGAAGGAATTTTGACATCCAGAGTTTTCAAAACCTCAATGGTTTTTTGCTCCATTTCGGTTTCATCTAAAATCCGAAAGAACCCTGGAAACAAAGTGCGGTGAGCTTCTCGCCCTAGCCATAAATTGGCAACTACATCTAAATTGTCGCAGAGTGCTAAATCTTGATAAACAGTTTCAATGCCTAAGCGGGTAGAATCTTGAGGGCTGCTAATCACCACAGGCTGACCATCAATTGAAATTTCGCCAGTATCGGGTGTATAAGCCCCAGACATTGTTTTAACGAGGGTAGACTTTCCTGCCCCGTTGTCGCCGACTAGTCCGACTACTTCGCCATCAAACACTTCAAAGTCAACTTGGCTTAGCGCCTGAACACCACCGAAGCTTTTGGAGATATTCCTAAGCTGTAAACGTGGGATTTGACCTTTAGTAAAAGGGCGATCGGATGTGGGAGAAGAAGTGATATTTGCCATATTTTTTACACAGGTTTATTGAATGAATCGATGCAGATACTGATTCAGATACTATGGACAAATGCTGCCTGCCTTTGCTGACAAACCTTTGCAAATCTGTTCCTTGGTTAAAAATCCATCCTTGATAACGGTATCAGCCACGTTCTTCTGATCCACCACAATCGGAGTCTCTAGCACCGAGGGAATACTCTGCCCCCCCTGAATTTCAGTTGCACCATTGGTTAAAGAACTCGTGTCTTCTCCACGGCTTAAAGCTGCCACTAACTGAGCGGTTGCCTTTGCCTCTTTAGCAATGGGTTTGTAAACGGTCATTCCTTGATCGCCCGACAGGATATTTTGGATTCCAGTCAAGGTAGCATCTTGTCCAGTCACGAGTACCTTGCCGTTCAAGTTTTGAACCCGAAGTGCAGCAATAATCGTGTTCGCCAAACCGTCATTAGCAGCATACGCGATCTGTACATTGTTACTTGTTTTTGTCAGTACGCCTTCCATCATCGATTGGGCTTTAGCATTATCCCAGTTAGGCGTGTACTGATCGAACACAAGCTTGAGATCTCCTTTATCGACTAGAGGCTGGAGTTTGCTGAGTGCTCCTTTACGGAATAGCAGCGCGTTGTTATCAGTTTGAGCGCCGTTGATCATGACCAAGTTGGCTCCCTTCTTCAATCCCAACGTTCCTGCTGCCAGTTGATCGGCAATATATTGTCCTTGCAGTTCGCCCACTTTCTGATTGTTAAATGAAACGTAGTAAGCCAAGTCAGGATCTTGAATGAGGCGATCGTAGGCAATTACAGGCACACCGCTGGTTTTTGCTTGCTGCACAATCACTGCTGCTTGCTCACTATCGTTAGGGTCAATTACCAAAATACACGCCCCTTTAGTCAGTGCCGCCTCTGCCTGGTTTTGCTGGGTTGATGCATTATTATTGGCATTGGAATACTGGATCTTAACGCCAGGAATTGCTGCCTTAATTTCTTGCTCTAGAAGTGGGCGATCGTATGCTTCGTATCGAGCTGAAGAGTCAGATTCGGGCAGTAAAATGCCGACGTTCTTGCAACCTTTCGCAGCGGCAAATTGAGCTGAACTAGAGCTTTGTGGCGCTGAGCCAGTCTTTTCTGTAGAAGAGGGACTAGTGGTGCTGCACGCCGCCAACAACAGCATTCCAATGCCTGGGAGCCAATGGCGAAGGGTTGACTTCAATAGTGACATAATAGTTTTTCCTTATTAATAAATGGATCGAAAAACGATCGCCCGTATCGATAGGCAATGGCTTAAAAGTTAGCAAAGATCAGGCTTCTGACCGATTAATCAATCGCTTAATTAATGGCGATCACCTTGGCACAAGGAGTTTTGAAATACGAATTTTCTTAACAAGTGTCCATCCGCAAAAAAGCATCAACCGACTACAGTTATGAGAGTTTTGCTTTTTTACGCTCCTTTTTAATCTATTTAATCTATGAGAGATATAGGGTATTTGCTAACTCATAGATATTACTTTTACAGATTTGAATTCATTCCGGGGTTTAAAGGAAACAAAACGTAATTCTTGATACGGAAAATACTAACGACTCGTGTACTTCTTGCAAAAAATCAACTGTCTTAAGACATAGTTCTAGACCCAGAAACCTTTCAGGGAATTTAGACCCCTGCTAACATTTACTTAATTAAATGGCTAAACAACTATGACCGCAATTTTTGCTCACACCACTATTCAACACCCGCTAGAGCCATTGACGGCAGCAGAAGTTGCCGCAGCCGTGGCGATCGCCCGTTCCTCCCAATCTCTTGGTGATTCCTTTCGCTTTCCCTGCGTCACTCTGCACGAACCATCTAAGTCAGTGGTTTTAGATTTTAAGGCGGGCGATCGCATTCTCCGCGAAGCATTTCTAATTTTGTTAGACAATGCCACAGGCAATACTTACGAAGCTGTCATTTCTCTTACCGAAAAATCGCTGGTTTCCTGGAAGCACATTCCCAACGTTCAGCCCAACATCATGGCAGATGAGTTGGTCGAGTGCGAAGCCGCAGTTAAAGCCCATCCTGATTTTTTGGCGGCTCTAGCAAAGCGAGGCATCACTGATTTAGAGTTGGTTGTCGTTGATCCTTGGGCGATCGGTAATTTTGGCTTTGCCGATGAGGTGGGTATTCGCCTTTCTCGCGCCATTTGCTATCTGCGATCGGTTCCTGATGGCAACTTTTATTCCCGCCCAATTGATGGCTTAGTGCCTGTCGTAGACCTCAATAAAATGCAGGTAATCCGTATTGAAGACACTGGCATTGTCCCCGTGCCACCCGAACCTGGTGAATATGCTAGTCGGTTTACTCCTAGCCAGCGTACTGATATTAAGCCGCTCACCATTACTCAGCCTGAAGGGACTAGTTTCGAGGTTGAAGGTCATCATATTCGCTGGCAAAAGTGGGATTTTCGCATTGGTTTTACCCCCCGCGAAGGCTTGGTGCTGCACAGCGTTGGCTATGAAGATCAAGGGAAACTCCGTCCCATTCTCTACCGTGCTTCTTTGTCTGAAATGGTCGTACCCTATGGTGATCCACGTCTACAACACTTTCGCAAAAATGCCTTTGATTTGGGTGAACATGGGGTTGGGATGCTAGCAAATTCTCTGAAGCTGGGATGCGATTGTGTAGGTGAAATTCATTACTTCGATGCGGCATTAACTGACAGTCGAGGGAACGTTGCAATTACAGAAAATGCTATTTGTTTGCACGAAGAAGATTATGGCATTTTGTGGAAACATACAGACTGGCGATTGGACGAAGTTGAAGTAAGGCGATCGCGCCGTTTAGCCATCTCTTTTATCGCTACAGTAGATAACTATGAGTACGGTTTTTTCTGGTATTTTTACCAAGATGGTAACATTCAATATGAAGTTAAATTAACGGGAAATCTTCTCTGCGGCGCATTAGCGAATACTGGCAAATACGGCACATTAGTTGCTCCAGAACTCAACGCCATTAACCACCAACACTTCTTCAGTATGCGGTTAGATTTTGATTTAGATGGCACCGCTAACTCCGTCTATGAGGTCAACACAGAAGCTGAGCCAATGGGTGAAAATAATCCCTACGGTAACGCCTTTTACGCCCAGCCTACGCTTCTTGCTACAGAGCAATCAGCTCAGCGTCTCATCGACCCTTTCAAAGCGCGTTACTGGAAAGTAGTCAACGATTCCGTCCACAACCGTCTGGGTCAACCTGTTGGCTATAAAATTATGCCAGGTGATAACGCTATTCCTTACGCTCATCCCGACTCACCCATTCTCAAACGCGCTGGCTTCATGACTAAGCACCTCTGGGTCACACCCTACGTCTCTAATGAATTGTACGCGGCTGGAGCTTATCCCAACCAGCATTCCGGCGGTGAGGGATTACCTCAATGGACACAGGGCGATCGCTCTATTGAGAATACCGATATCGTGGTTTGGTACACGTTTGGACATCACCATATTCCCCGCCCCGAAGATTATCCAGTCATGCCCACTGCCTACTCTGGATTCATGTTGAAACCCGTCGGTTTCTTTAATGCAAGTCCGGCAATGGATGTGCCGCCTTCTGCCCAGAAAGAGAGTTGTCACTGACTTTAGAGATAGGAAACGTTAGCTAGTGATGGGCGATCGCTAGTTAACGTATTTGCTGGGCATCTTATTTAAAGCAGAGCTTTTACACTCCTAAAAATAAATTCCCATGTCAAAACATTATCGCCAGGTTCGCTTATCCACCGTTGTTGAGAACAAAGATGGAAAGGTCATTAAGATCGGGGGCTATCAAGCCGATCGCCAAAAGTCCAAAGATGAAGCCTTTAGCCCCAAACAGTTAAAGCCTTTGCCTGAACAAGTGGATCTGCGTCCCTACATGAGCAGCGTAGAAGATCAAAGCGCCACCAACAGTTGCGCCGCCAATGCTACGGCTGGGGCATACGAATACTTGATGAAACGCTTGAAAGGGCATGTAGAAGATGTTAGCCGTTTGTTCATCTATTACAACGCTCGTGCACTGGATGGAGATACTACTTTAGATGAGGGAACTTATATTCGCAGTTGTGTCAAAGCCGCAAAGAAGCAAGGACTTTGTCCAGAATCGACCTGGCCCTTTGATCCAGATCAGATTTTGGAGCGCCCTGCCAAAGTCGCCTATGAAGAAGCGCAAGGCTTTCTGCTCAATCCGATCCCGCGTCAGGTAAAGGTCAATTTACAGGCAATGAAAAATTGCTTAGCTGAAGGCTTTCCCTTCATTTTTGGACTGCAACTCTTCGGCTCTTTCCAAAAAGCTGGGCCAGATGGATTAGTGCCCATGCCCGATCTAGACAATGAGCAACATGATGGCGGTCATGCCATGCTCTGTGTTGGCTATTCCGAGCCAGACAATGTGTTCATTGTTCGCAACTCTTGGGGCAGAGAATGGGGCGAATATGGCTACTGCTATATCCCCTATGATTACATGACTAACTCTGAACTCAACACAGACTGTTGGACGCTAATTCGTAAGGCTGATGTTACACCCAGTCATAAGAAAAAGAAAGACCTGAGCCGAGGTATTAAGGGCAAAGGCGGCTCTCTTTTTAGAGGGCAAAAAGCGCAAGTCGCCCGCGCTATTCAAACACCTGGAGCCTTCCACGAAGTCATGGTTGGCGAGGCATATGACCTGTATGAAATGGTCTATGTAGAACAGCTTGTCTACACCGTTGAGAGTGGTTTTATTTCTGTCGAAGAATACGGTGATCTTGAGGTGCTCTACTCCGAAGAGAACTCTGAAGAATACTCAGAGGAACATGAAGAGTATGAAGAGTACGATGACGAAGATGACTACGAAGAAGAAGGTTCGGAAGACATCGAAGATAGTGATGAGAACGAGGATTCTGAAGATGTCGATGAAGACGACTTAGAGGATATTGATGAAGAGGACTCTGAAGAGAGCGAAGATAGTTATGAGGACGAGGATGCTGAAGATATCAGTGAAGAGGATGCTGAAGATAGCGATGGAGAAGACTTAGAAGATATTGATGAAGCGGACTCTGAAGAAGACGCTGAAGAGATTGAAGATAGTTATGAGGACGAGGACGCTGAAGATGTTGGTGAAGAAGATGCTGAAGATGTTGGTGAAGAAGACTTAGAGGATATCGATGAAGCGGACTCTGAAGCGATCGAAGATAGCAATGAAGAATTAGAAGAGCCTGAAGAACTCAACGAAGAGGAGGAATCAGAAGATAGTTATGAAGTCTCAGAGGATACCTATGAAGAATCAGAAGATACCTATGAGGAATCGGAAGGCAGCGATGGAGATGAAGGCTATAACGATAGTGGAGATGACGGTGGCGATGAAGAATAATCGCTAACCGTTACTAGTTTTGATACGCTTGACCTTCTTCCAGCCCATGAAAAAAAAGCTGGAAGAAGGTTCAAAACTGAATCACTCTAGGCGGTTACTTTCTCCTTAAATAGTTTTCCTGCTGAGAATGCCGGAACTCTCGTTGCTGGAATCGTCATCTCTTCCCCAGTTCTAGGATTGCGTCCAGAGCGCTCCTGACGCTCCCGTGGCTCGAAAGAACCAAACCCAACCAGGGTTACTTTATCGCCTGCTGCAACGGCTTCCTCAATGCTTTCTAGGGCAGCAGATAGAACTGCATCGATCTCTTTCTTGGTCGCGCCTTCTATTTTTGTGGCAATTGCATCCACGAGTTCAGCTTTGTTCATAGTTACCATCACACAAAGGAGTTGTTAGGTATCGTAGTGCAAGTGTTCAGCATTGATCCCGATCGCTTAAAAATCTTTAACGTATGGCGATCGCAAAAATGATTCAATCTCAGAAATTGAAGTATCTAGATCCAAGGATTTAAGAAAACCAGTTTTCAAGCTGGAGAGCTTGGAAGTCGGCATAATCCTTAACGTTGTTCGTCACCATAATAAGATTGTTAGCTTGAGCAACAGCCGCAATTTGTCCATCGGCATAGGCAGGAGTTTTGCCGATCGCCGATAGCCTAGCTCTCTCTTGGGCAAACCATTCCGCAGCCGCAGCATCATAGAACAACAGAGGAACGTTGGTTGCAATCGTCTCCCTGAGATACTGTTCAATTTTCTGACGTTTCCTCGACATCGGCAGGCGGTAACATCCAAACCATAGCTCGTGCCATGTTATTGATGAAATAGCAACCTCACTGACGGAACTCTGTATCTTTTGAATCACCTTGAGATTTGGCTGCAATTTTAGTGCCTCAGATACTGTGTTGGTATCTAGCAAAAAGCGCAAGCTCACAAATTTACCTCACGTCCAGGAGATTTATCACGGACATCCTTAAAAACTTCGTCAGGATCGATATCAATACCCTCGGCAATCATTTCCTGACGAAATTTTGTCAATGCTGTACCAAATCCTGGTTTTTCTTTTTTTAGATGTTTGTACTCATCTACAGATAATAGAATCGCTACTTGCTGCCCTTTGCGAGTAATCTCAATTGCCTCACCATGCTCAACGGCTTGAATAATGTCATTTAGCTGAGCCTGAGCCTGTTCAATTGAATATTGAGTCATGATGGCAATACCTCCGGAATTTAATACAGGGCTGTTATGACAAATCTACTGACTCCCTTAACAATTTTTTTAGCTCAAACGTGCCAATGGTTTTTGCAAAGTTAGGTTAAGGTAAGCGCTGAAGTTGTACTATGATGATCTCTCAAAAACTGCTTCCATCTTAATCACTACCGTTCCTGAGTTGAGC
>JBBRCV010000204.1:0-10182 GCA_038204505.1 Elainellales cyanobacterium
CAGGCGATCGCACCCCGCTTCGTCTTGAGTACCGAAGCCTTCATCGACAATGAGAAGCTGTAGTGCTGTGCCCGATCGCTGTGCCAGCAGGCGAGCCAGAGCTAAACGAATGGCAAAGTTAACCCGGAATGCCTCGCCGCCAGAGTAAGTTTCGTAGGGGCGGGTGCCGTGAATATCGCTAATGAGGATATCCAGGGTTTCTATGAGCTTAGGGTTAGGGATTTTAGATTTGCGGTTAGAACGTTGGGTAACAAATTGAATGTGAAGCTGGTTGGCGCTGAGTCGTCCTAAAATTTGATTAGCTTCGGCTTCGAGTTGAGGCAAAACATTTTCGATCATTAAAGCTTGCAATCCGTTTTTGCCAAAGGCTTGGGAGAGTTCTTGATGAACTCTAAGCTGGTGACGGGTCGTTTGAAGTTGAGCGGTTAGCTCACTATGTTGAGCTTTGAAGGCTTCGAGATGCTGTTGTTGCTGTTGCAGCCGACCCAATTGAGCAAGGTGATGGTCGAGTTGGGTGCGGTTCTGCTGAATTTGGGCTTCTAGGGCTTGAATATCTGGGCTAGGGTCAGGATTATCTTGAAGCCGCTGTTGGAGAGATTCCACCTGAGCGATGACGGTTTGAAGCGCCTGGTGGCGATCGCCCACCAATACTGCCAACTCCTGCGATCGCTGCTGCAAGGGAGGATAGTGGTGCTGTGCTTGAAGCAATTCCTGGTAGCGCAACTGCGAAGACTGTTCTTGCCGCAGGGTCTGACGCAGAGCCGTATGCTGTTCGAGGCTGTAGCCGATCGCTGATAAGTGGCGATCGAGTTGATCAATTTGCTGTTGCAGGGGAGCGTGGGCAATGGCTTCTAAAGAGTCTTCGAGTTGGGCGATCGAAGCTGCCAACTCTGGCAACCGTTGTTCAACCTGAGCTTGCCGACGGTGCGCCTGCTTGATTTCGGCTTGTTTGATTTCTGCCCAACGGTGGCGATCGACCTGTCCTCGCGCCAGGGCATGATTTTTGTCATCGTAGTTTAACTGTTGCAGAGTGGCATCAATGAGATGCAGTTCTTCTGCCACATCAAGGGCGTAATCGTTTTGCTGGAGCGATCGCTCAATATCCAGTTGCTCTGCCAGAATTTTCTGGAGCCGATCTAAGCCTTCCATAGAACGTTGGAGCTGCTCTTGCAATTGTCCACGTCGCTCTAATGCCGATCCGTAATGAACCAGCTCTTTGTCAACATCTCGGTATTCCTGGCGCAGGACACGGATTTCACGATCAGAGGTAGTGAGCTGTTCTCGGATGACCCAGAGCTGGCGGCGAATTTCTTCTTGTTCGTGCTGGTGATGCTGAAGGACATGCTGCCAATGCTGTTCATCGAGGGGGCGATCGCACAGGGGACAGGGAGGATAGGGTGGAGAGAGGGGCGGATAATGTTCAGCGGAAAACAGGGGAAGATGCTCCCCAAAAGCCTCTGTATTAGGGTGGTAGAGGGCGTAAGGTGAGCCGCCTTTAGTCCCATCGTTTTCTTCAAGAGCGGTGCGGATGGCGCTGATGGTTTCGGGGATTTCTTTCTGAATTTCTTGCTGCGGTTGTTCCTGCCGGAGCAGCAAAAGCTTTTGATCGAGCGCTGCCAGTTCCCGCTCAAACTCTCGCTGCCGCTCTTGCAGGCGTTCTAGGAAATTGCGGCGCTCTACGCCTTTTTCGCGGACTTGCTGCTGATAGGAGCGGCGTTTTTCGAGATGGTCAATTTGTTCGGCGATTTCTAAAAGAGTTTGCTGAAGCTGGGGCTGTTGCTGCTGTTGAGCTTCCAGGTGTTGTTGCAAAGAGTGAAGCTCTTCGAGGCGTGCCATCAGTCGGCTTTGGGCGCGATCGATCTGAGCTTGAAGTTGGTGACGTCGTTGAGTCAGGGGTGACGCTTTCATCTGGAGTTGATCCAGCTCTGCCAATCTTGTCCTTGACTGTCGAAGCTGCTCTAGGGCAGTTTCAATTTCGTCAGCTTTACCAAGAATTTGTTGATTATCTTGCTGCTGCTGTTGAAGCGCGTCTCGTTGGGCTTGCGCCTGTCGGAGCTGATCCTTGAGTAGGGCGGCTTGCTCGGCTTGTTCTTGTAAAAGCTGTTGCCGTTGGGTTTGAGCCGCTTGATAAGTTTGGAATTTGGCGGTTTGAATTTCTTCTTCTGCTTGAAGAGTCTGATACTGGGCATAACGGGCGGCGATCGCCTTTCCATCTGCCAGAATATTTTCGAGCTGCCGCTGCTGCTGTTGTAAGTTATTTAAATCTTGATGTAATCGCTGGCAGTCTTGTTGCAGATGCTGTTGCTGTTGCTGTTGCCCCGTCAACTGTTGCCGCCAGTCTTGGCATTGTTGCTGAATTTGATGGAAGTGGCGGAGGCGATCGCCATAGTCAGTCTGTTGCTGCTGCATTTGGGTCAGCGTCACAGTCAGATTGGCTGCTTCGATCGCCAGTCCATCGCCTCGGCGCACCTGCATGGATGATTCTTCAAAGCTGCGTTCTAGCACAGTCAGTTCTGCCTTGAACTGCCTCGCTTTTTCCTTAGCTTGCTCAGCAATTTCATCGTACTGATTAAGCTTGAGCAAATCGGCAAGAATTTGTTTGCGATCGCTAGGACGCTTCAGCATGAACTCATCGGCTCGCCCCTGCCGGAGATATGCCGAGTTAATAAAGGTATCGTAATCTAGCCGTAAATGCCGAGAAATAATCTGCTGAGTTGCCCGTACCCCTTTTTCGGTGAGCGATCGAAAGCCTGTCGGAGAGAGGACTTGAAACTCAAGGGTAGTGGCTTGCCCTCGGTAGCGACTGCGAATAATGCGGTAGGTTTGGTCGTGACACTGAAATGTAAAGTCAACCAGTGCCTCCATTGAGCCTTGGTTGATAATATCGTCTTCGGTGCTGGCGCGACTTTGCCCCCAAACTGCCCAGGCGATCGCTTCCAGTAACGATGACTTTCCAGCCCCGTTAGCTCCACAAATACACGCAACATGAAGCCCTCGAAAATTGAGGGTTGCCTCACGATAGCTAAGAAAGTTTTTAAGCGTGAGCTGTTGAGGTATCACGAAAACAAGACACGAAGCTTATGACATTAAGATAGCAGTACATTAGCACTTTAATACTATCGAACTTTAATACCTTTGCACTAGAGAGGGAGAAGCAAATATTGAATGAAATCGGTGAAATGATTGGGGGAAATATAACTTCCTAAAACTCCTAGCAAGCCACATTTCCTAAATTCAACTTCTCTGATGCGACTGCAAGCTCATTTTTTACGGGCAGGTTGACAGTATTAGCTTCCGCTTTCATATCAAATCCTTGCCAATTTACTATTCCAGGAAGATTTTTCAAACTAGGCTTAAAAGGAGATGCTGCAAGGGGACAAACGCTCCAATCACCTTGAACGGGAACCCCAAGCTTCTGACAACTTCCCCCGCGTCGTCCTTCTGATCGATAGAAGCGGCAATGACGGCAGGATGAAATGTTGCTTGCTAGAGATTTCATAATTTTGGTCTTTTCAACGCGAATCTTCTCCTTTATTCTGATCTATGTTTTTTATTGGTTTTTTGCGAAAGGAAGGCATCTAAACCTTGCCTAGAAATGGTTTGGGCGATCCCAAAGAAAATCTGATGTTTAGATTGTCTTTAGACTCTCGTTACTTTTAAAGAAACATTCGCACAAAATAGGATTTTAATTGAGGTTTTCTAGGTAACTCTACTGATATTGCCTAAAACTAGATAGGGATCGCTTCAAACTAAGAGCGAAAGGCTAGCGCAAACACGATTGATTTTGAATTAAGAAAGATAAATTGTGGAGAAGTACCAAACATTAAGTCACTTAATATCAAGCAATACTCAAACCAATTTCTGAAGAGGAATTCCTCTGAGTGATGTGGATTTGCAATCAAGGAATGTACTTATCACCGTAGAATTGCTGAACAGCAGTACTTTTTCTATCATTAGACCGATTTGTATGTCCTATTCAACCCTTGATCTAGAAACCGCCCATAGGATTCTGAAGCAGTTTAGTACGCTTAAGCCTGGGTTTAAAGAACCCGTAGACCGGGACAGCATTCAGCAGGCGTTGTTGCTAGCTGCGAGTCAGTCTGACTATCAAATGCTAGGGGTCTGTGCTGATAGCTTAGAGCAAGGACTCCAAGCTTTGAAGGGCTACGCTAAGGCTTTGAGCTACAGTCCCGACCTCGATCTGGAGCCTGTTGAAGGTTCGGTCTATATCAAGTTCAATCCAAATTCTGCCAAATGTTACGCTAGCTCATATGACGGAGAGCACCGGGGTGTTCTAGTATCTTGTCAGTCTGCGGACGATACAGACGTTAACGAGATGTATGGACACTTACCCTTGGATTTGTTCGATCGCTCCTTATAAATAAGGCATAAGCAAGGCGCTCACCAGATTCCTTCACTTGACGAAACTATGCCACAAGCTTTCCCATATTTTCGCAAACTGAGTGTTCCAGAGCTGCGTCATTTGCAGCCACAGTTCTTCGGGCCCGATTCCAAAAAAAAGCTGTAGCCCTAGCACTACCGCCGCGATCGCCAATGCTGTGCCAATGGTTGCCTTAGCCACCTTCAGCAACCAACCAAACACAAAAAAAGCAACCAACAGCGAAGCAACTATGATTAACCCACTCATGGCTCTCCTGTCATAGATTTAGATCGTCCCTGTTAGAGGTGAACTAGCACTAGCATAGGCTTTAACTGGAATGCGTCCTGCTAAATAAGCCATGCGTCCGGCTTGCGTTGCCATGCCCATCGCTTCAGCCATGAGCGCTGGATCGGCGGCTTGAGCGATCGCCGTATTGATTAACAAAGCATCTGCCCCTAATTCCATTGCTTGTGCCGCTTCGCTCGGTGTGCCAATGCCTGCATCGACAACCACTGGAACCGTGGCGTTTTCAATAATGATTTGAATATTTGCCAAATTTTTAATACCCTGCCCTGATCCAATTGGAGAACCCAGAGGCATCACGGTCACGCAGCCTGCTTCCTGCAGCCGCTTCGCCAACAGCGGATCAGCATTAATGTAAGGCAACACCGCAAAACCTTCCTTGACCAACTGTTCAGCCGCTTCTAACGTGCCAATTGGATCGGGCAAGAGGTACTTGCTATCGGGAATGACTTCTAGCTTGACAAAATTGTTGTCTTCTTGTCCCAACAACTTTGCCATTTCACGCCCCAGGCGCGCCACCCGCACGGCATCTTCGGCAGTCTGACAGCCTGCTGTATTGGGCAGCATCCAAATCTTGCTCCAGTCGATCGCTTCTGCTAATCCTTCGTGTCCTGGTGCACTGGTTTGGACGCGGCGCACTGCCACCGTCACAATTTCGCTGCCACTAGCGGCAATACTTTGGCGCATTTGGTCAAAATTACGATACTTACCTGTCCCTGTCATCAATCGAGATTGAAAGGTACGCCCAGCAATGACGAGCGGAGTGAGTGAGAGGGTGCGTTGAGTTGATAGGGAAGTTGGCGGCTGAAGGGATGAGAGCATGATGGGTGCTAAAAGGAGAGTGCAAACTTTAGAATCCCTAGCCTACCACCAAGCGGAGATGGGTCGTTGGGCAGGGGCAGGGGCAGGACGAGTAGTAGCGGTCGTTGTAGAAGGACGTGTTGGGTTTGAATTAGGAGCGCTAATGGGTCGCTGGGAAGCTTGATTTGGAATCCTCTTAAACTGCTGCTGCTGGGCGTACAGCTTTTCGGGTAGCTTTTGCCAACCGATTTTGGCTTGAGGTCCATAGACAAAAGTATCTAAGGAATCACTAATATTCCCGGCGTTTTTAGAGAAGCCCGACACCAGTTCTCGACCCGATCGCTGGTAGTCTTGAATGTTGGATGGGCTGATAGGCTGGCGATCGGTTTGGACGCTGGGCTGACGATTGGACGAAAAAATTGCCAGATCACCGAATGATGGGTTAAACGATCGATTAGCGAGAAGAATGACAAAAATCATCAGCAAGCTAATGGCGACAAACTGAGCAACATTTTTGATCAGGCGAAGTGCGGTGAACGCTAAGCCAACGACAGAAATACCTAGCAATGAAAAGATGATAGTCGCAACTTCAGGCATCGTTAATGCCTCCAAGAAATAGAGATCGGTATGGGCAAATTGCCCTCTAGCGTTTCTTCAGTCATTACCACAGCGCTGAAACAGGTCGGCTAGGTGAGTTTTCTGGTGGAGGAATGGGAGTAGGATTCGAGTCAGGATAAGGGGCACGATTGGTATTAGGGTCAGGGTTAGGACGAATTGTTTCATTGGCAGGAGGCGAGACACGTCGGGCAATTGCCGCTTCCCATCCTATGTTGGCAGGGGATACAGCGGGTGGTCGCGTTGTTATAGTTGTTGTGGGGGGAGCAGCATTAGGGTCTAATGGCACAGGAGCAGTGCTATTAGTTGGAGCCGTCGTTACGGGTGGAACGGGTGGCGGTGGTGGTAAGGAGGGCAAAGCTAGCTTGACTTCGCCAGCGCGAACAGCATTAACGGTTTCAGCTACTTTACCCGGTGCAATGAATAGAGTGGCGATCGCCAACGTTGCCCAACTGAGTGGTCGAATTAGCCCTTTCAAGGCTGCGCCCACAACCGCAAAAACTGCACTTAGCACCCAAAAGCTCAGCAATCCGTCCACAATTCACCTCTGCTGCAACATAAGATTATTGTAAAGCAGTCCACTCTCTGTTAAGAAAACCTGCGACTTAAATTTATCTCGCCTCAACTGGCAGCAATTTTCTTTACAATTTCCTGATGACTCGTTTTTTTGACTCATCTCTTCTGTAGCTGCAAGCTCTACCCAAAACCTATGACTGCCGATTTAACAGACGCTCAAACAATCTGGCTCTACGACACAACGCTGCGAGATGGCGCACAGCGCGAGGGTTTATCGCTGTCGCTAGAGGATAAGCTGCGAATTGCACGCCAGCTTGACCGTTTGGGGATTCCCTTTATTGAGGGCGGTTGGCCTGGTGCAAACCCCAAAGATGTCCAGTTTTTTTGGCAGTTGAAAGAAGAGCCTTTGACTCAGGCAGAGGTTGTGGCGTTTTGCTCGACCCGTCGCCCTGGCAGAATGGCAGCCGAAGACCCAATGCTGCAACCCGTGCTGGCGGCTGGAACTCGCTGGATTACTATATTTGGCAAGTCTTGGGATTTGCACGTTACCGAAGGGCTACAAACTACATTGCCCGAAAATTTGGCGATGATTCAAGACACGATCGAATTTTTTCGCAGTCAGGATCGGCGGGTAATTTACGATGCGGAACATTGGTTTGATGGGTACAAGCAAAACCCAGAATATGCGTTGAAAACTTTGGCAGCGGCGATCGCGGGTGGAGCCGAATGGCTGGTCTTGTGCGACACAAATGGCGGCACGTTGCCTCCCGAAATTACGGCGATCGTAGCTGATGTAATTGAGTTTGTTAATCAAGAATGTATCAATCAACAAGCTTCATCTCCCCAGATTGGCATCCACACCCACAACGACTCTGGGACGGCAGTTGCAAATGCCTTAGCCGCCGTTATCGGTGGAGCCAGAATGGTGCAGGGAACTATCAATGGCTACGGTGAACGTTGCGGCAACGCCAATCTTTGCACGCTCATTCCTAATCTACAACTCAAGATGGGCTACACCTGCGTTCAATCTAGTCAACTTGCCCACCTAGCAGAATCTAGTCGGCTGATTAGCGAAGTGGTCAATCTGGCACCAGATGATCACGCGCCGTTTGTGGGACTGTCAGCATTTGCTCATAAAGGCGGCATCCACGTCAGCGCGGTCGAGCGCAATCCTCTCACCTACGAACACATCCAGCCAGAACTCGTTGGCAATCTGCGCCGGATTGTTATTTCTGACCAGGCAGGCTTAAGCAACGTCTTGGCAAAGGCGCGGAGTTTTGGCATTGATTTAGATAAACAAGATCCTAAGTGTCGGCAAATTTTGCAGCACCTTAAAACCTTAGAAAATCAGGGTTATCAATTTGAGGCAGCAGAGGCAAGTTTTGAACTGCTAATGCGGGAAGCTTTGGGACAACGGCAAGCGTTTTTCACTCTCAAAGATTTCCATGTCCATTGCGATATGATTTCTGATCTGTCGCCTGATCTGTTGCCGAGTGCGAGTCAATCTCTAGCAACAGTCAAGGTATCCATCAACGGCAAAGATATTTTGGAAGCAGCCGAAGGAAATGGACCTGTTTCTGCGCTGGATGCGGCACTTCGCAAAGCGCTCATAGGCTCTTATCCAGAAATTAGCTCGTTCCACTTAACCGATTACAAAGTGCGTATTCTTGACGGCGGGGCGGGCACGGCTGCTAAAACGCGGGTGCTGTTGGAATGCAGCAATGGTCATCAGCGCTGGACGACAGTGGGGGTTTCGGCAAACATTATTGAAGCGTCTTATCAGGCGGTCGTGGAAGGCTTGGAATATGGCTTGATGTTGCAGTTTCAGGCGAGAGCAGCGTTGGTATCGGGGGCTTAAGTTGGAGGTTACGTGAAACTTGTAGAAGATCGCACCCTATTTATACGCAGAACTGAAGTGGTCTGTGTTAACTGTGGTACGCATTTAGGGTACGTGTTTGGTAATGGTCTCGAACCGACTGGGCAGCGCTATTGTATGAACTTTGCTTCCTCAAAATTGGTTGACCCTAAGAATTAGTTTGAGATGGCTTTTTGCGAAACAAACCCGACATGCTTAAACCTGTGATGATCATGATAGCGAGTCCTAAACCATTCAATATAGGATAAATGCCTTCTAGGTGAAACAGTTCGCCGCTATGTAGGCTAAGGATAAAGCTACGAGAAACACCAAGGTTCAGTTTCCATTCGGCAACCATTGTCACCAGCATTCCTGTAAGGGTGGTGAGGATGAGCGGCAGAGCCACAATAATTGACAGTGTGCGGTGATATTTCCGAAAGACTCGTTTCATAGGAGTAGATAGAAGAGAATGATTATAAAGAAGAGAGTCGGTAGGATCACTGTGACCCTACCGACTATCGTGTCTGGGGCGTGTCTAGGATTTTGCAGCCGTCGTTACAGCCGCGTCTAGGGCTTTCAGCGAGTCTATGGCTTTGGGTTTATTAGAAGACTTGACCGCTTCTTCAACGCCGCTTACGCTGGCTTCAATAGCATCGTAGGTGGGAGAAGATTTGGCTTTGACACCATCTTCCACTGTTGACCAGAAGCCCTCAAACTTTCCAATTTCTGTTTGGGCTGTGGCGAAGTCTCCGGCTTCAACAGCGGTTTTGGTACTAGCGACCACGTCCTGTAAACCTGTAAACCCTGAGACAGATCCGGTTACTTTGTCTTTCGCTGCGCTGGTAACGCCAGTCGTGTTTTGCACCACAGAGTCGGCAGCACTAGTTGCAGCTTTTTCGGTGTTGCAGCCTGTGAGTGCCAAAATGCTGACTGCACCGATCGCCAGCATTGAATTAAGACGGATCATGAATAACTCCTTAGAGAATCTGTAGTTGCTAGTACTCATGATAGATAAAGAATTGTAAAGAAGTCGGAAAGACCTGCCCTTGAGAAGTTTTAGCTTGATTTTTTTAGCTTGATTTAAGGAGGGGAAGTTTGACTGTAAAACAGCTTCCTATTCCAACTTGGCTGGTGACAATAATTTCTCCTCCATGGGTCTGGGCGATCGCCTCGGCAATTGCCAATCCTAAACCCGTCCCAGTTTCCCGTTGCGATCGGGCTTGTTCTGCCCGCCAAAAGCGATGGAAAATCCGAGAAATTTGAGCGGGCGCAATGCCAATTCCAGTATCTACAACTTTGACTAGGGCGATCGCTCCCTGCACCGTCAAATCAACGCTGACCGACCCGCCTTGGGGGGTATATTGCAAGGCATTTTCCAGCAGGTTGAAGAACATGCGGCGCAGTTGGGAGGCTTCGGCTTGCACCAAAATTTCGGGTGCCGGGTGTAGCGTCAGCGTGATGTCTTTTGATTCTGCTTGGGGTTGGAGAGATATCACCAAATCTTCGAGAAGTTCGTCGATAGGAATAGCAATTCGGGCGGTGGCAGTGAGGTTGTCGCTGCGAGCTAAGAGCAGGAGATCCTCGATCAGATCAGACATTTGGTAGGTGGCACTGGCGATCGCGGCGAGTTTTTTTTCGTCGGCGGGATGAATGCGATCGGGGTGGCTTTGCATCACCTGCACTGCGGTGCGAATGGCGGTGAGGGGACCGC
>JBBRCV010000205.1:0-10158 GCA_038204505.1 Elainellales cyanobacterium
ATCAGCGCGATCGCCCTCCGTAATCGTCTGATCCCGCTGCAACACCTCCGTAAACACCTGCTCATACTGCTGGAGCTTGTTACGAAATTCTTGACGGCAAGGTTCCAGCACCTCATCCTCGATCGCCTGTGCCGCTGTCGGTTCGAGTGTAAGGCGCGATCGCAACACATCCAACGTCCGCCGTCCCACAAAAGAAATCTCACCCCGATGAATAAACCGCGCCACCTCTTTCCGATACTTCTGCAATGGATCACCTGGCGGAACCTTAGTCAATCGAATTTTGAATCCTTCCCGAATCGCGTAAAGCTCCGGCTTCATCGCAGGCTGCAACTCTTGCACCTTGCGGCTGGCATACTCATGCAACTCATCAATCGAAATCACCCCATCATCATCTAAATCTGCTGCCCCCGTCCGGATACCTTCCAGCAGAAAACGGGTATAAATGGATAGATCTTCTCCCTTCTCCTCAAACGAATATTGGGTTGAGGTTGAAGAAGTCAAAACCGCCCGTCCTTCACCTCCCAACTCAGTCCGAATATCAACTGAGCCATCATCCTTAGCGAACATACCTTCTGCGAATGCTCCACTAAAGCAGCTATCTAGGATCACAACTTGCCGCCGCGATCGGCTGACACTCATACATTGTTGAACAAAGTTAGCAGCCACTGCCGTGGATCGTACCAATTCACCTTTACTGTTCTTGCGAGTTTTCTGGGTTGCCAGGTAAAGCTGACCTAAATCATTTTTGATGCCATGCCCTGAAAAATAGAGCAGAACTAAGTCATCCTTTTGCCGATATGTAAATAAACGCTCGATCGCCTCTTCCATCTCCTGTCGCTCTGGATTCTTCAGCAGCATCACATCCTCACTGCCAAACCCACCAATGTCAGAATGCAGCAAAACTTCTCGAATTGCCTCAACATCTTTGACCGCGCCAGGTAACGGATTTAGCCCTGATCCATATTCACTGACCCCAATCAACAGAGCGACTTTTGCCATATTGCCCCATTTGTTCCGCTACTAAATCTTAATTCATCTCGCTAGCTTACAATCAGGGCAATTTACTCGTGCTTCATCCTTTCTTCTTCAAAACTGGAGTCAGCGCCTCAGCGATCCCAGCCAACCGAATCGCACTGCACCCCATTTCATAGGCAAACTCCACATCTCGCCCTGCCCCCAGCGCATCATAAAAGCCCACCGCAAATTCCAGTGCCGCGCGATCGCCAATTGCCTGAGTCATTCCCACCACATAGGGAATATGCCGCGCGATCGCCTCTGCCTGCACATCCGAATAGCAGCCATTTAATACTACACATTCCACCTGATTCGCAAACAGCTTAAACAAACCTGCCAAAGCCTCACCATTCACCAGCTTAGATTTTCCAACCTCGTCTTCAAATACCAAACCCTCTTCACCCAGCCCATGACCCGAAAAGTGAATGATCTGAGGATTAATATCCAGCATGGCGCGTTGAATATCTCGTGGACGAACCGCCCACTGTTGCTCAAGCGTAAACTGATCCCGCCGTTGCGATCGCCGTAAGCCTTCTGCAATATCTCGCACTTCTTGATCTAGCCGAAGCTGAACCGTGTCCTTAGGATTTGCCGCAAGGATTAGAATTTTACGAACTATATCGCCACCCGTTACCGCCTTGACCACCAGTAATTGCTGGACAAATCGCTCTGCTGCAATCAGATCGCCTTGATTGTTCGCTGTGACCTTGACTTTGCGATCGCCCACTTCAATCTCAATTTCAAGCGATTGATTATTAGAACGTTGACCCAAAAAACCAAAAAAAGACTTCAGATGGTTCGGTCTAACTTCCGTCTGCAAAGTTCCAACCAAAAACCCACCCGATGACTTATTTCCTTCTGGCGGGCTGGGATCAAGCACCCGCTCAGCAGTCTCAACTTCATTCATCTCGTTCAACTGCACCAAAAGCCGCCGTGCTGCTTCATCTGTCTCGCCAGCATCTAGATCTGGGTCATCTAAATGGATCGTAACTTTAACCGTTTTTGCAATCATCAGAATGCTAAAAAATAGGATTGTAGAGACATTACAAAAGCTTACTGTTTCAGATGTACTAAAACAACTCGTTTTCGCGCATTAGCGTAGAAGGCGTGTAGCAATTACCGCTATCGTTGGTCAGAAGCTTAATACTCGTAAGGCGCATCTGGCTTAGGAATCTTAGTCAGATCCGTCGCCATCACCACCAACTGCCGCTTACCACTCAAAGTCTGAGTTGCCATCTTTCCCTCCACCCGCAACCATTGATCAGGCGCGTAAGCAGACCGACTTCCTTTCAACTTCACCGGAATTCCGATCGGGTAAGCATCCGCCGCGCAGCAAGTAATGACAAAGCGAGACAGTGTTAAAACATCATCAGGCTGATCCTTAACGTGAATCACAAACCCCTCAATCTTTGCTTTCTGATCCTTGTAAGCATCCGGTTCTGGATACACGTTGAGCGTCCTTACCCATTCCGTCAACGTGCGTTCCTCCGGTCGGCTTTTACTGCGAAACGACTGAGGCTGCGATCGCGTCAATGTCAACGTATCCGTCACGCCCCGATCAAGTGCTGCCTGACTCGCAAACGGCTGAGGCGTAAAACTCAGACCAAATAGCGCTACACCTAACATCAACGCACTCCCAAATGGGAACAACGAAAAGTGGGGAATTGCCTCTGCCTGCGCTCGTGCCCTTGCCGCCCGTCGAGAAGAACGGTCGAACGATCGCCCCAATAATTGCGTTACCTTAAACAATCCCAACCCCAACAAGAAAAACCCAGCCGCATAAGCTAACCATACATAATCAGGGTGAAGCAACAAATTGATTTCTTTCGTCCAACAAAACTTTAACAGCAACAGACTCCAGGTCAGAATGGCAGCAATATCAAGCAACGACATGAGGAGCGGCAGACGAGAAGAACGCGGACGAGAGGGAGGGATAGGAGCCATAGAAGAATTAGCTAACGTAAAGATTAATGAGTAATGCAACGAGGAATGTTAGCAGCGCCGCTAAAGCAAAAAGATAAAAAATAGCACGTCCCTTAAACACTGACCAAAGTAAAGCAATATTCTTTAGGTCAATCATCGGACCAAAAATTAGGAACGCTAACAACGATCCACTCGTAAACACAGAAGCAAAAGACAAGGCAAAGAAAGCATCCACTGTTGAGCAAATAGAGATGACGCAAGCTAGCAACAGCATTGCTAAAATCGACGTGACATTATCCTGACCTAAACCCAAAATCATCTCACGCGGTATCGAAACCTGGACGATCGCCGCGATCGCCGAGCCAATGACCAAGATTCCGCCCAGCTCTCGCAACTCTAAAATCACGTTATCTAACATCATCTGAAGCCGCACTGGAATCGGTTTTGACAACACCGGATTCGCCACTAAAGCCGCTGTTTGTAACGGGTCGCCATCTAGCTGTAGCTTACCTGACTGTCCCAAAATAAACGTGCCAGATTGTAATAAATCTGAAACCGATTCTTCCTGTTTTTTCCCTCGCCTGCTGCGAAAACGTGGAACAGGCATTGAACGGGCGATCGCGGGTTGTAACAACGGGCGCAAATCTTTCTGAGTACTAAAGACCCACCCCACAATCGTGGCAATGATCAGCGAAAAACCCACCCGCATAAACACAATTTCCGGTTGATCTCGAAACGCTGTCCAGGTTGCCCAAAACACAATTGGGTTAACCGTTGGAGCTGCCAGCAAGAAACCGATCGACATCGAAATAGGCGCACCTTGCACCATTAAACGCCGCGCCACAGGCACGTTGCCACACTCACAAACTGGAAAAATAAAACCAATCAAACTCCCCATAAAAGCCGCAAGCAGCGGATTACGAGGCACAGACGAAATTAGCTTACGCTCGTCTACAAACAATAACAACGCACTAGAGAACAAAACACCCAACAACAAAAAAGGCATTGCCTCTACTAGCAAGCTGAAAAACAGCGTCAAAATACTATTCAACTGATTCATGAGTCAGCGATCGCCTATACAGATCCGAGGAGCGGTTCAGAAAAGACATTCTATACCTCAATGGGATCAATGATATCAACAACGGGATCGAGCACGGCTAATTTTTTGGGCATTCTAATTTAGACACTCTAAACAGTGAAAAAGTTCTCCTCACTGAAGCAGCATTCCAGCAAATCACCGCTCCTGCGACCCATTGGCAACATGAGGAAATGCAGATTTCCAGTTATGAAGCTTCAAGTCTGGCGATCGCTTCAACCGCCGCTGACTGGCGGAATTAACACTACCTCATCGCCTGTCTGAAGCACCGTATCCGGCTCCACAAACTGCAAGTTAACGCCAAACCGAGTCGTCGATCGCCAGGGTTCTAGTTCAGGATGCTCGGCAATCAGGCGATCGCACACTCCCAGCACTGTCGTTCCTCTCGGCAACTCCAGCGCCACCTCAGTCGCCCCACAAGCCTCTTGGTAAACTGCAAACAACTTCACCGTCACCATCACTTCCTCAACCATCCTGTCTTTTCCCCTTTTGTATACTAAATAAGAAATCAATTAGAATTACTCGCCATCCCGCACCCCCACCACCATGTTAGGAACCTTTCAACAAAGCAATCTCCGAGTCGAAATCAATGCTTCCCATCAAGCCATTGCCGATAGCCTTCTTTGTCCCGCTCAGTTTCAAAAATGGCTCTTCCCTCAAACGTTTTCGGCAGGCTTACCCGATCGCCTCAAGTCTGGAACTGCGTACACCAGTTGGCTTGGACCTATTGCCATTCAGCATCGGGTAGACCTAGCCGACGAAAACGGGCTGCGGTTGCTTTTGCACCAGGGCATCGATGGATTTCATGAATGGCATTGGGGTGACGGCTGGGTGCAGTCTTGCCTGGAAGGCGTTTCGTTCTTGCCGCTAAACCTAGGGCAAACCCTAACCTTGATGCGGCTGAAGCAATTTTTAGCGGCTAGCCCCGACTAACGATTTTTTACTGCGGTAACACAGCCTACTGCGGTAACACAGCCGGAGTAGGATGATCTGCTGCGGCTTCCTTTTCCTTAGAATCAGGCTGTAGGAGCGGATTATCTTTGAAGCGATCGACCTGAATATTCTGAGCCGAAAGTGGCGCTGATTGAAGTTGAAAAGAAGGGCTGGGTCTGACAGCGAGGCTAGGTACAGGGCTGCCAGTAGAAGGAATACCAGTAGCAGGAATACCAGTAGAAGGAACAACAGAACGCTGGGAGGCGATCGCTGGAGCCAAATCCTGCGCCAGTTGCGTTTGCTGCTGAAGCTGCTGTGTCGAAGCCACCAAACCGCTGAGATTATTCACCAAATTTCGTAAGTTCTCTCGAAACGCTGGATCACCCGTCAGCTCATCTAAATCGGCAGTAATTTTTTGAGCATTCTGAAACGTCGATCGCGCAGAATCCAACGTCTGCTGAAGCAACACAATATTTTCGGTACTGCCTACTACGTTAGTCAGATTCCGCAGATTTGCCGACGCTTCAACCGCATTTGCCGAAAGAGTTTGCAGATTTTCTACCAAATTACCCTTGCCTCCTGCGATCGCTGGGTCAAAGCTCCCTACTAGCGATTGCAGTCGAGTGCTAGTTTGGTTGATATTGTCTAAAGTGCTGACTAACGAAGAACGATTGGAAGAAACCAAAACATTGACCTGAGCTGCTGTTAACCCAATTTGATCAGCCGCCTTCCCTACAGAAGTCGCAGAAGTTGTAGCAGCACTCGAAATATTGCCCAACTCCTGCCTCACAGATTTGGCTAAAGTTGTGACTTCCCCAGTCAAATTTGTCACCCCCGCTGCCGCTTGAGAGCTATTACGAGTCAGCGATCGAATCTCTCCAAAAAACTCAGGGTTAGAAAACAAATCAGCAAACTGCACCGTCGTATCAATCAACTTTTTAAAACTCACCCCGACTTGCCCTTCTAAGCGCGATCCATTGCAAACAATCTTTTGATTATTGCAATCCGCTGCCAAAGGGTCAGCCGCCAGCAACGCCGTCGATACCGCCGATTGCGGAATAATATCAATCGAAGTTTCGCCAATCAACCCCGACTGACTTGCCTCGATCGCCACATCATGAGGCATTACCAGCGTTGCCGGAGCAATCTCCACATCCACCTCAACGGCATTAGGCGTTGTTCGAGCCTCTAGCACCCGTCCGACGGGCACCCCCCGATAGCGGACGACCGCCCCCGGCTGAATTCCCGAAACATCAGCCAGCCCGCGCGCCTCTGAAAACTCTAGTGTTACCCGATAGCTTTGGTTAGTGGGGTTGAAGCCCCGCAGCCACAGCACAATACCGCCAAATAAACCTAGCCCTAGTAGCACCAGTAAGCCGACTGACCCTTCTCGAATTGTCCGCGATCGCATGATATTTCCTCACCGCTTTCAAGCTCTACTCAGATTATCCCAGCTAGCCCGCTTCAGACAGACTGTTTGTTGCCTAAGACAGGCTGTTTGCCTAAGACAGGCTGTTTGCCTAAGACAGACTACCCTAGAGCCTGAATAGGTCCCTCAACACTACCGCTAAAAAATTGTCGCACCAGCGGATTCTCTGTCGTATCAATCTCTGCCACTGAGCCTTCCCATTGCACTTTACCTTGATAGAGACAGATCACCCGATCAGCAGTCCGACGAATCGTAGTGTCTTGGTGGGTCACAATTGCGTAGGTGCTACAGCCACCCCGCGCGTCTTGAAGCTGACGAATTAAATCTTCAATCACCGTCGAAGCGATCGGGTCAAGCCCAGCCGTGGGTTCATCATAAAGAATAATTTCGGGACTGTCCGCAGGATTCTCAGGATTATCCATAATCGCACGCGCAAAACTAACCCGCTTCCGCATTCCACCCGACAGCTCAGCCGGAAAGCGATCGCCCGTTCCTGGCAACCCCACCATCTCCAACTTCTGCTCCACCAAATCTCGAATTCGCTTAGCGGGCAACTGTGAATGCTGATAAAGTAGAAACCCCACATTCTCATCTACCGTCAACGAATCAAACAGAGCCGCATTCTGAAACACCATGCCAATGCCAATCGACTCCTGCTGATCTTCTGCCAACCCTTCTCGGAGTTGCCCTTGCACATAAATCTCCCCTGAATCGGGAGCCAAAAGCCCTGCCAGCATCCGCAAAATAGTTGATTTTCCCGTCCCCGATGGTCCAATAATGGCGATCGCCTCTCCCCGGTAAATGGTCAAATCCACACCGTCCAACACAACATTCGACCCAAAAGATTTACTGACGCTCTTCAGTTGAATTAGTGGCTCAGCCATAAGGAACAGTTTTCATTACACAAATAAAAATTAAGCTTGATTCGCATCTATCAGTTCTAGCTTAGAAGAGCCACCTTAGAACCAGATCGTTGTAAGTGCCAGAAATTGATTTCTCAGCTATTGTCCGCCGTCGAGAGCAAAACGGGATAACCTAGGTTGAGTTTGTCTCCAAGGAAGGATGCATCAAAAACAGATTACGCTTTGTAAATAATCAGCTCCAAGTCAAAGCCTGTTACTAATGTTGTAAATCCTACAATTAAGCTACGTATATACTCGTAGCGTTTAGCCAAAGATTATGTATCTTCCATTTCACTTTTAGTGCAGCCTTCCTGAAAATTTGTTCCCTACTCTTGCCCCTCATTCAATATGTCTATTGGTTTATTCAAACAAGCCCTGCAAGCTCTTAGACAGGAGTCTCGCTCCCGAACGCCAAATTGGGTAAATCAGTGGTTCAAATGGTTAGCTCCAGGCTTATTTGTTAAACGCTGGCTGCTTATTAGCGCAGCAGGTGTGTTGCTGACTGCTCTAGGCTTAGCCATTTGGTCGAATCTCACTCCAATTTATTACATTAGCCAACTGCTCAGCGACTTGCTCCGCAACATCACCCAATTAATTCCTAGCTATATCAGCGGTCCCCTGGTGCTTTTGGCAGGAATTCTCTTCGTCTTTTGGGGGCAAACCCGCAGCCTCGGAGCCATTACCGATGTCCTCATGCCCGAAGGCAACGAAGAACTGGTCGATCGCCTGCTCACTCACCGCCGCCTCCATCGGGGTCCTAAAATCGTCGTCTTGGGCGGTGGCACTGGGCTTTCTACACTCCTTCGAGGACTTAAACGCTACAGTGCTAATATTACCGCGATCGTCACTGTTGCCGATGATGGTGGCTCCTCCGGTCGTCTTCGCCGCGAAATCGGCGTTCTCCCCCCCGGCGATATCCGTAACTGCTTGGCGGCACTAGCTGACGAAGAAAAGCTTCTGACCGAGCTATTTCAATATCGGTTTCAAGCAGGCGATGGGTTAACGGGGCACAGCTTCGGCAACCTGTTCCTAACCGTCATGAGCGAAATCACGGGCGATCTAGAGCAAGCGATCGCCGCCAGTTCCAAAGTATTAGCGATCCGAGGTCAAGTCCTTCCCGCTACCCTCAGCGATATGCGCCTCTGGGCAGATCTTGCCGATGGTAGACGGATTGAGGGCGAATCTAGCATCACCGAAGCCCAGGGCAAAATCGTTCGTCTCGGCTGCACTCCCACCAATCCGATCGCCCTCCCGCGTGCCTTAGACGCGATCGCTGAAGCTGATTACATTATCATTGGACCCGGTTCTCTCTACACCAGCGTCATTCCTAACTTGCTAGTGCCCGATATTGCTAAAGCGATCGCCCGGAGCAAAGTCCCCCGCCTCTACATCTGCAACATCATGACCCAACCTGGCGAAACCGATGGCTATACCGTCTCCGACCATATCCGCAGCATCGATGCCGTCAGCCCCTACAAACTCTTCGACGTGGTTCTCGTCCAAAAAGACTCTCCCTCCCCGCCCTCTCTCATTCACTACGCGCAAGAAAAATCCCACCCAGTCTACTTTGACCGAGAAGCCGTGTCACAACTGGGTAGACGCGCCCTCGTTGCTAACGTCATGGACGAAGACAAACAACTTCACTTAGTTCGCCACGATTCCGATCGCTTAGCTAGAATTCTACTGCGATGGTATGGCCGCATCCAGGGACTATAGCCCTATTAGTTTTAGCCCTATTAGCTTTAGCCCTATTAGTTTTAGATACATTAACCCTGCTCACCCTCAATCCTTCCCATGTCTCAACCTCTCCTGCAATCCCTCGTCTGGACTGACTACCGCCTCGCCATTCTCTTCACGGTCATCCTGCCGCTGCTGCTGCTGATCTGGTCATTTGCTCAAAAAGCAGAAGCCATACAGCGACTGCTGATAATCTATTGGCGAGTTGCCAGCCTACTAGCCATCACGGTTTACCTGATGATTGGCAGCCATCCGATCGGCTTTATTACAAGTTTTTTGGCGAAAATTCTAATTCCTCTAGGTCTATGGTTTTGGGTCGATTTAAATGAAGAAATCTCCGACCAATTCCAAACTCCCTTGAAGCTAGCCTTTACCTCTTGGCGGTGGGCAGTCAGTCTCTACTGTGGACTCGGCGCGATCGCCAGTCTCCCCTTTCTTAAATGTGGCTTCTCCACAGACGCATTCAAAACCGAATTCTGCCAAGCTTGGCTTTACCCTCCCTTCGGCTTCCGAGAAATGTTCCACCCTACCACTAAGCCCGAATTTCTCGGCTTTTTAGGCATCGTTGCCCTGATTATTTACGTCCTGTACCTGGGCTACTTCGTCATGTTTCGCCTCAGCAAGCAAGGGCGATCGGCAGCAGAGCTTTAACAGTCATGAGCTACTCCATCGCTTACCGCCTAGAGCAGTACACCCTCAAACAACGACCCCCAGAAGTTTTGCTAGTCAACGTAGAAAATGAGGGTGAAGCCGATCAGATCGCCATCTTCAAAGGCTTCTCCAGTTCTCTCATGCGTCCCACGGCGTTTGATCCAGACTTACCCGTCTTACCCGAAAATGCCACAATTCTGACGATCGATCGCCTTGTAGCTCCCTATAATCCTCAGTCTCCTCAATATATTCAGCAAGGATTGACCTGGGAGATGATGCAAGAATTGCTTCAGGCGATCGGCATTTGAATCCTTAAAACAGGAATCCTTAACACAAGAATTCTCAACACACGCTGATCAGTTTCCGGAAAAGCAAAATCCATTGCTGTAGTTAAACCTGACTTTTTTTCAAAAAAAGAGTAGTCTACTTGCACAACCCAACCTTAAGCGGGTTCTGTAGTGTGGGCTTTAATT
>JBBRCV010000206.1:0-10133 GCA_038204505.1 Elainellales cyanobacterium
ACGTGGGCAATGATGGCAACATTGCGAATAGGCAGAGTCATAAAAGTGGTTCCAGCGTATGGGATAAAAAAGTCTGAATGGGGACTGGCTTCTGAGATTGAAACAAAAGATCAAGGCGACCTTTGCAACTTAATTTCTTTAGACTTAGTTAAGGATTTTAGTTAAGAAGCCTAAATAATTCTAGCGTAGGACTTGACAACTCGTGTGAGTTTATTCCGAGAGATCAAGGACTAACGCCGTAAAAAAAGTGACCTGTAGGATAAAAAAATAAAAAAGTGACCCAGAAATGACCTATCTTGTGCCGAAGAACATAAAAGCGATCGCGTTTGAATTTCGGGAGGCAGGGTAGTCTGAGGTATGGGGAGTCAAAAAACTTTATCAGGAATCGGAATTTGGCGCAGATGGCAGCGTCGAGGGCGATCGCTCATTTTATTAATCACAGGTCTAGCCGTCGCTCTTATGGTTCATTTACCATTGGCGGCGATCGCTCAAGAGGCGGCAATCTCACAGCCACCTACATTAAATCTTCCCGCATCAGAACTTAGAGGCGTTTGGCTGACCAATGTTGATAGTGAGGTCTTATTTTCTAAAAAGAACCTCAAACAGGGCATTGAGCGCCTCGAAAATCTTAAGTTCAACACCATTTATCCCACCGTCTGGAACGAAGGCTACACCCTTTACCCCAGCGCAGTTGCAGAGCGAGTCACAGGCATTAAGCTAGACCCAGAACCCCGGCTCCAAGGGCGCGACATGCTGAAGGAGGCGATCGATCTGGGTCACCAGAAAAATCTGACCGTGATTCCCTGGTTTGAATTTGGGCTAATGGCTCCGGCAGAGTCAGAGCTAGTGAGACTGCATCCTGATTGGATTGGCAAACGACTGGATGGTAGCCAAGTTTATACCATGCACAACACGCAAATGGTCTGGCTTAACCCTGTCCATGAAGAAGTGCAAAACTTCATTCGAGACCTGATGATAGAGGTGGTGCAGAAGTACGATGTCGATGGCGTACAGATCGATGACCACTTCGGAATGCCTGTGGAGTTGGGCTACGACGAGTACACAGTAGAGCTTTACAAACAGGAACATCAAGGCGAAGCGCCACCGCTTGACCCAAACAATAAGGCTTGGATGCGTTGGCGTGCCAGCAAGGTTACTGACCTGATGCTAGGGATTTACACTGGGATCAAAACGCGTAAGCCTAATTGCATTGTTTCAGTATCTCCAAATCCCAGGGAGTTTTCTTATGAAACGTTTCTGCAAGACTGGGCAAGTTGGGCGCGTCTGGGGTTTGTCGATGAGCTAATTGTGCAAGTTTATCGCAATGATTTCAGCCGATATTTGTATGAACTGGCAGATTTTAACCGCCCCGAAATGATGAGCATTCGGCAGCGCATTCCGGTCAGCGTGGGCATTCTGACTGGGCTACGGGTCATGAACATTGACATTAGCCAAATTGAGAAACAAGTACAAACTGCCCGCGATCGCAGTCTTTCGGGCTTCTCCTTTTTCTTTTACGAATCGTTGGGCGATCGGGATGAGTCATTCCAAGCCATGCTCACGGGTTCGGCAGATCGCCCTGGAAAAGTTTCGCCGACTCGCATCGCCGCTCCTCCTGAATCTAGCCCTCCCGAATTAAGCCAACAGCAGGTGAGAGCAGAAAGGAGGGACAGACGGAGAAGATTGAATAATCCGAGCGATAATTGACAAGACAAAAACCGTTTTATTTCGTTGAATTTGGTTAAGCCAAGTTTGATAGTGTTTAGGCATCACTAAGCCTGGTGAGATCTAGCCATGCCACGGATCTTTGACAATATAGAACAGCATCTGCTGCCCACCTTGCGAAGCGCCCTAGAAGTTGCAGAACGGGCTGATTTTTGTGATCTATTCAGGAGTTATCCGCGTCGATCCCGCACGGGCAAGTCGGTGTCACGAAGGTCGGGGCAGTTCGAGAGGCAGGAGGCGATGTGATCCGAACGTCTGGAAGAAGTCAGTACCATGCAACATTAACGGGACTAATACCTGATGAGGTCAGTCTACTTTTGACCCCTACAACATCTAACCCATCTAAACAGATTTTGTAAGCCGGAGTGATGTATGAGTTTATCCAGAATTTTTGTTGATTTTCATAATGCTGATGAGCAAGGGCGTTTGGGTCTCAACTGCATTGGTACAATTGAAGACCTAGCACGTCAACAAGCTGAGTTAGAAAATGGTCAGCAGCTAACGTTATACAGTGAAGATTTAGAGGTGGATGGGGTAGTTCAGTTTTCAGAGGATGAGAAGGCTTGGATTGCTACAATTGATTGGAATCAGATTAGGCAAGTTGAACAATTGGTAGTTCAAGGTCAAAGTTGAGCGTATATAGCAATTCTTGAACAGATGAGGTACGGCTTGGCTGGTCGGACAAGGGGCTTAGTGCTATATTCCCAAACCCAACGATAGTAATAAAGGCGATCGCACATCCTTTGGAGGCGTGACATGACTGCTTTAACGGTGAACCTGAAACCGACTGTTGATCTCACCGACGATCAGTTTTACGAACTTTGTCGGAACAATCCAGACATCCGATTTGAGAAAACAGCGAAGGGAGAACTGATTATTATGCCGCCAACTGGGGGAGAGACAGGAAATCGTAATTTTAGTCTTTTAGGACAGCTTTGGTTCTGGGTTGAGGAAGACGGGACAGGCTTAGGATTCGATTCTTCTACAGCATTTAAATTTCCTAATGGGGCAACGCGATCGCCCGATGCAGCCTGGGTGAAGCGCGATCGCTGGGAAGCTCTTACTGCTAGAGAGAAAGAACGCTTTCCTCCCATAACTCCTGATTTTGTCGTAGAGCTGCGTTCTCGTACAGATGAGCTAGAGGATGTGAGGCAGAAAATGCAGGAATATATCGCCAACGGTGTGCGCTTGGGCTGGCTGCTAAATCCTCAAGATCACCAGGTAGAAATCTATCGTCCCGGTAAGCCAGTTGAGGTGTTGCTAGCGCCTGCAACGCTCTCTGGAGAAGAGGTATTGCCTGGATTTGTGCTAGTGCTGAAGAATTTGTTGGCGTAGCTTGATGAATCTTCTGGTATTAAGCAACCACTAAATTTTTGCTATGGGCTTGTTAGCGGCGATTGCTCCCTCTAGAAACCAAAACTCCCTTTAGAAATTAAAAAGGGTAAGCAAAATGCCTACCCGTTAAGATTCTAGCCCTGTCAAGATTTTAGAAAACAGAAGCCCTAAACATCCTGTTCGCTCAATTCACGGGTAATGTAGTCAAACGGTTGGTCAATGAAAGAAGTATTTTCAATCCCTGCCACTGCCACCTTGTCCTTAACCACATCCTTCATGATTTGGATGCCTATGACTGTGGGAGCGATCGGCACGCCCAAAGAATTGTAGGTTTCCCGCAACCCTTGAAGCACACGCTCGTTTAACACGTCCATGTTGCCCGCAACCAAAGCATAGCTGGCGTAGCGAAGGTAATAGTCCATGTCCCGCAAGCAAGCCGCATAGCGACGGGTCGTATAGGCGTTGCCGCCTGGACGAATTAGCTCAGGGACATCCTCAAAAAGCTGTAAGCCTGCCTGCTTCACAATCGCGGCAGCATTCCCATTAATTACGGCTGCTGCCTGAACTCGCGCCATACCCGTATTGAAATAGGACTTAAGTGTATCGAGAGCATCCCGATCTAGATATCGACCTGTATTGTCGTAGTTTTTAATCAGACTGGTTACCGCGTCCCGCATGAGGTCTCGTCTCCCAATGTGCCGTCTATAGTTGGTTTATGATTCGCCCCTCAGTTTATCACGGTGCGTTTCTTAGAATTAGGCTGAAAGCTAAGATGGATCAGGTTTAGAGCATTAAGTTTGGTAACAGAGAACTTGAAGTTTTGTCTCCAAAAACATAGTTTGCTCCTTAAGGAGTGATTCAATCAACCCACACTTAATCAATCTCACAGCAGCAATCCCACAGCAGCAATTCCACAGATTATTGGAAGCAATCCCATAGATTATTAGAGGTTTAAGAAAAGAAAATTACTTTCGTGCTTTTTGATACAAAACTCTGCAAGCCCTATTTCTAGGATGATTCAGGAAAGTTAGAGTTTTCTTAAAGTGTTATCCCAACTAACTGGCGATCGCCCTAACGCCTCAGAGAAAGCAGTGATGCCGATTCGATATCACTGAAATTCGTCCTCAGCAACCCTCAATAACCAGACTAATAAGCAGCATCTCACCTCAGTACAGACTTTTAGAGATAAGCCCACAGGATTAAGGAGTAGTTCATGGCTGAAACAGCGCAAGAAATTCTAGACATGATTGATGAGCAGGGCATTGAACTCATCGATTTGAAATTTGTAGATTTATATGGCATCTGGCAACACTGCACCTTTCACAAAAGTCTCATTGACGCAGATTCGTTTGTGAACACGGGTGGAGTTGCCTTTGACGGTTCCAGCATTCGCGGTTGGAAAGCCATCAACAACTCCGACATGGCAATGGTGCCTGACCCAACCACCGCCTGGATCGACCCCTTCATGGCAGAACCGACCCTCAGCATGGTCTGCACAATCGTTGATCCTCGCACCAGCCAAATGTATGAGCGTGACCCGCGATCGATCGCTCAAAAAGCGATCGATTACCTGATCTCAACTGGCATTGGCGACACCGCGTTCTGTGGCCCCGAACCCGAATTTTTCATCTTTGATGACATCCGCTTCGGGCAATCGGGTCACGAAAGCTACTACTTCATCGACTCCGATGAAGGCGGCTGGAATAGCGGCAAAGACGGCGGCAACTTGGGTTACAAAATCACCAAGAAGCGCGGCTACTTCCCCGTTGCTCCCTCCGATATGTTGCAAGACATCCGCACCGAAATGTTGCTAACCATGGCAAAGTGCGGCGTGCCCATTGAAAAGCACCACCACGAAGTAGCAGGCGGCGGTCAGTGTGAGTTAGGGATTCGGTTCTCAGACTTAGTTCATGCTGCCGATTACGTCATGACCTACAAATATGTAGTTAAAAACGTCGCCCGTAAGCATGGCAAAACTGCAACCTTCATGCCCAAACCCATCCACGATGATAATGGCACGGGAATGCACAGCCACATGTCGCTCTGGAAAGATGGACAGCCTCTGTTCGCAGGGGATCAGTACGCCGGACTCAGCCAAACCGCCCTCTGGTTCATTGGCGGTCTGATTAGACACGCGCCCTCAATCTTAGCGTTCACAAATCCCACCACCAACTCCTACAAGCGTTTGGTGCCTGGGTTCGAGGCTCCAGTTAACCTCGCTTATTCAGCAGGCAACCGTTCGGCATCTATCCGCATTCCGCTGTCTGGCGCTAACCCCAAGGCAAAGCGCTTAGAGTTCCGTTGCCCCGATGCTTCTAGCAACCCCTACCTGACTTTCTCGGCGATGCTGTGCGCGGGTCTAGATGGGATCAAAAACCAAATTGATCCCGGCGAACCGCTCGATGTAGACATCTACGAATTGTCCCCCGAAGAGTTGGCAAAGGTGCCTAAAGCTCCGGCAACTTTGCAAGAAGCACTGAGCAACCTGGAGCGAGATCATGATTTCTTGACGGCAGGTGGTGTGTTCCCCGAGGACTTTATTTACAACTGGGTTTCTCTCAAAATGGATACGGAAGTAAAGCCTTTGAGCAAGCTGCCTCATCCGCTTGAGTTTGAAATGTATTATGACTGTTAGTCAGGTCGTTGGGACGATCGCCTCAAGCGATCGCTCCAATCAACACTCTTAACTCCGGCTAAAAAACCATAAAGGGAGACATACAGATCTGTGTGTCTCCCTTTATTGAAGCAACATTCTTGCCCTTCAGTGTATCTCTCGCCAAACTTTTAGCATTCATAATGAGCTTGCTTTGAGATAAATTTAAGATTCATGACCAAACGGATATTGTAATTCTTTAGAAGGAAAAAACTTTACTTGCTGTAGCTGCTCGAATTTGTATTGATAAAGCCCTAAAACACCTGGGCTAAGTTCCGAGTAGTTTGCTGAATGCAGTTTTATTCCTGGAATATCGTGTGGCTAAACTTTGGATAATAAGTTAGATTTTGTGATGCATGATGCTGAATAGTGGCAGTGCAGCGCTTGAGATTAATCCCCGTTTAGAGAGTTCTTAATTAACAGATTTTATTAATACTTTGCGGGCAGCAATGAATGAGTGTCTTAACGGTTTAACTGTCTTAACAGTTTATTTGAATGCATAACGCTACGTCTCCACCCTTTCACGCTAAAAGATTGCATGACTCTTCTCAACTCTGCTCACTCGTCGGTATCTGAGGAATTTGAACAAGTTTCAGAATGGATAACTCCCAATGGAGTTGCCTCAGAAAGTACGGTATCCAGTGATCCCCTTAAGCCTGATCCCCTCAAAACAGCGACAGGGGTATATGTGACAGTCCACGGACATTTCTACCAGCCGCCCCGCGAAAATCCTTATCTCAATGCTGTCGAGCGCCAGCCCAGTGCTGCTCCTTGCCACGACTGGAACGAGCGAGTTCATCAAGAGTGCTATCGTCCCAATGCGTTTGCCCGTGTTCTCAACAATCAGGGCGAAGTCGTAGGGATCGTCAACAACTTTGAGTCTCTCAGCTTCAATATTGGACCGACATTGATGAGCTGGATGGAACGCCACGATGTAGAGACGTACCAACGAATTTTGGAAGCCGATCGCCATAGCTGTGAACGCCTGAATGGACATGGCAATGCGATCGCCCAAGTCTATAATCACATCATCATGCCCCTCGCCAACGAGCGCGATAAATATACCCAAATTCGCTGGGGAAAAGCCGATTTCTGCAAACGGTTTGGGCACGATCCCGAAGGGATGTGGCTGGCAGAAACTGCCGTCGATTATCCCACTCTAGAAGCACTGATTGCAGAGGATATTCGCTTCATTATCCTTGCGCCATCCCAGGCACAGCGCTGTCGCCCTTTATCTGAAAATTCCTCCTGGCTAGAAGTTGGCGGCGGACAAATTGATCCAGTTCGTCCCTATCGCTGTTATTTACCAGGACAAGACAAATACATCGACATTTTCTTTTACGATGGACCCATTTCGCGGGACATGGGTTTTAATGACGTGCTTCTGAGTTCCGGGCGCTTTGCAGGACGGATTAGCACAGCAGTTCGGGCAGATCATCTGCCCTCGCAGTTGATTTCGGTCGCCACGGATGGCGAAACATTTGGTCATCATAAAAAGGGCAGCGAAAAGGCTTTAGCTTATGCCTTGACCGAGGAATTCCCTAGGCGGGGTTGGACAGTCACTAACTATGCCCATTACCTTAGCCTCAGTTCCCCCACTTGGGAAGTGGAACTCAAGCCCGTTACTGCTTGGAGCTGTTCCCACGGGGTCGATCGCTGGCAACACGACTGCGGTTGTGGTGGCGGTGGTGGCTGGCACTTAAAGTGGCGCAGACCTTTGCGAGATAGCTTGGATTGGCTGCGAGATCAGCTCATCAAAGTTTACGAAGACACTGCCCCTAACTTCTTCCGTGATCCCTGGAAAGTCCGCGATGAATATGTGCAGGTGATTCTCGATCGCACCCCCACCCACATTCACCAGTTCTTGACCAAACACCAACCTCATCGGCTAACGTCTACAGAAAAGGTAGATGCACTCCAGCTTTTAGAAATGCAGCGCCATGCCTTGCTAATGTACACAAGCTGCGGCTGGTTCTTTGAAGAAATCTCTCGTCCAGAAGGCACCCAAATCCTCCGCTATGCTGCCCGTGCACTAGAGCTAGCAGGCGATGTCTCCGGAATCCAACTTGAGAAAGGGTTTATTAAACGCTTGGCGATCGCTCCTAGCAACGTCGAGCAGTTCCAAACAGGCGCTGAAGTTTACCGTCAACTGGTTGCACCATCCGTAGTTAGCCTAGAGCAAGTCGCAGCCCACTACGCCTTAACCTCCTTATTCACTCCCTACTCCCCTGAACAACAGATCTATTGCTACGTCGTCCATCAGCAGGATTATCAACTGCAACGCTTGGGCAATCTCACTTTAGCCGTTGGGCAAATCCAACTCATGTCAGAAATTACTCGCGCCAGTACCAACATGACTTTTGCGGTGCTGCACTTGGGCGGGTGGGATTTCCACTGCTGCATTCAACTTTCTAAAGGACGACGGGCATACAGCCAAACCAGAGACAATTTATTTGAAGCGATGCAACAAGCCAGCGCCGCCCAAACTATTTTGGCAATGAACAAAGCCTTCGGGGATCAGTCCTACAGTTTGCAAAATTTGTTTGCCGAGGAGCGCCATCGTCTGATGAATTTGCTTAGCCAGGAAACCTTGACGCGTCTAGATCAACTTTATACCCAGGTTTACCGCGATAACTATGGCGTGCTGATGGCGTTCCATCGAGATCAACTAGAAGTGCCCCAGGAACTCCAGGTGGCGGCTGAAATTGCCATTACGCAACGGGCGATCGCGGCGCTCCAGTCCCTCGAACGAGAAGCCAGCGACTTTCCACCCAGCAACCCACAGTTATGTCTTAGCTATTTGACAGACTTGGAGGCGATCGCCATTGAAGCTCACCAACTCCACTGCCAACTCAAGCTTCCTCAAATCCCGGCAACCCTAGAGCGTCTGATTGTTCGCTGGCTCTGGAATTTGCTCAATAGCCCTAATCCTCAAACTGTTGAGGCAGATGCCCTCTGGATTCAGCGGCTAGTAGATTTGGGCAAGCAACTCCACTTGCATTTGCGCCTGGATGAAGCGCAGGAGCTTTATTACAAGCATTTGCATCAGCAGGATTCGGCGGTGCGGAGTTCGGCAGTGTTACTAGAACTGGGGAAGGGGTTGGCGATCGGGGTAGAAGCTCGGAGTTAACCCATCACCAACAGCTACATTCTAAACAGCAATTGCTCTCCAATACCTAGCTGTTCTCTCCTGTAACTATCTGCCATAGGGTATCAACAGCATCCTTTACACCCTCAACTTCTGTTTCTTGTTCTTGCTCAAGCCACCGTACCAGCCTAATCACCACTTCACTTGACAAGTGTCCCAATTGCCTCAACGCACTAGCGGCGCTAGAACGCACATTAGAGTCTTTATCTTTGAGCAGAAACAGTAACTCACCCACTACTTCATTCGAGGCTTGTCCCAATTTTCCCAACGTATAGGCAGCACTAGAACGCACACTAGAGTCTTCATCCTTGAGCAGAAACAGTAACTCACTCACTACTTCATTCGAGGCTTGTCCCACTTCTCCTAATGCGTAAGCGACGCTAGAACGGGCGACGCTAGAACGCGCACTAAGGTCTGTATCTTTAAGCAGAGACAATAATTCATTCACCACTTCATTCGATGCATGTCCTAATTTTCCCAATGCACAGGCAGCGCTGTAACGGACATGAGAGTCTGTATCCTTGAGTAGAGTCAGTAACTCACTTACTACTTTACTCGACGCTTGTCTCAGTTCTCCCAACGCATCAGCGGCACTAGAACGCACACGAGAGTCCTCATCCTTGAGTAAAGATAGTAACTCGCTCACTAATTCATTCGATGCTTGTCCCACTTCTCCTACTGTGTAGGCAGCACTAGAACGCACATGAGAGTCTTCATCTTTAAGCAAAGACAGTAACTCACTTACTACTTCATTCGATGGTTGTCCCAGTCCTCCCAACGCATCGGCGGCACTAAGACGCATCCCAACGTCTTCATCTTTAAGCAAAGACAGTAACTCACTTACTACTTCACTCGATGCTTGTCCTAATTTCCCCAACGTATAGGCGGCGATAACAGACATACTAGGCTCTTCTCCCTTGAGTAGAGCCAGTAACTCACTTACTACTTCACTTGACGCTTGTCCCAATTTCCCCAACGCACCAGCCGCTTTGAAACCTATCCTAAAGTCTTGAGTCTTGAGTAGCAACAGCAACTCACTTACTACTTCACTTGACGCTTGTCCTAATTCTTCCAACACACAAGCCGCTCCAAGACGCACATTACAGTCTTCATCCTTGAGTAGAGACAATAGACTCACGGTTCGCCCATTTTTGAGTGAGGTGGTCACATTGGGCTAGAGTCTATGGATGAAGAAGCCTGTAGCCGTTACGACCGAACGAGTGGATGATATTCCGTTGCTCCTAGCGCAGCTCCAACGAATGGGGGTTCAAG
>JBBRCV010000207.1:0-10012 GCA_038204505.1 Elainellales cyanobacterium
CTTGGGACATCCTGTATCCGCTAGAGGTGTCGGCATCGGTTGCCCTTTGCTTACCTGGCAATGAAGGCATTGTCAGGACTCTATCGGAGTTTCCTCGTTCCGCACGGGGTGGAGATATGATTACCTTAGGACTCCTCTCTACTCCGGGGGCGGGGTGTTCGCAACCGATATTTAGACGCTACCGACTCCCATTTGCCCCAACATGCTCGTATCAGCCATTTCGAGCACCAAACTTAACGAAGCCTCATCAAGGATTCACTGGTATTATCCTTAGCAATCTTGCCCTAGCCTACATTCTTGATTTGGCTCCAAGAATGCTTAGACATTTAACCTCTTCTGCTGATACTGCCCTGCCATTACTGGTTGAACATTCCGAGGCGGACATCTGCCTGAACACTGGCAGGAAAAGGGGTTGAAGCCTTTCCAACTCCCCCGAACGACTTCGAGTCGCGCGCCTAACTATTACTTAGACTGAATCAGTTCGGCATAACACCCCCAGGAGACGATTAGCCTGAATCAATTCGGCATAACATCCCATCTGGAGGATTAACCCGAAACTTTTTCCGTATAACATCCCTATTTTTCAGGATTAGCCAGAATTCTTCACGTTTGTTTCGGACTGTTTTCCTCCTTTTTTCCGTCCAACATCCTTTTTACGCAATTAGACAGAATCCGCCCTGTCATTTCCCAGATTAAGTTCGTTACGAGAACCATTTTTTGCCTCAAGTGCCCCTCTTTCGATCGCTCAGGCAATGAGTCGAAACAGGCAGAATCTAATTTAGAGTGCCTTAAATCTAATTCCGAGTACTCTAAATCTAATTCCACTTGCCTTAAATCTAATTCCGATCGCCCTCAATCTAATTCCAAGTACCCTAACTTAAAAAACGACTAGCCCAATACTTTCAAGCACCACATCAACTCCTTACCGTATAACCACGATCGCTTCCCAGTAAATTGAATACAAAAGATACAAACCTCATCAGTATCACGGTGAACGATCGCCCCACTTCACCAATACCGTAGAAAACGACCAAGTTAAACAACAGGAACTATCTACAATGTCTCGCCAAAAGAAACGCTCATCGCAAATCGTCGAAAAAGCTCAAACACGCCTAGCCGCCGTCAAATCAATTGATACCAAACTTGACCTCGGCAACGGTTTCTCTGTCCAAACCTACACATCCTTGCTCGAAGATGCCCGGATTAAGATAGAGAAATATAACACCGTCCTTTCCCTCGTCGATGATGCCCATACCGAAATGAGCGCTGCCGAGAAAGCACTGGCAGACCAAACAGAACAAATGCTGATCGCCGTTGCTTACCAATACGGCAAAAACAGCAACGAATACAAAATGGCAGGCGGCACCCGCAAAAGCGATCGCAAGCGCCCCGATCGCAAAGTAAAAACCGACGACATGGTGAGCACTAGCGCGGTTGCTTAATTGAGATGAATGGTGATGGCGCTGAGTCAGGAGTTGGCTCAGCGTTTTTTGTTTGGGAAGTTAGATGAAGGGCAAAGGATCGTTGAAATTGTCTGGAACAACGAATGTACCTTCATATTGTCCAGGGATGCGAGGTTGACGTTGGGTTGACCGATGAACTTCAATCGGTCGTAGACCATCCATGATCAGACGTGCAACCGGGCGATTGTCTTGAATAATTTGCACTTCTTCGCCAGGTTGGAGTCCTGAAATGATCTCGGGAAGGTGCTGTTGGGCTTCGGTGAGGGTGATTTGGATCATGGCTGAAAGAGAAACTGTTGCATCCTAATCATAGCGATGCGGATGGGCTTGAGAGTTGTCAGGTTTTCGCCTCGACTGATCAATCAACTGGGTCGGCAAGTGGCTCAGCGTCTTTTATTTGGGAGCGATCGCCCCTCACTTCAATCACAATTCCAACGCCGCCCTTGCCTGCTCCCGATCATCAAAAAGTGGGGTGGAGATGGGGCGATCGCTTGCGGGTATCTCAAAGCGACCCTTGCGGTATCTGCGAAGCAGCGCGCCTGTCGAATCAGTTCAATCATGGTTCAGGAGCAGTAAACACTCCAATGTTAGTCGCTTAATTTTAGGGAAAGGCGACCCTTGCGGTATCTGCGAAGCAGCGCGCTGTTGTGATGAGAAGTGCGATCGCGCTGACGGTTGCAGATTAATTCGGTTCAGCTAGGCATTAAAGCACGACTTCTCAAAGGTACAAGTGCCTGATGCAATACGCTGGGCTTGGCATTAAGATAAACCTCCCGACCATTGCTCTCGTTGTACCCCACTACGATCGCCCCGATCGTGGTGCCAAGATCTGGATACATGGCTTCGCTCATTGCCCCTCCATCTAAAAAGTCTGGGATTTTAATCAGCCCTTTGACTGAATCATCACCCAGATCGACAAATATACCAAATGGGGCATGATATTCCACCTTGCCTTGAACAAACTGACCTAATTGATACTTAGATTTGATTAGCTCTAGCTTTGGATTATCCATCTCGTTCACCGTGGCTTGAGAGTACGCGGAAATTGATTGAGAATTGGAAACAAACTTTGAGGAATGATAACCTCAATGCGATCTCGACCATCTTTCTCATCATAGCGGTACTCTAGGGGTTTAAAATACTCTTCATACACGACCGGATCGATCGCAACCTCAAGAATTCCTGATTGATAGCTTTCGTTAAATTCTTCAGCAATGCTACGGTCATGAGAACCTGCGAAATAGCAATTTCCATTGACGTAGGGAGGATTATAAGGGAAATCAGCAGGCTGGAACCCTTCCTCTAAAAGCTTTTGTCCTTTACCAGATTGCGGAGCTTTGTAAATAATGATGCTCTGACTAGATTCTGCTTGACTCGACTGCATTGGTTCTCATCACACTCCATTTTGAATCAGCAGCACCCACAATCCTACACAACATAGAGTGGCTGCCAATGATACGCTCCCATTTAGGCGATCGCTTGTGGGTATCTCAAAGCGACCCTGGCGGTATCTGCGAAGCAGCGCGCTTGTCGAAGCAGTTCAGTCGTTATTCAGGAGCAGTAAACACTGCAATGTCAGCCTCTTAATTTTAGGGGAAGGGCGATCGCTTCTAACAGTCTGCTGCAATAGCGTTGTTATATGGCTGAGGCAACAACTGATTCGTCAACGCAACTGTTTCACGATCAAGAGATGAAAGTGCTGTTTGAATGGTATCGACTTCAGCCGCTTCAAATAACGACTCTCCACATTGATCACAGACCCACACAGGAACAGCATCCCACGAAACATGGTAGCCATTGCGATCGATGCTAAAGGGGGCTGTGCCCCGTCGCATTTGAGCTTTACAGTACAGACATTCCATTTTCTCATGGGTTAGGTAGCAGAATTATGTCACGAAAATCCTATCCCCTTGACTTTCACCAACAAACCTCGGTATTCTCCAAACTAAGGCTGTGTGCAATAAAACACAGCCAGACCCCAAAAACTTAGCACCGCCCATCGCTGTTGGTACCAGCAGATGGACGGCTGACCCCCAAACTGTTCGCGCAGTCTGGTGGCTGTCGGAGATTTTAACATTCTCCTAGCCGCCCTGATTCGCTTCGACTTGATGGGCGGCTAGGTTTTGGGTTTTCTGTCCTCAGAAACTCAAAGGATGACCACGAATGAATACGACACTGCGAAGTAAATTACGAACTAAATTGCCCATTCAGTCAGCGATTGACGCTCAGAGGGCTGCATTGCCCCAGCCTATGCCTCACCGAAAACAATTGGCAGTGTTGCTGATTGGCTCCCCCGAAGGTGTGCGCGAGAACATCCACGAATTACATCAGCGGGGTTATGCTGAGGCTGGAGACTGGAGTGGGTTATTACCTGCCCCTAACCCTGGTGAAGTGATGAGTGTGCTGATCCGTTATCGTCTGGTTTTATAAGGGCGCGCTCTTCGAGATACCCGCAAGGAGTCGCCAACTCAACAGTGGAATGTACCTATTTCTTCAAGACTTTGGTACATTCTGCTGAGTTAGGTGTGGAAGCGATCGCCTTCAACCGTCACAATATTTCCATCAAACAATTTTGAGACACTTTTAGAGATTAGGGAGCCAATCAACTAACTTTAAAAAACCCTAACAAAAAAGGACGATCGCTAATGGCGATCGCCCTTCTCATGAATAATTCAAAGTTCAAAATGCAGAATTCAAAACGGAAAGCCTTAAACCAGCATTTTTAATTTCTAACTTTGAACTTTGAATTAATTCCCTTTTCTTAGTATCCGTAATCGTCACCCATGCCGCCGCCGCCAGCAGCAGGAGCGCCATCTTTAGGCTCAGGCTTGTCAACCACAATACACTCTGTGGTTAGCACCATGCCCGCGATCGAAGCGGCGTTTTGCAATGCCGAACGAGTCACCTTAGCAGGGTCAACAATGCCCGCTTCAAACATATCGACGAACTCATTGGTTGCTGCGTTGAAGCCGACGTTGAAAGGCTTCTCTTTCACGCGTTCAGCAATGACAGCACCGTTCTGACCAGCGTTCTCAGCAATTCGCTTTAGAGGAGCTGCCAAGGAACGAGCCACAATCAGAGCGCCGATCAATTCCTCTTCCTTAAGAGTGTCCTTTGCCCATGTTTCCAATTCAGGAGACAGGTGAGCCAAGGTTGTACCACCACCCGGAACGATCCCTTCTTCAACCGCAGCTTTCGTTGCGTTGATGGCATCTTCCAGGCGTAGCTTCCGATCCTTCATTTCGGTTTCAGTTGCAGCGCCGACTTTGATCACAGCGACACCACCCGACAGTTTAGCCAAACGTTCTTGCAGCTTTTCTTTGTCATAGGAAGATTCGGTTTCTTCCATTTGACGACGGATTTGCTCACAACGTGCTTTCACTTCTGCTTCGTTGCCTTCAGCCACAATCGTGGTGCTGTCTTTGGTGATGGTTAGACGGCGAGCTTTGCCCAACTGCTCTAACTTCACTGCATCCAGCTTTAGACCTGCATCTTCGGTGATCACTTGACCGCCCGTGAGAACCGCAATGTCTTCCAACATTGACTTACGACGATCGCCAAACCCAGGAGCCTTAACGGCTGCTACGTTCAAAACGCCGCGCAAACGGTTAACAACCAGGGTTGCCAAAGCTTCCTTCTCAATGTCTTCTGCCAAAATTAGCAGAGGACGACCGGAACGCGCCACTTGCTCTAGAACAGGCACTAAGTCCTGAACCAAAGTGATTTTCTTGTCGGTGATTAGGATGTAAGGCTCATCCAACACGGCTTCCATGCGCTCGGTGTCGGTGGCGAAGTAAGGAGAGATATAGCCTTTGTCAAAGCGCATCCCTTCGGTTACTTCGAGTTCGGTGGTCATTGATTTGCCTTCTTCCAAGGAAATCACGCCTTCCCGACCGACTTTTTCCATCGCTTCAGCAATCATCGCGCCAACTTCTTCGTCGTTACCCGCAGAGATGGAGCCGACTTGAGCGATCGCTTTTGAATCTTCGACCTGACGAGCGTGCTCAGCAATCTTTTCAACTAAGAAAGCCGTTGCTTTATCCACACCGCGCTTCAGCGAGATCGCATTTGCACCCGCTGCCACGTTACGCAGACCTTCTTTGACCATCGCGTGAGCCAAAACGGTTGCTGTTGTGGTGCCGTCTCCAGCCGCATCGTTGGTTTTGGAAGCCGCTTGACGAATCAAGGCAACGCCCGTGTTTTCGATGTGATCTTCTAGTTCGATTTCTTTGGCGATCGTCACACCGTCATTGACAATTTGAGGAGCGCCAAACTTCTTCTCTAGCACCACGTTGCGACCCTTGGGACCCAAGGTAACTGCAACCGCTTCTGCCAAAATGTCGATGCCTCTTTCCAGGGCGCGACGTGCGTTTTCGTTATAAATGATCCGCTTAGCCATAGTTTCTTCTCGATTTTAGATTTACGATTTTGGATTGTCAGACAAGAATTTCAGACCTTGGATTTCAGAAGTCGTTCTAAAACCCAAAATCTTCAATAGAACTAGTCCACGATCGCCAAAATATCCTTCTCAGACAGCAAGACATATTCTTCGCTGCCCAATTTAATGTCGGTTCCTGCGTACTTAGAGTAGAGAACCTTGTCGCCAACTTTAACTTCAACTTCTTGACGAGTACCGTCATCAGCGCGCTTACCAGGACCCACAGCGGCGATTTCGCCAACTTGGGGCTTTTCCTTTGCGGTGTCGGGTAGGAAGATCCCACCAGCGGTTTTCTCCTCAGAAGCGCTCACTTTTACGAAGACGCGATCGCCCAGCGGCTTAACCGTAGAAACGCTCAGAGATAGGGCTGCCATAACAAAATTCTCCAGAACACTAGATATTGAAGAGGGTAAAGACGCTCTATATAGATAGAGCGCTAAGCTTGCAGCGGATACTTAGATCCTCTCGGAACCGTAGATATCAAACCGCAAAACTTAAAAAACCTTGGGTTAGAGCTTTACTTTAGCACTCTCACCCCACGAGTGCTAATTTAACGGACTGGGGATTTAACTGCAACGGGTCTACGTCATTTTCTTTGTACGGGTTCCCGAACCGTTATTTTTTAAGAAGGTTTAAGGCGAACCGGATAATGTCTCCGGACGATGTTTAGGGTGAGCTGGATATGATGTAATTGAACTACCCAAGATTTCTGGGTGAATTAAACTGTGACTTAATTCTGAGGTACACCTGATGAAGCGTCGTGAATTTGTTAGCTGGGTTGGAGTGAGCGGGGTAGTTAGTGCATTGCCTGCTACTGTCACGGCTTGTGGACAACAGACCAGCGTCTCTCAAGTGGATGCTGCTGCGCCTGCTGCCACTTCACCTCGTACAGATGGCTTTGAAGTTGCTGGAACTGTCGCCAATCTAGATAAAAATGGTCAGGTTTTGAATGAAAAAATGTCGCTGGGAAAGGCATTGGTGGTTCGAGCAACGGGCGATCGCCTGGTTGCGGTTGACCCTACTTGCACTCATGCAGGCTGTACCGTGGCATGGAATGCTAATCAAACTTTTATCTGTCCCTGCCATTCTTCTAAATTTGCCAATGATGGCAAAGTGTTGCAAGGCCCCGCATCCAGACCTTTAGCGCTCTACACGGCAAAAATTGAAGGAGATCAGGTGCTCGTCAAAAAAGGTTAGAGCCAAACTCTAGAACAGCTTTAACCTGCTACAGGCAGCTCGAATAATGGGTGGTCTGGACTTGTGATACTGAGCTAGCTAAAGTTGGCGATCGCCAACTTCTGATTCCGACTCCCAGGTTTAGACCACCACCCATAATTCTGTGTCAGATCAATAGCTGGAAAGGTGCGCCCGACTTTTCCCAATCGTTCTAGAAATAATTTTGACTAAATTGCCCTAGAGTCTGTTACTATTACCAACTGGCGGCTGATTTAAGTCGTCACACAAAACACCCACCTGGAGAGGTGGCCGAGTGGTTGAAGGCGCAGCACTGGAAATGCTGTTTGGGGCAACTTAACGAGGGTTCGAATCCCTCCCTCTCCGTTTTTGTAGATTACTAGAGAGAAAAACAAAAAATTCAGGATGAGTCTATGCAACTAGAAAACTTCTAAGTTGATTCATCCTGAAGTGCTGATTAAGCTAGTTAGGCAGTTCAGTGTTAGCGTTACGAAGCGTGTAAAGCACACTTATTTACTTTGTTCTAACTACAAGTTATTTTTTAATCCGAACAGATTACGCACCGAAAGGACAAAGCCATTCAAAGCTCTGTCCTTTCGGCACGACTGGCTAGCCATTATTGGTGATAGCGTTGCTCTACCCAAACTCGCACATCTGCTTCAGTAGCAAAAATTTCAGCCTTTCCATTGGTGGGATCATACACATGCCAGTATTCATGACCGGAAGGACTATATCTCAGCTTGATTTGCGGATCGTTGCCGCTGCTAAGCTTTGCAACTAAGGCTTGAAAAATCCGGCTAACCAACGATTCTGCTGGCTTTTGCTTTTTACTAAAGCTTTCTAACTCCCAGTATTCTGTAAGGCTAATGGGATACCGTTCAGTAAACTTGGCTGTCATCTTCATTGTTATTTCTCCTTTCTCTCACCAAAATTTGAGTTTTTTGTTCTGTTCCGATCGCCCCACTTCTGGGTCATACTGTTCAATCTCAGCCGATAGCAGTGAACTAAATCTCAAGTCGGTAAATGTCTATGCACCTAATGTAGACATTCCTGCCAGTAGGATCAAAAGGTATTGTGCATTCTACATATGAATAGAATTCATAGATATCGATAGCCTTCACGATTGGGTGATTTGCGATACTCTTGGAACATCTCAGGAGATGTCATGTTCAGGGCACGGGGGAGAAGAGAATGAATCTAGAAGAAGTGAAATTATCCCAATTACGTGCTCTCGTTGCAGTCGCAGAGCATAGCAACTTTAGTGAGGCTGCATTAAGTCTGTCAATTTCGCAATCTGCGGTTAGCCATGCGATCGCCACCCTCGAAGCTCAGCTTGGAGTGATCCTCCTGTACCGAGGCAGACAAGGGGCAAGCCTTACACCTGTGGGAGAGCGCATTCTAAGGCACGCACAAGACATGCTGCGATCGCTATCTCTACTGGGGAAGGAAGCAGATCTATCGAAAGGGCTGCAAGGTGGGCAGGTGCGAATTGCCTCTTTTCGCAGCGTGGCGACTCATGTTTTGCCAGAAGTAATTTCTAAGTTTCGAGAGAACTATCCGGCGATCGCGGTTACTATTACCGAGTACCGGGGCGATGAAGGCGTGGAGGAAGCCTTGCGGGACGGGCGATCGGATATTGCCTTTACCTGTATGCCTCCCTCTGAAGAATTTGATTCTTGGGAACTCATGCAAGATGAGTACATAGTATTGCTGCCGCCCCAAGCCAAAGTATCAGAAGGGCGAATGACTTGGAACCAATTGGAAAGCTATCCGCTGATCATGCCGCCCAAGAATGACTACTGCTCCAATACCATTCGCGGTTATTTTGCAGAGGCAGGACATACGCTCAAATCGACCTACGAAATTGTCGAAGACTCGACCATTATCAGCATGGTCATGAAAGGATTGGGGATTACAATTATGGCAAAGCTGGCGGCTGAACCATTGCCACCCGGTGTTCAAGTTCGAGAATTACCCACACCGCTGACCCGCGTCATTCAAGTTGCTACTTTAGAATCTGCGCTTAATCCGCCGCCAGTTTACGCATTTTTAGACACATTGAAGCAGCACTGGAGATTAATAAATAATCTTTCCACGGCAGCTAAATCTTTGTCTCCGGGTGCAACCTCAACGCCGCTGGAAAGGTCAATACCGTCGGGCTGAAGCTGTTGCAGGGCATCGAGTACGTTGTCGGGCGTAATGCCGCCTGCCAGTAGCCAAGAGCAACGGGGACGAAACTGTTTGAGGCTATCCCAGTTGAGGGTTTTTCCCGTTCCGCCCAGCAGTCCAGGGTTGGTGACATTGGGATGATAAGCATCGAGGAGTAAGGCATCGACGCAGCTTTCGTAACTGCGAGTCTGTTCGAGCGTTTCAGCATTTCGCACCCGGAAGGCTTTGATGATCTCGATCGCAGGTAAAGCTGCCCGAAGCGCCTGACAAAACTGGGGGGATTCGTTGCCGTGGAGTTGTACTGCGGTGAGTTGAGCGATCGCCACCACTCGCTTAATTTCCGGCACTGAGGCATCGACAAACACGCCTACCCGATCGGTGGTTTGCAGGGTGGTAAGTCCTCGAATCTGTTCAGGAGTGATATAGCGAGGAGACTGCTCAACACAGATGAAACCGAGGGCAGTTGCGCCGAACTGGGCGATCGCCTGAGCCTGGTCTGCTTGAGTAATACCACAAATTTTGATTCGCATGTTTTGGACTTTATGAAAGAGGGACGGTCACATCTGAAAATTTTGTGCTGAACAAATTTTGGATAAAAGAATAGGGAAAACTGTTAACTATTTAAACAAAACTCTATTCTCTGTCACGTTGTCTTTGATAATCCTCTTATTGCATGTGACATCGATATATTAGGAGTATAAAACTTTGACGTACCTAACTTTACTCGCAGCCGTGCCTCACACTCCAG
>JBBRCV010000208.1:0-9993 GCA_038204505.1 Elainellales cyanobacterium
AAACATGGTGAGGACGGCTAGGTCGTCCAATGTTTTCACCTGCGCCTTTGCTAGGGTTATAGTCGAAAGACGTGCCACGATAAATGAGTTTCATAGTCTCGCTTCTCCAGTAAGTAATGGGTCTAGTAAGAGGTCACTAGGGGAAGAGAAGCGCGTTCCTTCAGGAGCTTTCCTTACTTCCGTCCTCAACTGAGACACTGCCTAGTTAGGATGAACGTTTTTTCTTCTGTATAACAGGTTACCATTTAAAGAAAAGATTTGGGAATCCCCCTTTAGGGTGAAGAAACTGGGGGAAGGGATAGAAATTTTCTGATTATTCGCCTAAAAGCTTGTAGAGTGAGTAGCTAACAAAACTTAGCACCTACCGCGTGCCTTAGTGGCTCACTCATCTGTACTTTATTATGATATCGCGTCCTTTTTCCGTCTGGCGATTCCCTCTGAGGGTAATACCAACACTCAAGTCTTTCCCCTACATACTTTTTGTACTATCGCTAGTGTTGGTATTGCTTTCGGGTAGCCCAGCATCGGCGACCCTTGCGGTATCTGCGGAGCAGCGCCCCCATCAGGAAGTGCGGGGCGTTTGGATGACTAGTAACGACATGAGCATCCTAGGCGACCATACCAAAGTGCAGGATGCGATGAGCCAACTGAACCGTCTCAACTTCAACACGGTTTATCCGGTGGCGTGGAATTCGGGATACGTGATGTATCCGAGTGCCGTTGCATACCAAGCAGGCATTCAGCCCTTTGTCTTTAGAGGACGAGAGGGACAAGATATTATGGCGGATGTGATCGCTCAAGGGCATCGCCAAGGCTTGTTAGTGATGCCCTGGTTTGAGTTTGGGTTTATGGCACCCGCCACATCAGAATTAGCATTAAATCACCCAGATTGGCTGACTCAGAAACGGGACGGAGATCAAGTTTCCATCAGCGCTGCGGGTGAGGTGGCGTGGCTTAATCCGTTTCGTCCAGAAGTGCAGCAGTTTATTACCAGTCTTTTGGTGGAACTGGTGACTCAATATGATGTCGATGGCATTCAGTTTGATGATCACATGAGCCTGCCCAGTGAGTTTGGTTACGACAGCTACACCGTGGCGTTGTATACGAAGGAAACGAAGAAAGTCCCTCCCACGGATGCGTTAGATCCGGCTTGGGTGAAGTGGCGATCGGATAAGATTACGGCGTTTATGGTGAGCTTGCACAAGGCAGTCAAGGCGCAAAAGCCTAATGCTATTTTTTCGATTTCGCCTAATTACTATGATTTTGCTTACCACTTGCACTTGCAGGATTGGCGGGCTTGGGTGAAGCAAGGTGTGGCAGATGAGCTAATTGTACAGGTCTATCGTCCTGATATGCAGAGCTTTGTAGAGCAAATTAATCGTCCTGAAATTCAGGAGGCGCAGCAGAAAATTCCTACAGGAATTGGGGTGTTGACGGGGTTGAGGAATAGCCCCGTGGCGATGGCGCAAATTCGATCGCAGGTGCGAGCCGTGCAAGAGCGAGGTTTAGGGGTGGCTTTTTTCTACTACGAAAGTCTGTGGCACGAAGCCCCGGAGCCGATGGAGGAGAGGCTGGCAGGATTTCAAGCTTTGTTCCCTTATCCAGCATCGCGTTCGTTAGGAGGCAATCAGGTGGGAAATAATCAGGCGGGAGACAATCAGACAGTATCACCACAGGCGTAGTCGAGTTAATGCTGCAAGAGTGGTGATTGGAATAGATATGCCAATGATTTGAAGCGCGACGGAGGGATGAGAAGATGAATGAGAAGATGAATGAGGAACGGGCGAACTCTTCGAGATACCCGCAAAGGGTCGCCATACTCCAATCAATCCTCCCAGTAACAGCAAGAAAATCACGCTGCCATACATAATTTGAGCAGGCAACTGTTTGTTTGTTTGACCTTGCTCAAATCTATCTAAATCAACCAATACTGCTGCTGCCGATGGGTATCGTTCTCGGAGGCGAACTTTTACCATTTTTCCGACAATTCTTGTGAGTTGAGGATCAAGTTTAATCTGGCTTTTCCACTGGATTTCGCCAGTCTGAGGATCTTCTTTTAAGTCTCTAGGATGAATGCCAGTGATGCATTGAATGACGACCATGCCTAGAGCGTAGATGTCGCTGCTAAAGCGCGATCGCCCTGTTTGTTGTTCGTTGGGCATATAGCCAGATGTACCGACTACTATGTCTTGGGAAGATGAGGAAGATTGGGAAGATGGAGATGAGGTAAGTTTAACTGCACCGAAATCAATTAATACTAATTGACCGTCCGTTCGTCGGATGATATTACGGGGTTTGATGTCGCCGTGGATAACCTGGTGAGAATGGAGGAACTGTAGTGTAGGTAAGACTTGTCGAAGTAATTCAATAACCTTTTCTTGGCTCCATGCTTGATCTTTTTCTGTTTCCTGCGCTAAATCATGTCCGTCGATAAATTCTTGGACTAAATAAAGCGATCGCTCTTCAACAAAGTGATCAAATAAAGCTGGGATTTTTTGATTTAAGTGCCCCAGTTGGTAAAGGGTTTGAACTTCAGTTTCAAATAGCTCTTGGGCTGTTTCTGAGGGTGCGGATGAAAGCTTTAGGCACTTGACTACCCGCAGCGCCAACGAAAGGGAATCTTGTGCCAGAAAAGTTTCGCTGAAGCCGCCTTTTCCTAGACTTTTGAGAATGCGATAGCGTTCGTTCAGAATGGTGTCAATCACTTGTAGGTAAGGTAGGGACAGTGGGGGTTAGGCTGCTACGCAACGCTTCAGGAGCATTGGCGGCAGGGGACAGATTGGGAGGGGTTGAGAAATAGGGGGAGGGGGAGGATTCTGGGGAGGCGGGAGCGGGGGCAACTGGATTTACAGCAGTAGAAAACCCTGTGTTGGCGATCGCCTTTGCAATAGGTTTTGCCCGCTGATGCTGATTCCAATGGGCAGGAATAGTGGAGAGCATTTCTAACACCCTTTGATCTTCTTGCAAAACAGCGGCAGAAGGTGGGGCTAGAACGACTCTTCGGGGTGGTTTGCTGGCTGCTGTAATCGGTCGGATGGTTGAGGGTTGGATAGCGGCAGGAGGAAGAGCGCTTGCCTTGAGGGGACTTACAGAGGTCTTGGCTTGAGATGCCATGCGGGTAACGCTGCCTTCTTGCTGCCACAAGGTAGCGAGTTGCATAGACTGTCCAGCACTGCTTGTATTTTCTGGAATAGCTGCCAGCATTTTCAATGCAGTGGGCAGGTCGGCTTTAACGTATTTATTGATGGCACGTTGGAGCAATTCGCGTGCCCAAACTTCTCTAAATTGTTGAGCGGTTGCGTAGTATTCGCTGGTCGTTGGCAGAGTGTCAGCCAGGTTAATCGCTTGTTTAAGGCGATCGCTATTCGCACTAGTTTTTGCGCGTTCGAGGATGGATTGTTCGGTGATTCGTAAACTTTGGGGTGTTGGAGCGAGTGAGCGATCGCCATCTTTGGCAGCACTACCTTTAGCAGCACTATCTGCTGAAGGTTGAGTGACTTGAGCAGAACGTAGGAAAATAAAGCCGAGGACTAGGGCGGAAGCGCCACTGCACCAAAAAAGATATTTCATGTCATGCGCCTGAGTGCAAAAAATAGTCGCTATAGCAATCTCATCTGAGATTGCTATATAAAATTAAAGATTCATTTTCCAAATCTCTATCCGATGATCCATACTGCCTGTCACCAATGTGCGATTATTAGGGCAAATGACGATCGCCCCCACACTATCTGAATGCACCCGAACTGTTTTTAGTAAGGTGCCCTTTTGCCAATCCCAAAGCTTAATCGTGCCGTCTGCATGGGCGCTCAGCAAATACTTACCATCTTTACTAAAGGTCAGCGATCGCGTGGATTTAGACTGAGGTAGGGTTCGTAGGCGCTGCCCTGTTGCCACATTCCAAATCATGATTTGGTCATCTGCACCACTCGCCAAGATTTGATTATTGGGGCTAACGTTAACCACTTTAACGCCGCTTTCATGTCCCGATAACGTTTGTAAAAGCTTCCCTGTGGGTAAGTCCCAAATCTTAACCGTTTTATCTTCGCTGGCACTCACGATAAAACGTCCATCTGTGGTGATTTCAATTTGGTTCACCGCGTTGGTATGACCGCTGAGCGTTTGGAGTTCACTGCCAGTTTGCAAATCCCATACTTTGATCAGGCGATCGCTGCCTCCACTCACCGTTAATTTTCCGTCGGGTGTGACGTGCACAGAATTGACCCGACCTGTATGCCCCATTAAGGTATGACGGAGTGTGCCGCTCTGTAAATTCCAGACTTTCACCGTTGAGTCTGCGCTGGCGCTCACAAGAGTTTCGCCGTCGGGTGTGAAATGCAAGGAGGTAATTTCTTGCAAATGTCCTGTGAGAGCAGTCAGCGCTACACCTGACTTCATATCCCAAAGCTGAATGACTTTGTTCTGTCCGCCGCTCACGACAACTTTGCCCTTGGGATGCATTGCCAGCGCTAGGATAGAGCTGGACTGGTTAATGGTTCGCACGGGTGCAATATCGCCCTTGGCAAGAGGAGTGGCGGCGACAGGCATGAGTAACATTTTGAGATGGTCTTGGATCTGATCTTTTTGGCGAACGCCAGTAAAGCCAAGTGCTAAAATTGCAACTAGGGCAACAGTTTGCGGAATACCCCAGATTTTTCGAGGACGGCGTTTCTTTTGAAGCTGTTCTAAATCAGTTAAAACTTCTTGAACAGACTGATAGCGATCGCGCCAATGAGAACGAACCATTTGGGTCAAAATAGTAGCTAACCGAGGGCTAATTTTAGCAACCTGTCGCCAGCACAATTCACCCTGAATATCTTCGCCAATTTCTTTAGGATTAAGCCCCGTAATCGCCTGAATTGCCAGCATTCCTACAGAATAAATATCGCTACAATACCGTGGTTTTCCAGCGCGTTGTTCACCTGCCATGTAGCCCGGTGTACCAATTAAAATAGATTCGGTAGTTTGTCCTTCGAGATGGGCTTGGTTGCTAAGTTCTTTGACTGCACCAAAATCAATCAGCGCAATTTTGCCATCTTTGGCGCGACGAATCAGGTTATGAGGTTTAATATCTCGGTGAATTACACCTTGAGCATGAACGATCGCCAGCACGCTCAGAATGTCTTGCATTAACGCGATGACTTGCGCTTCTGGTAGGGGTTGTCCCGTGATCAATTCTTGACTCAAGTCATGACCTTCTACATAGTTATGAACTAAATAGAACTGATGATTTTCCTCAAAATGCGCCAATAGTCGAGGAATTTGAGAACTAAGGGGACTCAGCCGATATAACGCCTGCGCTTCGGCATTAAAAAGTTCTCTAGCATGATGCCAGTTGAAATGTTCGCTAGTGGGTGCTTTAAGGCATTTGACGACACAAAAAGGACGGTTGGGCAACTGCTGATCTTTAGCGAGATAGGTATCGCTAAAAATGCTGGTTCCTAATATTTCGGTGACTTTGTAACGTCCACCCAAAGCTTGCTTAGTTAACACTTCTACCATAAGAACCCCAATCTTGAGATGAATGAATTCACGGTGTCACTAAACGTTCGTTGTTTGTCTGCACCGATCTTGGTCTGTACCGATCCTCGTCCACACCAATCTTTGTCTATACCGATCTTTGTCTGCACCAATCTTTGTTCGCCCGAATTACTGTTCGCCTAAATTACTGTGTGCCCAGGTCATTGTCTGCCCGATAGTCAATATCATACACGCTAAATTCTAGTAGTCAACTAAATTAAAAAGTTGGATACTCGCTATTTTTTTGTTATTCTATACTCACTTACCTGGAGGGTACGGTTTATCCAAATCCAGGCTTCCTATCAAAATGTCGACATGATTCATATTCGATTGGCTGGGGCTACAAAGCCCTGGGCTATAAGGTTTAAAGCTGTTAAGTTCAATAAAACGGCACTACGACGATCGCTTCTCTTCCTCATACTCAGTCTCCTCACGCTCGGTCTCTGCGCCGCTTGCTCTACCATTACTCTATTCGCCACTAACTCCTCTAGCTCCGGCACCCTTGCCGCTGTATTAAGTCGAGGGCGAGTTATTTGTGGTGTTGATGGGCAACATCCTGGATTTAGCTTTCAGTCGCCTAATGGGGAATATTCAGGGCTAGATGCAGACTACTGTCGGGCGATCGCCAGTGCTCTATTTGACGATCCTAGTAAAGTAGAATTCAAGCGCGTCGCTCAAGGCGTATTTACTGATTTGCTGAATGGCAACGTAGATATTTTGCTGCGCGATACGCCCTGGACAATTGAAAGAGATGCGGCGATCGACTTTGTATCTCCTGTGTTTTATGACGGACAAGGATTATTAGCATCGGTTAATTTGGATGCAACCTCTTTAGAAAACTTCAAAGATAAAACCATTTGTGTGCGAGCAGATACACCTGCCGAAGCCACGCTCAAAGCCTTTTTTAAGAAAGCTCAGATCCCCATTAACGCTGTAGCGCTAGACGGGGATAACGAACTATTCATTAACTTTGCCAATGGCAACTGCGAAATTGCCACAGCAAACCGCTCTGAGTTAGCAATTCGTCGCCAAACCCTGACTAATCCTGAGCAGTACCAATTGCTCAAATTAACCCTTTCACAAGAGCCGATCGCCCCGATTGTGCGAAGTAATGAATCAAAGTGGTTAGATGTGGTCAAGTGGATTATTTATGGCACGTTTCGGGCAGAAGAACTAGGCGTAAGCAAAAAAAATGTGATGGCGCTAACTCCTAATTCTGATCCACAAATTCGGCGTTTTCTAGGCGCAGAAGGCGCATACGGGACGAACTTGAGTATTCCCAACGACTTTATGAAGCGTGTCATTCATCATGTAGGCAACTATGCCGAGATTTATCAACGCAATATCGGCAGTCCGTTTCAGTTGCCTCGGGGAATTAATGAACTTTGGATCAATGGCGGACTACTTTGCCCAATGCCGTTTCGTTGAGCAAGTGCAATATTCGAGTCGTAGATTTAGTTCTCAAAAACTATTTTCAAAAACTTCATATTAAAAACTTGCGTATCTTTCAGAGCTACAAGGTTGACTACTGAAGCTTTTCATCAACACTGGTATCGCTTATTTCAAAATTACTTAATTTCTAGCGATTTAAACCTAAAAAAGGTGTGCTACTTTCATAGAGATGATCCCTACCATTCAGAAAGATATCGCAGTCCAACAGTAAAGTCTGTGATCTGGGTCATAGCATTTCATCAATTTTTTTAGTTCGTGCTGTTTTTCATTCACATGCTATGGCAGAACCCTCTCGATCCGCCTCCGATCAACTTGTTAGGTCTTCAAAGCCCGCCGCTAGAGAGCTATTATCTGGCGCAGACCTCTCTGAGTTGCGATTGTCTAAAGCGCAAATTCTTCAAAAAGTTCAGCAGCTATCTCCCCAGAAACAAATCGATTTATTTTCGGCTTGGGTCGGCAGATTGGAGCCGACGCAGTTCAAAAAAATGTCGGAATTCATTCGTCTAGAGAATGATTTACGTCAAGAACTGGGCGGAGAAGTGCTGAGGCGAAATGCCTTGACCGAGGTATTTCTTAAAGGGATTTCCCACCGACGGCGCAACAGTTCTGAGATCACGCCGCCTCAGCTTTACGTCTACATTCGGCGGCGACGTAAATCGTCGGAGAGTGGCACAAAATATCTAGGGAAGCTCTTCTTTGTGCCAGGAGGACATACCTATAAATGGAAGGAAGGCACCAATGGAGCGCTTGTGTTTTATGAGGGTAATGTTTTTTGCCTGACTCATTTGCGGACGAAGGAGCAGCGATATCTAAAGCTCGTGCGCTTAGATCAGCCGCCGCCAGATTATGACTACAATCCGCAACCGGGTGAAAAGCCGCTGATTCAAGTATCGCTGCATGTGGAGGTGCTGCACCCCCAGACGCTACAGCCCGTTGAAATGAAAATTTATGACTATCCCAGTTGCTTGTATGAAAAAGGGGAGTTGTCTGAGGCGTTGTGGCAAGTGGAAGCGGTGAATGCGGCTTTAGCAATGAAGGCGGCGGTAGTGCATGCTGTCAATCCGCTACAGCAAGGGGTAGAGCAGACTAGGGGCAAGACGACGCTGGCTGTCAATCGCTCTCAAGCTCTCAAAATTTTGCCGTTGCTGCGGCAGTTCCGCGACTTTAGCCAGAAGGTTTATGGGGCGCGATCGCTCTGGTATTTGTCGGAGCCAGAAGGAGGAGGAAAGTATACCCTGACGACTGCTAGCGGTAAGTTAATTTTGGAGTTTGATACCAAGCGGTGGGAGTTTTCAACCGAGCACTCGGCACAGGTGCTGGCTCGGTGGTTTTATAACCTTTGTACGAAAGTGCAGGCGGGGTTCGATAGCGGCGACTATGGCGATTTTAGTCTGAGCGATCGCCAGTTGATTTCCGAGTTATTTGTCCAATTACAGACTGTTAAAGGCAAATCGGTCGAAGAAATCTTACGGTTGATTTTTCAAGTGGTCACTAAAAAATAAATTTATGGGCAGATAGATCATATTTGTCCTGTTCATTGAATTTACGCTCGTATTAAGGATCGGATGCAATTGGCAATCCGATCTAATATTATGTCTGCAATCTTTATCCGGTTGCTTTATTTATTTGTATCGGCGCTTTGTCATTTGTGTTTTGGGCTTATTCTGGGTTTCACTATGCCTCAACAACCTGTGACCTGCGACCAGTCTCGGCTGGTTCTGCTTCACCAGCGATCGAATCTCATGATGTCGGCTGACCAGTTGAACTTACCGATGGCGGTGTGGGACTTGCGCCGCATGGAAGTTCAGTTTTCGTCCGGCTTAGAGCATCTCTATCAATTAGAGCCAGAAGAATTCCAGGGGAAATATCTCGATTTCTTATCCCATGTTCATCCCGATGATCGACAGCCCATTCAAAGGGTGCTTCACGCTGCGGCTGAGAGTGGGCAAAGCTTTGAGGTCGATTATCGAATTATTAATAAATCAAATGAAGTCGTTTGGCTATCCTCCAAGGGACAAATATTTATATCTAATCGGGTCGGTGGTGCTGAGTTAGTAGAAGTTATTAACGATGTCACGCCCCGTTACCAGGCTCGTCAGGCGCTAGTAGAGAGTAATGCTCAATGGGACGCGCTGTTGAAGAAAAGCGATGAGTTGCTAATCCAACTCGACTCTGAGGCGCATGTATTCTGGACTTCTCCTTCTATTGGTCATATTTTGGGATATCCGCCTGAATTATTAATGGGTGAGAGTATTCTTAATTTGGTGCATGATGCCGATTTACGGAAGGTGCTGCTGGCTCTTGATTCATTAAGAGAGAGAAAAATTCCGCAGTCATTTCAGTGTTCTTTAAAGCAGCAGTCGGGAAAATATCTTCCGGTTCAATCGACCTTGCGCTTGGGCGAGGAGTTAGGAAGTTTTGCTGTCCTTAGCTTTCGTGAAATCAGCGCCAGAGTTAATCTTCAGTCGGTTTTAGAATCGACCTATGCAGCGTATACGGCGATCGTTGATGCAACTACAGATTTAGTTTTTCGGTTTTTGCCCGATGGGACGCTGACTTTTGCTAATCATCTTTTTGGAAACTGCTTTGGTGATGAAAGCGGTGTTGGTTCCAACTTTTATTCATTGCTGCCAGATGAAGATCGCGTTCGGTTGCAAGCTACTTGTGCAATGCTTACGCCAGAGAACCCGACAGCAGATTGTTCTGTAGAAGCGCTGAAGGGGATTCGGCACCAAGAGTTGCGTTGTCAAGCCTTGTTTGATCATGATGATGGGCTTCTGGAATATCAGGTTGTGGCTAAAGAAATGAAAGAGTAGGCGGATTTTCTGTGCCTACTCTTTTAATCACAACTTACAAAAATCCAAAAAGTAGCCCCAGGAAGTAAGGGAGTTGCGTGAAAATAAAACCCCAATGGGATGCATTAACTTATCAGCCCCCTAAATCCCCCATTCTGGGGCAGGGCTGATCCATTAATCAAAGAAAATAGATACTAGAGAAATCCCCTCGATTGGATTCTCAACTTTA
>JBBRCV010000209.1:0-9987 GCA_038204505.1 Elainellales cyanobacterium
TCCGAGCGAATTTGGTTGCCATTGCGCTGTATTTTATGAAGATCAAGCCTGGGGTTGGTGAACCAGGTATTGATAAATTGGATCGTGCGTTGATAGCGATCGCGTCCCCGAAACTCGCTCATAGGATCTTTGAAATAGACATCTTCTGCATAAATGCTATAGGTCTGATTTTTGGGAAAACGTTGGTAGTCTGCTTGCAGAATCTCTAGGATATCCATAATCTTTTATATCTACAATCTTTTTGAAGAGGGCTGCACTTAGTATAGAGTTTGCAAATCGCGCACACAAAATTTACTGCATTAAGAGATTAATTGCAGGTAATCAAATTAACGAGAGCAAAGCCCAAAAGAAACCAAAGCAAGACTGACACAACGGGACGACAGGGCGGAACACGCTTCATAGGGTAAAATTCCCAGGCTCTCAAGGTAGATAGAGAATAGAGTTCCCAGCAAAAAATTAAATGTGCAGAATAATTAAAATCTCACTAGTAGCGTGTCTAGCTTAATTTGATGGGTTCAAAATTCAAAGTTCAAAGTTCAAACTGAATGGCAGTCCAAAGCGGTACATTTTGCAGCTTGCTTGCCGTCAGACATTTTGAATTTCTAATTTTGCATTTTGAATTGCTCCCTAGATCCACTACTTTAGGCTTGACACGCTACTAGATATAATCCTCTAATGCTTTCTGTAACAAAATACATTCTGCAATAAAGTGATGCGAAATCTAGATTAGCGTCTACACTTTCGGAGTTCATGCTTCCATCGCTCCATTACTTTTCTACTCCTCTTCGTGCATCACCCATGACCGACATTAGCAATCCCTCCGCTCTCAGCTTCATCACCGCCGACCTACCCCTTGGTGGCAAGGCGATCGCCTCTGTGCTGGGAGATTTTAATGGCGATGGCAATCTAGATTTAGGGGTGCCGTTGCGGAATGCGTTGAGCAATAACTTGGCAGTATTTCTGGGCAATGGCAACGGTGGCTTTTCAGATGCCGTTCTCTCTGAATCGGGTGGTTCCAGCGCTGTCGCCGTAGTGACAAAGGATTTTAATGGCGATGGAAAACTAGATATGGCGATCGCCAATCGCAATTCCGATCGAGTCTCAATTCAACTGGGCAACGGTGACGGCACCTTCAGCAGTGGCACAGCCCTGACCGTAGGCAATCAGCCTAATGCGATCGCCGCTGGTGACCTGAATGGCGATGGTAAATCAGATCTAGTTGTTGCCAACTTTGGCGAAACCAACGTTTCCATTTTGCTCAACCAAGGCAATGGCAGCTTCCAGAGCAACAGCCAGAGCAACAGCGTCAAAGTCGGCGATAAACTTCAGCCCTACTCCGTTTCGCTAGGCGACCTCAACGGCGATGGCAACCTCGATATTGTCACTGCCAACTTCTACGCTGACTCCATTACCGTATTGCTAGGAAAAGGCAACGGCGAGTTTCGTAGTCCTACTAGTTATTCTGTTGGCAATCCGGGCGTTGCGCCCAGTGCTACGGCGATCGGTGACTTTAATAATGACGACAAGCTAGACGTGGTTGTCTCTAATCTTTCAACCAGCGGCAAAAATATCTCAGTCCTGTTGGGCGATGGTGAAGGTGCATTCAAGAGCCGATTGGAGCTTTCAGATAACGGCAAACCCCTCTCAATCCAAGCGGCAGATTTTAATGGCGACGGCAATCTCGATATCGTCACACCCGACTTTAGGACGGGCTTAGCCACGGTTTGGTTAGGCAACGGTAAGGGTGAATTTCCAGCCAAAGTCCAATCAACAGTGGGCATAGAACCATCGAGCCTAGCCTTGGGCGATCTTAATAATGATAACAAACTAGACTTCGTGGCAGTTAACAGCGGTGCCAGTAGCGCGGCGGTATTGCTCAATCAAGTCAACCTTGTTCTCTTACGATCGACCTCTAGCGATACCGGAGAAGTGGATGGTTCTAAAGAAACTCGCGCCGCTATTGAAGTCAACTTAGCGAAAGGTCAACTGACCGTCAAAAGTTCACCCAAATTAACAGGAACGATCGCAGGCTATACCAATGTTCGGGGAACGAGCCTGAGAGATCGCATTATCGGTAGCAACAAAGCAAATATACTCAGCGGTAACGCCGGAAATGATAGTATTACTGGACTTGCAGGCAACGATATAATTTCTGGTGGTGTCGGCAAAGATGTATTGAGCGGAGGAGACGGAAAAGATAGCTTTGTGTTCGATACCCAAGCAGTTTTTAACGCAGCAGATGGGCATGATCGCCTCCTCGATTTTGCTCCCCGCCAAGATCGCATGATCTTAGATCGCACTACCTTTACCGCAGTTCGCAAAAAAGTCAGCTTCGCCACAGTGACGAGCCTTGCCGAAGCCGAATCCAGCACTGCCTCCATCACTTACGTTCGTTCACAAGGGAGATTGTTCTACAACGAAAATGGGGCGATCGCAGGTTTAGGCAACGGCGGATTGTTCGCCACCCTCAAAAAACCGAGCAGCCTCACAGCAGCAAATTTTACGACTCAACGGTAGCCTTATATTTTATTAAAACAATTCTATTAAAACGCTCGACAATTGCGCTTGGCAAAATCGCCATGCTAACGTCACAGCCATCCGCCATACTTGAAAATATCGATAACCATCCTCCTCAGGATTAACCTACAATGCCTCATCTTGTCTCGCTAGCCAAATTCACTCACCCGATCTCTCTACTGCTGGCTGGAATCGTCGGTAGCGTTCTAGCGGTTGAGGCAATGCCTGCCCCCAAAACCGAAACACTCATGCAACTGACTCGCCCCAACACCGAAGAAGTTCAGGAGGTTAACGGAGCCGCTGTGTTGGCGATCGCCGCCCTGGGTAGCGCCGGGATTGGTGTCGCATTAACAACACTCCACGAACGCAACCGTCCATCCAATAAGCGCACCTCTAACAGACGATTGGCTGCACCAACTAGCGCCGCACGAGCTAACCCTAAACTCCACCGCAAACTTCTCCGCCGCCTCCACGAAGATGCACGAGTTGCTGACCGTCTGATCAGCCAAGCCACCGTTAAATACCCCGGTAAAGCACCAGATTGGTACGTCGAAAAAGTAATCTATGATTTAGAGCGCGATCGCCACTAACTCGCCTCGCATCTACCCTAATGATCTCACCTATCCTAATGAAAAAGAGGATGCCTAAACCTTTAGGCATCCTCCAAATTCCATGAATTAATAACTGATCAACCTCGATTAACAATGACTGGCTGTAACTTGCTGTAACTTACTGTGCAGATACAGCTTGTGCAGACATAGCCGCTTGATTTTTCTTGCGACGAGACAGTGCTGCAACACCAGCAACTACGCCTAAAGCCGCGATCGCTGTAGGCTCAGGAACCTTAGCTGCAACCACCTTATAGTCGGGACCATTCATTGCATTATTGCTAGACAAGCGTAGCCCAGCCACCTTGTAACCTAGTTCTAAACCATAGCTACCAACCTTCTGCGCTCCACTAATTTCTGTGGTGTCAATGCTGTAACCTGTCAGGTTTGCATTCTTTTTACCTTGGAACAAATCGCGAGTAATAGTATGGGTACTCACCACGTTTCCATTCTTGTCCAGTGCATCAACCTTCAGGTCGCTATTTGCTCCCCGCTCAAAGAAGAAGAAGCGTTTAACAGCATTCTTGAAATAAACATCAATGACTGATTCTCCCAGATTGTCTTCAGTATCAATAATATTGTTCAGGTTCAAGTTGCCAAGGCTACCGATTACGCTGCTAGAAGTTGCTTTTTCTACGTGAGCTTGCCCTGTCGCCAAATCTCCCCGATCAGAACTACCAGGACCTAGCGTTGTTCCATTGGTAATGATTTTTGCTCCATTCACGAGTTCAAAATGGCTAACCTTTTCACCAGTCGATTTGATGATTACAGACTCCAGCGTGATATCTTTTTTGGGATCAGCGGGTTTAGGGGAATAGTCGGTAGTAAAAGCGAAGCCAGTGAATGCTTGAGCCGGAGCTGTTACCGAGGTCAAAGTGGCAGCGATCAAAGATAGGGTAGAAGCGATTTGTAGTTTCATAATTTTTGTGTATGACGTAGGAAGAGTATTTAGGAAGTCATGGAGCTTGGGCTGAACCCGTGTATCCACTTATGCCTCTATGAATCCAGAATATGCGTGATATACGTAGATGTCTCCACGCTAAGTGATACTTTATACTGAGTTTACAAAAAACCTACTGATTTAAAGAGTCCGTATGTTCGCTCATCTACTTAACGACAAAAGGATATGTAGGATTGGTCGCTTGTATCAGATGATTTCCAGCACTAATTCTCTTAAGTCTGGCGCTGTTCTAGAACATTCCCTCGTGCCCAGCTTCTCAGGCATAACCTTTGCCTCTAGCTGAGAACGAGGGGCTTTAAGCTTCTACGTCTGGTCGATTTGCGCCAAGATCCGGGTTGCGTCGGCACATAGCTGATCATGGCAATGACCGTTGCTAGCAATGAGGCATCCCCATTGGCTGACATCACCTTGATTGTATAAAAGCGGGGAGCCATCCTCGTGGGTGAAGCGTCCACCCGCTTCAGTGAGGATCAGCTCTGGGGCTGCCATGTCCCAATCTTTTGCGGCAGATTTGCCCGACAGGGAAATGTAAACATCGGCGCGTTGGTCGACGAGGGCGGCAATTTTTCCGCCAACGCTGCCGACGTAAATCAGTTTTTGGCAAGGGAGTTGTTGCAACAGAGCATTAAAGCGATCGTCGCGGTGAGTACGGCTCACCACAACCCCTAAGTCTTGGAGGCGATCGCCATCTGATACATGAATCTGACGGCTCACTCCATCAGGCGTTTCCACAAATGCTCCGCCGCCCAAGGTGGCGTAGTAAAGCTTTTCAAGTTCAGGGCAAGCCACCACGGTCAACACGGGACGACCTTGGTAAGTCAGCGCCAAGTGAAAGGCATACTCGCCCGTTTTATCAATAAAGTCGCGGGTGCCATCTAGCGGATCAAGAATCCAAACCCAGTCTTGAGGAATGGCTTCACGAGTAGTTTTATAAGTTTCTTCGCTGAGATAGCCAAAGTTTTCGCCAAAGATAGCTTCCAGCTTGTTCAGCACATATTCATTCACAGCTAAGTCTGCGGCTGTGACAGGGCCATCTTTTTTGTCCTGGACTCCTAAATTGCGCGCTGTGCCGTCTTGGTTCGGTTCGCCCCGATAGTATGACCGTAAAATCTTGGAGGCTCCCCAGCCCAAAGCACGGGCGATCGCCAAAATTTCTGCTACGGGCTGCTCTGTCATCGCTTGCAATGCTTCCACTTTAATTTCCCCAATCTCTGTACTTTTGCCGAGCTAATTATAAAAGGATGTCGCTTGAGGTCAAGTCTTACCTGTCCTCCCTGATCTAGTTGACGCTGGACAGCAGGGCATCTCACTTGTTCATCCACTTGTCCATCCACTGTCGCGTTCCAAAGGATTGACACGATCGCCCCGCCACGTCAGCCGCTTGAGTCAAAGCATCCAAAAAATCAGTGTGCAGAATAAAGTGACAAAAGGCTCCATGGAACATATCGCCTGCTCCCAATGTATCAACGGGCTGAATTGTGGGGACGGAAACTTCTCCCATAATGCCTTGGTGGAGATATTGGATCGGCTGACTGCCATTGGTAATGGCGATGTGAGGAATATTCAAGGCGGTCAGGTAGTCGAACACTTCGGTCAAGGTGGAGCAGTGCGGTGGGTGAAAGTTTGCCGAACAGATGGCATAGTCTACATAGGGCAGAACTTCCTCAAAGCCAGCTTTCCAACTTCCTCCATCCACCACGACTGGAACTTTCTGAGCTTTTGATTGCCTTGCGATCGCCTGCCCTACAGCCATTTGGTGTCCGTCAATTAGAACAATCTCCATCCCTTGCAAAATATCAGCCGGAATTGCAGTAACCGGAGCTTGGGCTTGGACAGCATTGCGGGAAACGATCGCCCGTTCTCCAGTCGATTGAGTGACCAAAATTGAGGAGATGGGGATCGCTTGAGTAATGTTGGGCATTAGATCGGCGATCGCCACAGCTTGCAAATCTGCCAACACAAGCTGGCGGCTAGGATGCTTCCCTATTGCACCTAGCAAGGTTGCCGAATCGCCTAAATAGCTAAAGGTAATGGCGGCATTGGTGGCGGGTCCTCCAGCGGTCATCGAGTCTTCTAACGCAACAATTTTTTGATTGCACTGAGGTAGATTTGTCACCAGATACACCATATCAAGCGTTACTAATCCTACAAAAAGCCCCTGTTTCGACATTCTGGTAATCTCTCAAAAAGGCGTTGCTGAATGATGCTATGAATCATTGAGGAAGCGGGACATCCCAGCATTTGAGGGAGTGCCGTAACAATCGAATTAAGTGTTTCAGCCTTTCCTCATTCGGGACATTGCCTCAGATTTAGCCTCAATTCATAGCAATATTATGCAACGCCCTAAATGGTATGCAACGCCCTAAATGGCTCTTACTGAAAGTAATCCATCACGGCTTGCGCGATCGCCCCATTGCCATTTCTCTCAGGTCGCCAATCCGTTCGAGGCGGCTGAAATGGTTGATCTAAAAATTGCCAATCGCCCTTAGAAAATTCATCCGGTGTCAGGATTTGATGGGGATGACAGTCTTGAATTCCAGCAAGCAGCACAGGCGACTCGGCAAAGTCTTCGCGGGTGATGGTAATGATCGGCGTGTCCATACGGCAGGCTTCGGCAAAGGTGCTGTATCCCGGTTTAGAGACTACGGCGCGGCACAGCGGCATGAAGTCTACGGGGCGATATTGACCGCCCGTTACTTTGACTAAGTTAGGTAAATCAGGAGCTTGGCGATCGAAGGTAATGAATTGCCAATCGGGAAAGTTTTGAGTATTTAAGTAGGGAATTTCGGCTAGCCCCAAGCCGCCAAACGTTAGCAGAATAGTTTTTTCGACAGGTGAGGTAATTCTAAACTTCTCTCGCATTTCGGCAGATGAAAAGTAGGGAAATCCTCCTGTTAATCCGACATCGGTAATGTGAGGAAAAGCACTCATAGACTCGTGAAAGGGCAACCGAAACAGGCGATCGCATGCACCAAATTTTGCGACAATCCAATCTGCCATTTCCACAAATTCGCCTCCCCATGGACGATAAATAAAATCCCAGCCAAAGTTACTAATCATCCAGCAAGGCACTTTGGCGGCATGGGCGATTGTTGTTGCTAAAGGCGGAATATCTGCCAGCACCAAATCCACCCGGTTTTGCTGAAGAAACGTCACCTCACGGGCAACGATCGCCTGTTCTTCAGCCCGAAACTGCTTCAACTTTGCCAGCGTTGCTTCCTGATCCATCGTGACGCTATCGCTCTGAATAATGCCAATATCCAACGCCGCATGACGATGGATAAAGTCTCCCTGAATGTAAGAATCCAGCAGCCACCGAGGAGCTGTAGTCGCCAAAATAATCAGAATTTCAGGACAAAGGCGCTGAATTTCGGCAACCAAAGCCGCCATCCGAGTAGCGTGTCCAAAGCCATGATTAGTCACAGCAACATATAGTGTTGGCATTAGCAAATAAAAAATAAAGATCAAAAAATCAATAAGGGTAGTGCCCCCGTGCCTACCCGAATCTACGCAATGCACCCACCCAAAACTTACGCAATGCACCCACCCAAAACTTACGCAATGCATCCAAAGGATAGGCACGGAGGCGCTATCCCTACTACAAAATTAATGTAATCCCTCCTCCCACACTGCCATATAAACCCGGTCTTGAGCATTCCGCTGAACGACTCCTTGGAGCGATCCAACCCGAAAATCGTACTGATTAGATTGGCGATCGTGCACAGCCGCTAGCCCTCGCTCAATCTCCTCAGTTAACCTGTTAGACAGCATGCCATTCAGGGTGACTCGCATCGTCAAATCATCTACCGACTGAACAAACGAAGCCTCAGTTTGCCGCAGGCGATCGCTCCCCTTGTCGTAGATGTAACCCAAACTCACCTGCTCAGGAACCACGTCATAGCGGGCAGAACGAGTATTTTCCCAATAAGCGTTATCGTCCACACTATCAGGTTTTCCTAAAAGCGCCTCGACCTCTTGCTGCGACGTGCCTGTAGCGATTCCACGCACACTGCGGCGACCGCCACTGGAAGAGTTGGAGCCGTTGTCGTTGCTAGGGCGATCGCTCTGGCGATCGCGCTTACGGGGTTTATCAGGCTTGATGGGTTCGATGGGCTGAATCTCATCGATCGATAGAGAGGGTTGAGGCGAAGGTTCAGGCGAAGGCGTAGATTCGGGGGAAGGAGAGGACTTGGGAGAAGGCGAGGGCGAAAGTTCGGGGGAGGGAGTAGCCGATACAGTGGGGAAAGGAGTAGGTAGGTCGGCAAATTGCTGAGAGCGAAACCAGACGGCTCCAACAGCAGCAGTGACAATGCTGGCGATCGCCACAAGTCCTAAAAATGCAAAGCTCCAACCCTCCGATTTTTTCTTGCTTGGAGGGTTGGCAGTCGCAGCAAGCCCTACTATAGTCGGCAGGTTTGTGGGGACGTTTGGAGGAACATAAGGTGCGATAGGCGACGCTGAACCATTGGGAGAAGAACCATTGAGAGAAGAACCATTGGGAGAAGAACCCCTGGGAGAATAAGAGGCGTAGCGAGGACTCACTGCCACAGTAGGCGCAGTCGGAGGACTGGCAGGCAAAAGGCTAGGCGGTTGGGTGATGGGTTCTCCTGCCATGGGCGCATAGTCGGGCAGCATAGACAGCCATTCTTCGATCGTTCGAGGGCGGTAGTGAACATCGATCGCCATGCCTTTCATGACGGCTTGGTTCACTTCGGGGCTGAGATAGGGCTGCAATTCGGCAGGCGTGGGCATGGTTTGGCGATCGCGCAGAATTGACGCAACCGGAACTCGTGCCGTCAGCAGCGCGTACAGTGTCGCCGTCAGCCCATAAACATCACTCGCAGGCGTTCGTTGTTGGTGGGCAATGTATTGTTCAACGGGGGCATAGCCCTCGGAAATCATGCTGGTGTGGGTTTGGGTCACACCAGGGGTAAACTCCCGCGAAATGCCAAAGTCAATCAGTACAACCTCTTGGGTGTTTTGCCGCAAAATGATGTTCTGGGGCTTAATGTCTCGATGAAGCAACCCGTTCTGGTGGACGACTTGCAGTGCTGCGCCGACTTGACGAATGTAGTGAATGGCGATCGCTTCTGGCAGCGGCTTATCTGGGAAAACGACTGCTTCTAACGTCTCACCTGGGATGTAGTCCATCACTAAATAAGGCACACCCTCTTCGATAAAAAAGTCGTTGACGCGCACAATATTAGGATGAACGCACACCGCCAACCGCCGCCCCTCATCTTGGAACTGTTGCTCTAACTTTGCAAACTGCGGATGATTTTTATTTGCCGGATTGAGGGTTTTAATTACAACCGTTTGACCCAAATAATGATGGGTGGCTTTGTAGGTGATGCCAAAGCCACCTTCGCCAAGCAGTTGATCGAGGCTATATTTGCCGCCCTGCAACACTTTACCCGCTGCGTTCATAAATCTTAGAGAGGTTGGTGAGTGTTAACACTGAGACAACTTTAGCTTATCGAGAACGGGGTGAGTAGTCGGAAGCAGGCAGAGAAGGTTCTGAGAATGTTGAAGAGATGTGAGGAGATGGTAAAGGAACTAGCCTTCTTAAGCTACAACTGTTGTCAATTGGATTCTTTCAAAGCTCAAGGATAGAACTGGTGCAGTTTCCTGTCTACATCTGGCTTGGCGAATTGAGGATTCATCCGCATCTGCTATTTGAGTCGTTGGCGTATGCTGTGGCTTTTCGGTTGATGCTGCGAAATGTCAGAACAGATGCGATCGCCTTTTCTCAGCGTACTTCTGTCATTGTCGGAGGATTGGTGGGGGCGCTGATTGGTGCGAAGGGGTTGGTGTTGCTCCAGCACATTGATTTGTTAAGTCAAGACTGGCGGCAGTTTTTATTACTTTTGCTTCAAGGGAAAACGGTGGTTGGGGCAATGC
>JBBRCV010000210.1:0-9901 GCA_038204505.1 Elainellales cyanobacterium
CGTTCTGCTTATCGCAACAACAATCGTCCGGACGAGCGCAACAACAACATCGGTTTTCGGGTTGTTTGTCGTGCCGCGAGCACTCTTCTGTACCAGAACTGGCAGATGGGAATCTGTCGGGTGTGTCGAAGAAGAGTCCAGCCCTGCTCCGGAGATGTCGGTGACAGCATCCAAAAATAAACCAGGTCGGTCAGCTTAGTAGGCGTTGCCGAACCGTTGCCCGATCACTCCAAAACCCTGATTCTTATGAGTAATTCCCTAGATACAAAATATCGGATCAATCTTCATTACCAGGAACGCCGGAGCCGATACTATGCCGAAGATTTAGGTAGTGGTATTTCGTTAAACATGGTAGAGATTCCTGGCGGCAGGTTTTTAATGGGATCTCCAGAAACCGAAGCGGAGCGATTGGACAATGAAAGTCCGCAACATGAGGTGGCACTGAGAGAATTTTTTATCGGAATGTACCCAATTACTCAAGCTCAGTGGGGGGCGATCGCCAATCTAGCTCCAGTCAATCAGGAAATCAACTCCCACCCAGCCAATTTTAAGGGTGAGAACCATCCGGTAGAGCGGGTATCATGGAATGATGCAACAGAGTTTTGTGCTCGGCTGTCAAAACAAACTGGGCGTAACTATCGTCTCCCCACTGAGGCTGAATGGGAGTATGCCTGTCGATCCGGCACCCAAACACCCTTCTACTTCGGCAAAACCCTGACAACCGACTTAGCAAACTACGACGGCAACTACACCTATAACAACGGACCGAATGGTGATTCCCGCCAGCAGACCACTTCTGTGGATCACTTTGGTCTTGCCAATGCCTTTGGTCTGTGTGACATGCACGGCAACATCTATGAGTGGTGTGAGGATCACTGGCATAACAATTATGAAGACGCACCCACAGATGGCAGCGCCTGGCTAAACGAGAACAAAAATAATACCCATGTACTACGTGGTGGTTCTTGGTATCACTATCCAAAGTATTGCCGTTCTGCTTCTCGCATCGACAATTTGCCTAGCTTCACGGCCTTCACTCTCGGTTTTCGGGTTGTCTGTCGTGCCCCAAGTACTTTCTAGCCCTTTGGTTTTTACCGCGCTAGCCCTTTGCGCGGCGCATCAAATTTTTTCACTTTGGACGGTGGAAGCTCAGATCGTATTCAAGTTACAACGATCGCTGCTTAATGCAAACTTGATACTTCCGCTCGATCGTTGCAAATCAAGGGTTTGAGTAGCGTAGACCCTTGTTTCCTTTGTAACCGGAATTACAAGGGGAAATTTCTGAAAACTTGGCAGGATGCTTGCTACACCTCACTTAGCAGGGATGAGACTTTTACAAAATGAAAACTCGGCGATTTGAAACTCAACATAGTCAGGACCCTGTTAAAGGTGCTACTGCGGATGGGGATATATTGCTACCATTCCATATCCATGCGGAGATATATCGGGACTTTAACAGGTATTTCTAAATGTTGAAAGTAAAGAAGGATCATAATGTCGTTAGCGTGCAGTAAGGGTGGTATCTATCCATTAGCCGGCGATCTCGCTGGAGAGAATATTCCGATTGTGAAATGGTGGCGTGATGTTGGCTGCAAAGCTATCACAGGTCAACAGCTTTATGAAATGTTGCGAACAGTTGCTAGACCCATCCAGTTAGAAATTGGGATTGGCAATACCTGCGGGATGAACTGCCAGCATTGTTTCCTAGGCTACGAAAACGGCAGTATGAGCAGCCCTCTAACTCCCATTCCTAAATTGCTCGAAACCACAACGGAAATGATCGAAAATTTGGGAACCCGCTTGATTTGTGTGACAGACCGCGATGCTTTGACTCCTAACCGCTCTATCCCGCTATTTGAGAACCTTGCCCAACTCCGAGAGCGCGACTCAACGATCAAGTTTGGTGGTGTCACCAATGGGCTACGAATCGCAGAATTTGCTCATGATCTAGAACGCATCCAGTTAGATTATCTGGACATTTCGATTGATGGCGATCGTCATGACCATGATCAAATTCGAGGGCAGGGCAGATACGACCAGGTATTGTCAAATTTGCAGACCGCACTGCAACGACATCTGGCGAAACGGATTATAGTAGCCACGACGCTCACCCGGTTTAATGATGATTCGATTATCCGTATGATTCACCACATGATTAAGTTAGGCGTGCAATGGTTTGATATTGGACCTCTGATGGCAGTCAAGATGCAGAATTATCAGCTCCGCGAGAGTGACATGGTTGAATTTCTGGAAAGCTTAAGCGCATCCTTAGAACCATTACAAGTTGGTCATCCCGTGACGCTACTGGTAGAGCTATGTGCTTACTGTGCAGCTTTTTTACCCTCTCTAATCGATCGCGGCTGGCTCAAACCCGATCAGATTCGCCAGGATCAATATGGACACCTTTATCAAACGATCGCTGTCAATGCCGATATCAAGATTGTTCTACGACCAGAACTGATTCCAGAATACTGGAGACATGCCCTAAGAATTACGGCAGATGGTTTCGTCGTTGGTGGATGTGAACCACTTACTCAAGCAAACTATAGCGACTTTTCTGTGGGCAACATTCAAACAGAGTCTATTGAAAAACTTTATCGAAGAGCCTTAGAACCCAATTCACCTTTTCATCAATCTATACTAGCGTATGACCACTCTATCTGTCGTAACAAATCTTGTTTTACCCATTGCTTAGGAGGCGATGCTCTGTTGGCACGTTCCGTCTATGACGACTACAACCGGAAAGATCCGAATTGCAACTGGCATGAGTACTTTTACCGCAATAAGGAAATTCATCTTTGCAACTTACCGACACTGTCCAGAGACTTCTTTGGGAATAAAAATATATAGCGCTTTAGTTGCTTGTACTGTAAGCCTTTCGGTGAAATAGATGGACGGATATAAGGACTGGAAGCAATTCGTGTTTTTTGTAAAACTTGTTTGATAATGGCTCCTTACTTTGCGTTTCAGCCTAACAATGATTCCTCGATTCTGTATATTTGGAAACGATCGATGAGCCTGACAAGTCTTGTATCCTTAACTCATGTCACCCTCAAAATAAAGAAATTTGGAAATCAAGGGCTTATGTAACGGAGATCACTTACGATGGGAGTTAAAAATAGCTCTAGATACGCGCTGGACAATCGCTCCTACATAGGTACTCCGACTATGACTTCCAAGCCACGGTTTATTAAGTACTCTGAGCAGGTTCAGAAATCCCTATCCCTCTTCTCGCTCACTGATGCTAGAGCAGGTGAGTACATGAGGGGGGGGCATTTAAGCGATGAAGATCGTCCGAAATTTTTGCTGTTTGAAATGCTGTTGAATGATCCTGATCAAACGAGTAATCAGGTCAGGGTCTTTGAACCCTTTGTGTACGATCCGCTATTAGAAGGATATTCCGGTCAATCCTACATCGATGATCTAAAGCGATTGTACGACAATGCGGAGAATCTAAAAATTGACTGGCAAAGCGTGGATTGGGAGTCAAGAGATCACGAATTTGAGGAATCATCTGGTCTTAGATCAAATGATTTAAAACAGGACATGCGAAAGCTAGATGACTATCATTCTAGATTTTGCGTAAATGATGAGGCTCCTTTAACGGAAGATATAAAGATTATTCAGATTATTTTGAAGAAGCTGGTCAAGCGCTATGAGTTTGAATACATACCAGTCAGCTTTGCAGCTAGTGCTTTGATATATGAAGCTTGGTTGCTAGGAGAACTGTCATTATTAGGAGAATTTAGAGATGGAAAAAGCCTCGACAATCTGATCAACGCATTATTTATTCATGCTAGCAAAAAACCAGATCCCAGCCCAACAGAGAAAGAGAGTTTACTTCTTTCAATAGCTAGAAATTTAGGGCTAAATCATATAGAAAAAATCGGAGATAAGCTTTCTACAGGTGAAAAATGGACAAAGACTTTTCAGTCATGGTTTGCCTGCGTTGAACAATCTCTAATCCACAAAGTTTCTTCTCTCGAAGACTTGAGCAGTAGTTACCTAATTCACTTTCCTCTGGTTATTGATAATTTTTGGTTTGCAGGCTTTTGTTACATGTATACAGCCTGGAACAAGGCAGACTCAGAGGAAATACCTGAGATTTTCATTAAAGAGAAATATCTAAAGATTTATGCCACTGTTCAATCAGTTTCTGAAACCTTAAAAATCTCTCTAAGAGCAGATGCTTTAACCAAAGCTCAGGATTTGCTATTAAAAAACAGAAAAAGCGGACCAAACGAGATTTTCGCCGATGTTTTGAGAGATTATTTTGTATGTTTCGATGTGGTAAGAGTTACTGAAGATAGTAGCCCTCAAACAATATCGCCCATAAATCAAATAAATTCAAAGCAGCTCTATTCTGGACATGGTGTCTGCATCTACGGACCTGAATGGATTACCGAAGAACATCAAAGTCTTATAGAAAAAGAAATTGATGGAGATACAGAAGCTCTAAAATATTACAAGGGTACAGGCCTTTATGAAGAGATCGCACATCTCATAGAGCAGGATAAAGCAATTGAAAGTGAAGGTCGCAGACAACAAGCAGCTCTTGTGGCTCACCAAGCTGCCGGATTGATTTCTGAGGTTTGGCTTGATCCAGCTAGAGATCATCTCAATCTTCAAGCCAAATACTGTCTCTGGCACCTCAAGTCTCTAATCAACATTTCGGGTAATTTTGACCTTGGTGCTAACCAATCAATTTGTGACGGTAAGGGAGCAGACTTCCGGGAATGGGAATTTAACACGAATGAGGAGATATTGTCCTATCTTGTTGATATTGGCTTCATCCATGCTCTCAGACGAGCAACTTACAAACGTGCAGAAGAAACCGCTGAAACAGAGAATCTTGATAGAACGATGCGTGATCAAGCGGAAGAGATTATAAATTCTGGTAATTTTATTGCGAAAGCAAAGGACAGCTTGCAATGGAGGCTTCCTGAAGATTCAGAGTCAAGTTATCCTGATTGGTTTCGTTCTACAGGTTTTGTGTTGTGCTTTCACCACTGTTTCTGGCAAGCTGCATATCATGCCTTCCGAGCCATGTGTGACCAAAAAACTGCACCTTATCTTTGGATTGAGCTTGATAATAACAAAGTTTCTATATTTAATCGTGCAGAATTTCAAGATGAGGACAAAGAACTTAGAACCAGAGACAGAGATTTTTATGACTTGCTTCAGAAGCGAATAAATAACTTTCTGGAAATAGATGGTCCAGAACAGAATAAGGAAAATGAATACTGGAAAGTAAGCATAATCTTTAACGAGAATAAATAATGATTGATTTGACTGATATTATTGTAGATGGTCAGACAGTAGGCTATACCTGGAATAAAGAAACAGGTAATCGAGTCCTTGTTGTTGTTGATGACTCCATTGATGTTCTTGTGCAAGCTACCCCAAATAATGGTCACCAATATGGCATTAAACCAATTGGGCTGTCTTTTCCCAATTCAAACGAATCTAGAGGATTGGGCTTCTTTACACTACCTAAACCAAATGACAAGCGCCAAACAGCCATTATTGCTGAAGCAATTCGGAAATGGCTGACCCCATTTTTAGCAGAAGGTTGTCGATGCCAGCTTCTTGTTGATTTTTACTATGGTGAGGGATTTGATAATACTCAAGATTCTGGCACCTATTTTGTTAAACATTGGCAGAGTTTATCTATACAATCAGAAATCGCTTACATCAGCCTTGGTGGATTGGATTCAGTATCACAAGATAACTCTGATCCTCTCAAATCATTTAGAAAGTCTGAGATTGAAGAATACTATACGCAATACGGGAATTTACCACCGAAATTAAAGAAATGGTTGGGTATTGAAGAGCACCCTTTAGATAGCCTCTGGAATGATTCAAAGGAGTGGTTTTCGAGAAAGCCAGATTTTGGTAGCATAAATTTCTCTCCCTTAATACATGATTTCCCTAGAGACTGGAAGTATTCTGATCTAGGTGTTAAAGATAAGATTAATACATCGTATCGAAGAACGGTTCAAGATGCTTTAGGGATTGCCAGAACACCTGATAACTGGTGGAAATCTGTAGAGTCAATTGAGAAGATTCATGAGTCGCTGAAACGCCTGTGTGGACAATGTTTTTGTGGACAAACTGATAATCCTGGTAATTCTAGTTATCACATTTCAACAGGAGCAGCCTATTTATTAGTGTTAATGGCGTACTACCGCGTACACGGAAATGTTTCTGCCGTAACTAGCAGTATCCTAAATTGGGAAAACTATCCGCTGATTAAAAGTCCAGTTTTTCCCCTACAATCAAGACGTATAGCTCGGTCTTCTTGTAAAGCTCTATACGATGTGTTGTTTGAGTTATTCTCATCAACAGATTCTGATGTTGAATCTACCTTTTTTGAAGACGAAGGTAGAATTCTCAAGATTCAGTTCAGCCACGATATTGGCACAGAGCTGTCAAAAGTAATGACTGAAAAGATGCATGGCTTTATCCACGATCGAGGGAGTGACAGTTCTGAAAGCCAAAATCAAGTTCTTGATCCTCCTGCCGCAGGGCACGTCAGATCAGCTTTAGTAAATCTTATGGGGCATTTGGCAATTAGCCAGGTGGGCTTTATGGCACCTGGTGTTATTTACCTAAAAGGCAATACTCTCATCATTGCAAGCTCTGAAAGTCTTTAAGGAGTCAAAAAAGCTATGAATAATACGGAGGGAAAAACTCTGATTGCCTGCGTAATTTGTGAAGGAAACAGAGGCTCAGAATGGGCAAAGCTTCTCACGAAGCGCTTTAGTAAGATTTATGTCGTTGCCGCTAGTAGTGACTGTAGGTTATTTTTTCCAAATTCTAAACAGGGCAAGAGCATTCCTTGTAATCAATTACCTTCTTTAATTGATGTAGTTGTGTTCCACACTGGAAATGAAAACCTGTGGCGCAAACTTAAACTGAAGACCCAATATACATTTGAATTTAATGCGGTTGGTTCTCCTGGTATCAGAAAAGGGGAAGAGGTACACCGAATTCAGCGGCAAACATCTCCTCTGGATGTCTATGACGATGATGTTGAGGAATTATTTGAATACGTTGCAGAAAATCGTAGCTTACTACCTAAAATGTGCTTTCCGCAGCCAGAGGTTTTGCCCGCCATCGTCAGCCTTTGTCAAGAATGCTTGACTATTCAAAATCAGGCAAAAACCGATGATCCCCTGTACTGGCTGGAAGCACTAGATTGTTTACAAGATGGTAAACCTGACTGGCAACAATTTACTAGGTTGCAGCAAGCTCTGATTCAGGAGTCGGAGCTTATTGGTGCTAGTGACATGCCAAGTGCAGCTATTAGCCAATTGCTCGAAATACTATCCCGACCAAAACAGTTGAGCGATCGCTCAGCCATTACAGCCGCATCTTCTGATCTGGCAGTCGAGCTAGGAGTCTCTGTTGAATCAGCCTCGGTTGAATTACCTCCCTTTGAAGCTAAAACAATCTTGGCTCTTAAAGGTAGCCCTGCCAGCATAGCCGTAGCAACCGTGCTGTCCTCTATGCTGGATGTTCCCAGGCAAATCATTGATTCCGTCAACCAACCCATCGACTGGAAACCCTTGCGGCAGACCATTTTGGTCATAGCCGAGAATCAAATTGTATCAACACTGGCTAATTTTCGGTCTAAGGGTTTTAGTGGAGCAGTTTTGGTGGTTTCTGGTAAACCTTTTGATCAAATTAAACGCAACTATCGAGTTTTACGCTTTGGGCAAGGTTCCCATGACGCTTTTGAGGCTCCTTGGTCGATATCGTCTCTGCTGATGAAGGCTAGTCAACTCGTGCCGCTGGAACCAGAAAATCTTAGATTTTTACAAAATGAGATTGTTGCTCCAAAATACTTATACGAAGAGAAGATTGCACCCTGCCTCCAACAGTTAAGAGCTTCTAAGTACGGCTCTCAGAGTTTAGTAAAAGTGGAAGAGGTAGTTGAGCAAGTGAGAGCGAAAACACCCGTTGCCTGTCATGCAGTGGTAACGATCGCAGATGAGCAAAAGCAAGTCCAGCAACACTGGCAATCTGCTGTGGTAATGATGAAGAATCCCCTGCAATACTCCCAGGGAATTCAACGATTTGAAAAAGCTGTTGACGCTTGGAAAGAACGCGTTACATTAGTGACGGAGTTGCCTGTATAGTACTATTTTAGCGATCTAGCGATGCCTGATTTCCGGGTCTTAATCTTAGAAGACGATGAATCCTGGTTAGCGCGGCATGAACGACGCCTGCGTCAAGCAGGGTTCTCTGACGATCGTATTGTCGCTACCCAACACGCCAAAGAAGCTATCCAAATTTGTAAAACTGACCCTACGGTTAGGTTTGTCATTGTCGATCATATTTTGTATGTTCCTCCCATTCCTCCTGAAGGACAAGAGGGGGAATTGCAGCGCTGGCAGGGAGATGGTGTCATTCGCGAAGTAACAGCGCAAAGGACAGATATCCGTTTCATCTTCGTTTCCTCCTATCCCCAGCGTGAGAGCAATAATGATTTGCGGGTTTTTGTCCGAGAAACTGCACGGATGAAGGAGCAGAAAAGTGTTATCGATGTGATTCACAAGCTAGACATTGAAGACAATCCCGATAGAGCCTATAGCCGACTGATTGCCTTACTCCAACAACCTCAAACTGCGACCAAAGCGGAAGTACTGACTCCTAAACTTTCGATTGGGTTAGGCTTCACAATAGAAGAACATGAAGCAATGGCAGAACAGATGGGAGTCAAAAGAAGACAGTTTCTCCCACTGGCGGCCCTAATGGAGAAGGCTGGTGGCTCTAGTTCCAGACTTTTAGATAATCTTTGGGAGCGAGCCAAAGAGAAAGCTGTGTTCCTAGAAATTCCGGGAGAAAAGAAACCCGATCGCCTTATTGCTATCAAGCCTGATTCTAAAGATTTTGAAATTCTGGCATTCTTAGCAAAGCAGACTGAGAAAAAATTAGAGGTGATCATCCGAGATGGTGATTACAAACATGCCAACCGGAAACTTAGAAAGGAAGTGGATTCGGTAACAGCTTACGACGCAATGGAACGGCAGGCTTTTGCATTTGAGTACGCTGACGGCAAGAAGCGAATCCGGCATGGCGTGCAGATTGAGGGTAAGGTCGAGCACAACTCCCCTCTCAAAGTTGCTATCCATCGCCTGCGGAAAACGCTGCAAGCTCTCAATATCGGACCAGCGCGCCAGATCTTCACCTATGAACAGGACGGTTACCGTCCATCCTTTGAATTAGGAATTGTTCTGTATGCTGTGCGTTCTCCTAAACCTGGCGCAGTAAAAGAATAACAGGTTAGTGGATAGCTTAGTAACCTTGAAACTCGATTTCAAATAATAGTAGTTAAAAAAAGCCTGTAAACACTATTCTAACAGGGTTTTAGCCAATATTGTAGCGATAGGTCAAGCGCTGAAACTCCTTAGATATAGGAAGGGATAAGGTGATAAACCACTGTCCTACAAACTATTACATGGAGGTTAGCTAATTAGGCGTATGGCAACGATCCTGGTAATTAGGTATCACAACTCCTGAAAAGCCCTCAGAGCATACATTACAGAAGCCAATTTCTTGCGATTTTCACTAGACAGACGACACAGACGATACGACTGGAACACTGTAGTCGATGGCAGGGGGCTTGCGATTGAGGTCTAAACTGTATCGTCCCAAACGATTAATATGCTCTCTAATGTAAGGGCTTAACGCAGCAACTGCTTCCACTTCAATGGTCTGTCCCTCTTGGATTAATTCATTGAGGATACGACTGATCTCAACGACGTTGTAGAAGATTAGACAGTTGGCAACCAGATGGTTGAACTTGATTTGCTTGCGCTGCTGTCGTCGATTATTCGTTCTGATCTCGTTGCTGCCAAAGGCAATCCATTTGTAGAAGGAGTCAAACGACTCA
>JBBRCV010000211.1:0-9843 GCA_038204505.1 Elainellales cyanobacterium
TCAGCCTAGTTGGATGTCTCAGAAACGAAAATGGTTAAGCTATTTCACTCAGAAGAGTGCTTTAAATGTCTGGGAAATCATCATGTCCAAAGCTTTGCAAGCTAGCCAGTATATCAGAGCTGACATGAACTCCCCGCTTGCCTGGACACTGCATCCCCCTGATCATGGTGCAACCTTCATTCAGGCTTTGCCACAGGTGATTGAAAAAATTGAAATCGGAGATTATCCAGCGGAACAGGCTGGAGATTATGACCTTCAGCTAGAAGCATGGCGACGTAAAACTCTAAAATCGATCTCTTGAGACACAGATCTTTTTAGGATGTTGATGTTATGGAGTTTACGACTGTTAATGAAAAATAAGTTAGTCAGCATCATTATTCCAGCTTACAACTCAGAGAAATATATTCTGGAAACCTTGGAGTCAATTGCAAGTCAGAGTTATTCAAACTGGGAGATAATTGTAGTTGATGATTGCTCAAGCGATCGCACGGAAGAAGAAGTAAAAAATTTCTCTAAATCCTTTATCAGTTGTGATATCAGATACGTCAAAAGTGAGCAGAATCAAGGTGTTTCTGCGACAAGAAACTCCGCTATCCTACTTGCCACAGGAGAGTATATAGCTTTTCTTGACTCTGATGATATTTGGTCAGAACATCATTTACTTCTAGGCATTCAAACCCTGGAGAAGCAAGACGCAGATATTCTTTATTCTCCAGTTCAAACTTTTGATGCTATCAGTCATCGAGAACTGGTTTGCGAAAGACACTCAGAGGAAAATCTAGAAAAATTTCCAATTAGTCTATTCATACACGATGTTCCTATCTATCCCTCAACAATTATTGCTAGGAAATCAATTTTTGCTCAAGTGGGTCTGTTTGATACAAGCCTGCGCACATCAGAAGATATAGACTTTTTCATTAGAGTTGCCGCCGCCGGATATAAATTTTTCTATTTAGATGAAGTAACTACCTTACTAAGAAGAGGACATGCTTCACTAAGTGCAAATAAAGCTCGGATCAAAGAGGATGTTGCTAGAACGATTAGGAAACATATTAACACAAATATCGGCTCTAAGTTAGAGCGCCATCACATTGCTTCTATGTGGTATTTAGCAGCAGCCAAACACAACTTAGAAGATGCTCCACTGAAATCAGCAAAATTTCTATTTTGGGCATGGCTTTTTCGTCTTGAGAAAGTTAAATATCTTGCTGGAATTTTAGTGGCACTTTACTACTCTGTCAAAAAATTGAAGTTAACCTAAACCTGTTCAATTTATGAAGCTTTACACTTTGACGGTAAGACTAGAGAATTTAAAATTGGTAACTTTGGCGATGACTTAAATCCTTGGCTCCATTTAAAGACTGTAAACGGAAACAGGCGGCAAACTTCTGTGCTTATCTTCGTAAACATCGTCATCGCATTGTCAACTATGAGTACTATCAAAGTGAACAGATCTGTTCCATTGGTTCGGGCGCAGTGGAATCAACTGTCAAGCAGATTAGCCGACAGACTAAAATTTCAGGAGCACAGTGGAATCAGGAGAATGTGCCTCAAGTTCTGGCTCACCGTTGTACCTATCTCAATGATTTATTGACTCTCTAACTTCAACCTGCAAAACTGACATGCTCCTGCGAGTTGAGAACTGCTCATAACCGTTATAAGGCAGTTCATAAAAAACTTTTCTCTCTTAAAAACTTTTCTCTTAGACCTATGACTTCTTTCAACTGTTCTCTCTCCATCCTAGTTGCCCGAACAGACCTTGCATTTATGATGCAAACAATTCCCCATCTTGTCAAAACTTGCCATTTTGACTTTATGGAAAAAGCCCTCATTATTGATACTGCTCCGCTATCAGACAACTTCCGCAAACGACCAGGAATTGGAACGCTTGAACAGCTTCGAGCCTGCTGCCAAAGATTATTAGATGATGGCATCGTTGATAAATTAATTGATATTAATTACTCAGAAGATTACCGTAAGAAAGTTTATCAAAAGCATTTCGGTTGCAATCTACGCGCCCAGCACGATTTTCGCGGATACCCTATTCTAGGAAGCGTTTTTTCCCTGGAGGCTGCCGAAAGCGATTATGTGCTTCACTTTGATAGTGACATGCTCCTTTATCAAGACTCTGAACACAGTTGGATTCAAAAAGGCATTCATTTATTAAACAGTCAACCTGAAGTTATGTTTGTTTCTCCACTCTCAGGTCCTCCTAGTGAAGATAATGTTCTTAAACAAAGGGTTCCTTATCAGAAAAACTTAGCAGGATTTTATAGCTTTAAAGATTTTACCAGCCGGAAGTTTCTAGTTAACCGTAAAAAACTTGAGCAGATATTACCCTTAAAGCCATCCTGGATTTTTGGGAAGCACAGATTAATGAACTATTTTGGTGGCAAAAATGAAATGTGGAGTTGGGAAGTTATGGTATCTAATCGTTTAAAAGAGACAGATTATGTTCGAGCGGATTTAGATTCTCACAAAGCATGGACACTTCATACACCTGATCATGGTTCCAATTTTATTCAGCATCTTCCCGATGTCATTAGCAAGGTTGAATCTGGTCAATATCCTATGGTGCAAAGTGGAGAGTACAATCTACAACTCGATGCCTGGTTATAGAAAATGAAACTTTATTATTTTGACGGCAAGGCTAGAGAATTTAAAGTTGGTAACTTTGGTGATGACTTAAATCCTTGGCTATGGGATAGGCTATTGCCGAACGTCTTCGATCGCAATGACGAAACAATCTTTGTCGGTATTGGAACTCTCTTGAACGATCGCCTTCCTAAAAAAGCTCAAAAGCTCATTTTTGGCTCAGGTGTAGGCTATGGTAATTTACCATCAGTAGATAACACTTGGAAAACTTATTTTGTGCGTGGTCAGCTCTCGGCAGCAGCTCTAAAAATTGATGTAAATCTAGGTCTAACTGACCCAGCAATTCTAGTCTGTAATTTTTGGAAATCGCCTCAAGAAAAGAGCTTTAAATGGTCATACATGCCTCACTATCATGAAGAGATCTTTAATGGAAATGCGTGGAAAGAAATCTGTGAAAGTACCGGAATCCAGTACATTAACCCTACAGCGCCCATAGAGCAAGTTCTCTCTCAAATTGCTAGATCAGAGATTCTTTTGACCGAAGCAATGCATGGTGCGATCGCTGCGGATGCACTTAGAGTTCCTTGGGTGGCGGTGAGAACAAAAAAAGATATTCTGAGCTTTAAGTGGAATGATTGGTTAAGTACTCTAGGTACTCCCTATACACCATGCACTATTAGACGATTTGCTAGTCGCCCAGGTAAACAGGGGCTTCTGAGGTATTGTGACTATCAATTCATCCGGGCACAAATGATGTACATGATAAGAACTGCTAAACCCTTATTGAGTACTTCATCAAGGCATAAAGAGTTAGAGGAAAGAGTTTCTTTTAAGTTAGAAGAGTTTAAGCTTGATTTAGCAAATGGTTTATTTCAAGTTTGAATATCCCGAGGCAGCAGGTTTTGTTGATCGGGTGCATCCCACTTTTGTAAAGCTCTGAACTGCCCTCATTTCCTAGCCCTTCTTCTCCCTTTTTAGGAGAGATTTAGGATGAGGGCGAAAAACTGGGAGGCACATTCCTAATTGAGCTTCAAGTTCGTTGGACAAAGATTTGACCACGATAAAAATAAATTAGATTCCTAAAGGCAGTATTACGATGACCGAAGTTTTAGCTACTCTTGTGGTTGTGCCTCGCGAACGTTTTAGCTATACATCTCAATCTCTTGAAAGTATTTATCAAAATACAACTTTGCCATTTAAGCTCGTCTATATTGACGGGAATTCACCTGAAAAGGTTAAAAGATATCTTCAGGCACAAGCTCAGGAACGGGGCTTTAAATTGATTAGGACTAATCATTTTTTGACTCCCAATCAGGCGCGGAATCTGAGCTTACCTCATATAGATACCCAGTATGTAGTTTTCATCGAAAACGATGTATTGGTGACACCATTTTGGCTGGAACGGTTGGTGAACTGTGCCGAAGAAACGGGCGCTTGGTTAGTAGGACCGCTAACCTGTGAGGGCGAGGACTTTGCAACGATTCATTTTATGGGTGGCTCTATTAAAGTTACAGAAGAACAGGGTAAGCGCCGGATAGTTTGCAGACGTCCTTATATGTATAACCCTCTGGCAAAGGTGGAATCTAGCTTAAAACGAGAACCAACTCAACTTTTAGAGTTTCATTCCATGCTGGTGCGTCGGGAATTATTTGATCAGTTGGGGGGATTCGATGAAGCATTATTGGGCACGGCTGACGAGGATGATTTTTGTCTGACTGTTCTTCAGGCGGGCAAGCTTATTTACTTTGAACCTGCTTCGAGAATCTCCTTTATTGTGCCAAATCCCCCGGCTCTATCTGATTTGCCTTTCTTCTTTAGCCGTTGGAGTCATGCTTGGTGTGAGACTAGTGTCGATCGATTTATACAGAAATGGAATTTGTCAGAAGATTCTCCTTCATTAAAGCATATACGGGTTTTTAGTGAAACTCGTCCTCGTCTTGCTTATCCTAAATCAAAACCAACCTATCAAAAAATCCTCCCATTTCTAAAATATCTGATGGTACGCAGTTTTATGGGGGCGATCGAGTCTTTTATAAATTGGCGAATTTCTTACCGCTAGAGATACGAAAATGCTCTCTTTGCAAGAGAATTACTTCTTTCTTGAACGTTGCTTCTTTCTTGAACTCTGCTCATTCTCACCTGTCTCTCATCTGTCAATGAAACAACCTAAAATTACCCTCCTTACCTGTACTCACAACGGCGGAAAGACAATTCAACAGGTTCTAGAAGCCATAGCGAATCAGACTGATATTCCCAAAGATCTCTACGAAGTCCTAGTTATTGACAATGCTTCTACTGATAAAACATCTGAAATTGCAAGTGCTACGATACAGCGTTTGAACTTGCAAGGACGTGTTCTACTTGAACCTCGCATGGGTAAAATCAATGCATTTTTGAAGGGGGTTTACGAAGCACAAGGTGAACTCATTAGTATTATTGACGATGATAATTTCATAGAGTCTGAATTCATTCGTTATACACTTGAAATCTTTGACCAATACCGAGATGTGGGTATGACTGGTTCCACCAACCAGATCTTTATCAATCAATCTCTCCCACCTTGGTTTGCTTGGGCAAGCGGACGCTATGGCTGCTCACGACCTGCATTGAATGATATTGAAAAACGAGAACCCGATGGTAAGGTAGTTGCTCAATGCGGCATTATTGCTGGCGCTGGTTCAACCTTTCGTGTTAAACCGCTTCTGGATTGTCTCGATAAAGGGTACGCTTTTTTCAATGATACGCAGCGCGGCGAGAAAATGAAAGTAACTGGCGAGGATACTGAACTGTGCTGGTTGATGCGTAGTCTTGGCTATCGGTTTGTTTATGATCCTCGCATTCAGATTCGCCACGCTATTAAAGCAGAACGTCTAAATCTTGAGCATTTTGAAGTGCTCTGTAGAACACTCGGCGCCGGCAGTCTCGGTATTGATCCCTTCCTTTTTACGAACAAATATGATGCAGAACGTTGGCCCATCAAATGGACTTGGCAGTGGCAACTGCTATCGAAATTGAAGCGCTATATTCGCCTGGTATTTTTTCCTGAAAACTTCGGAAATTCAAATGAGGAGCGTAAATTTCGGAATTGGATTGCCAAAGTAGAGTGTATGGGAGCTATCCAAAGAATACTTTCTGAACGCAATAATTATACTAAACATATCAACCAGGTTGCTGCTGGAAAATGGACTGAGCTTCGGGTTCGCTGAGTGGAATTCTGAGAATTAGGCAAGTAAACCAAGCATACAAAGTTAGCATCTTAATTTCCTGTTATGAGGGAGTTGCCTGAGAATACAGTACTCGTTAGCTGTTGTGTAGAGTAGATATCTTGCCTGCCTTTTACAGTGAGCAGGCAAGATGTCTACCCCCACAAAAAAATTGTATTGCCATATACTCAAACGATGCAACCTACAGTAAGTATCCTCATTCCCTGTTACAACGCCGATCGCTGGATTGCCCAAGCGATCGCCTCTGCTCTCAATCAAACCTACCCTCATACTGAGGTAATTGTAGTAGATGACGGGTCGAGCGATCGCAGTCTAGGAATTATTAAAAGCTTTGGCGATCGCATTCGTTGGGAAACGCAGCCTAATCAGGGCGGCAATATTACCCGCAATCGATTGTTAGAACTGAGCACAGGTGAATGGCTGCAATATTTAGATGCCGATGATTATCTATTACTTAATAAAATTACTCAACAGGTTGATTATTTATCCCAAAACTCCCATGCAGATGTTATTTATAGCCCTAGCCTGCTGGAATTTTGCAACGAACGATCGCGACAAGAAATTTTACCGATTCCGACACCTCATGATCCGTGGGTTTTGCTAGCTCGTTGGTATTTGCCGCAGACGGGTAGCCCTCTCTGGCGGCGACAGGCGATCGCCGATGTTGGCGGTTGGAAAGTCGATCAGCCTTGCTGCCAAGAGCATGAACTCTATTTACGGCTACTCATGGCAGGTAAGCAGTTTGAATACTGCGAGGCAGCGGGTTCTGTTTATCGGCAGTGGAGCGAGTCAACGGTTTGCAAACGCGACCTCAGCGAAACAAGGCGGCGGCGCTTGGCAATTGAAGATCAATTAGAGCAACACCTCAATGCCAGCGGAGAATTAACGCCTGTGCGTCAGCAAGCCATTAGTCAGGCGAGGTTTGAATCTGCCCGGATGATTTGGTTAAGCGATCGCCAGTGGGCAACCCAAATTATCACTCAAATTCGCCAAACCGATAAAACTTTTATTCCTTCTGGCTATGCTGCTCCTGCTTTCTATCGGCTCACTTATAAACTGCTGGGCTTTTCCATCGCTGAAAAGCTTGCTGCTGCTAAAAGACTAATTCGCTCTCAGCCTAACCTCGTCAATTTCTAAACCTCGCCGCGATCGCCATGTCTCAAATACTGCCCGTATCTGCCATTGTCCCCACTCGCAATCGAGCCATGCCGTTTGCTAGAATGCTGCACAGTTTGGCGCAACAATCTGCACAGCCTGTCGAAATGATCGTCGTTGATGCCTCTACTAATGATGATACACAGCATCTCTGTCAGAGCATAATCTTAGGCTTAGCAACGAAGATTCGCTATTATCGAGCCACGGAGACAGGCGCAGCAACCCAGCGTAATCAAGCCATTGCTCATGCTTCGCAGCCCCATATTTTGTTTGCCGATGATGATATTTTGTTCGAGCCAGATTGCTTGCTACGTTTATGGCGATCGCTTGATCAAAACCCTCAGCTTGGAGGCGTTTGCACTTTAATTACCAACTGTCACTACTCGCCGCCGGGTCGGATCAGTCGATGGCTATTTCAACTCCTGCATGGGCAATCTCAAGAAAGTTTTGCCGGATTGTGCATTGGTCCTGCCCTTAACCTGCTCCCTGAAGATCGGGCAGATTTGCCGGATGTGGTAGCCGTAGAATGGATGAACACAACCTGTACGCTTTATCGGCGCGAAGCAATGCCAACTCCAGCATTCCCGACTCATTTTACGGGCTACTCTTTAATGGAAGATGTCACGCTGTCTTTAATGGTCGGTAAGCAGTGGCAGTTGGCTAATGCGCGGACGGCAAAAATATTTCACGATAGCCAACCCGGCGATCATAAAAATAATCCGGCAGTGCTGGCAAAAATGGAGTTAGTGAATCGACACTATGTTATGACCCAAATTTTAGAACGGCGATCGCTAACCGATCATCTCAAGCTCGTTCTCTTACAGCTTTTTGAAATTGCTGCCTCATTAGTTTCGGTTCGCGGCTGGCGGGAGCTGCCTGCCTTATTAAGTGGCAAACTGGGCGCGATCGCTCAAATTCTAACTTTAAACTATAGCGCAGCAGCAAAATGATCAACGCACTATTGAAGACACAGCAAATTATTGGAGGCATGATCAGCCGCTGGCGCAATGCCTACTACAAAAGCCTGGGTGTAAAGATTCAAGGGTATTGCTGGATGCGGCAAATTGAAATTCCTCGAAACTTCACAGATATTGAAATTGAATCATCCTGTGCGTTCGATCGCGGCATTGTATTACTGTGTAGCGGGGAATCTTCAGCTCATCCTAAAATTCGTATTGGAGCATCAACTTATATCAACCGAAACACGTTTTTAGATGCAACCGAATCGATCACAATTGGTAAAGAATGTGCGATCGGACCTGGTTGTTACATTACCGATCATGATCATGGGCAAGATTTATCTTTATCGCCATTAGCACAACCTATGTTTTCTAAGCCGACGCGAATTGGCGATCGCGTTTGGCTAGGGGCAAACGTTACAGTCTTAAAAGGCGTCACCATTGGCGAGAATACTACAGTTGGTGCAGGTAGCGTTGTTACCAAAGATTTGCCTGCTGGGGCGATCGCGGTGGGAGTTCCGGCTAAAGTAATTCGGTATAAATCTCAGATAGAATCTTCTATTCTCCAGGGCATTTCTCATGGGTAATTGTGCTGTCACAGTGGTCATTCCTACCTATCAACGTCCCCATCAGTTATTAGAAGCTCTCGAAAAAATTCTAGATTGTGAACCTCAACCCAACGAAGTTATCGTCCATATTGATGGCGATGATGCTACGACAGAACCGATTCTGCGTTGCAGCCGCTTTCAAGAAGTCAAAATAATTCGGAGTAATCACCAGGTGGGACCCGGTGGGGGGAGAAACCGGGCGATCGCTGAGGCTAAAAATGAACTTGTGGCTAGTTTTGATGACGATTCTTATCCCATCGACTCTAGCTACTTTGCTAGGCTCATCTGGTTATTTCAAGAATTTCCTGAGGCTGCCGTTATCGGATCTGCCATTTACCATCGCCATGAAGCGATCGCCCCAGATGCTGTGACGGCAAGCTGGGTATCTAATTTTGTTGGCTGTGGCTGTGCCTATCGCCGATCAATTTTTCAACAAACCAGTGGCTATGTGCAATTACCCGTTGCCTACGGCATGGAAGAGGTAGATTTATCACTGCGATTGTTTGATATGCAGTGGAAAGTGTTAGAAAGCACCTGGCTAAGAGTCTTTCATGACACTGAATTAGCACATCACAATGCCCCCCATATTACGGCTGCCAGCATTTCCAATCAGGCTTTACTCGCCTACTTAAGATACCCGTTTTTACTCTGGTGGCTGGGTATAGGGCAATGCTTGAGTCGGGTCATGTGGTTAGTGCAGCACCAAAGGACATCTGGAATCTTTACAGGTTTACGCATGATTCCTCAAACTATTTTACAGAACAAAGAGCATCGCCAAGCTGTTCGATCGCAATCGTTATTTTCTTACTTGCGTTTGCGTCGAGATACAGTGTCTGCATCGTTTAAACATCCAAGCTTGTGAGAAATTACGATACGATGGCATCACCTAATTGGCTCTGTTGTCAACTTGGCGCACGCGAACACTATGCCATCCCGCGATCGCTGCATCAAGCTGGGCAGCTATCACAACTAATCACCGATGCTTGGGTATCGCCAACGTCGCTGTTGAATCAGCTACCGTCTCAGGCTTTGTCGTCTTTACGCGATCGCTTTCATCCCGATTTAGTCAGCGCTTCCGTTCAATCATTTACCGCCAATTTACTCGCCTTTGAACTCTGGCAACGCTATCGCAAAACAGACGATTGGGAACGGATGATCGATCGCAATCACTGGTTCCAACAGCGGGCGATCGATCATCTCGATCGCTTAACTCCTCAACAGCTTGGCGATGCTCCCACGCTTTTTACCTATAGCTATGCGGCTTTAGATCTATTGCGCTACGCCAAGAAGCGAGGCTGGCGA
>JBBRCV010000212.1:0-9826 GCA_038204505.1 Elainellales cyanobacterium
CTGAAAGCAGATTCGGCAGCAATGACAGCAGCGCTTGCTCTGAAAGCAGACCTGACGGCAATGACAACTGCGCTTGCTCTGAAAGCAGACCTGACGGCAATGACCACGGCGCTTGCTGCCAAAGCAAACTTGACAGCAATGACCACTGCGCTTGCTACCAAAGCAGACCTGACGGCAATGACCACGGCGCTTGCTGCCAAAGCAGACCTGACAGCAATGACGGCTGCTCTCGCTTTAAAGGGGGATGTGCTTACCCTTGCCGTGCAAACCAATGATGCAACATTGACTGAAATGGTCATCCCTCAAAGGGTTCTCATTCATGCCAATTCATCAGCAGGTTATGAGATTCGTATGACTGGACACAGCATGGGTGCAACTCCCGAATTTATCTACTGGCTTGGATCAGGTGCAATCTATCGGGGTGCAGCCGCTAGCAGCACAATTCTACAAACTGCTACGGGAACTAAGCGATCGACGTTGGGTAATGGCTCGAACTGGACTCCCACTATCAGCGCTGACACAGTAAACGGTGCATTAAAAATTCAGGTGAAGGGTGACCCAAGCAAGTCAATCAAGTGGGTAGCCTCAGTCCAATTAACAGAGGTTTGGTAATGGGGCTACAAGCACCGATTGAATTAAGAGGCTTGAGTAGCGATCGGGGCTATTGGCGTTTAAGTGCCCTACATTGGAGCATTCATGAACCCTTGACCGTGAGGCTATCTCTTGACGGTTACGCCTCTCAGGAAGCATTTAACGAGGGGAAAGAGTCGCTTAAATCTATTTCCTACCCAGTAGAGATTGATCCCACTTCTCCAGACAATGCCAAGCTTAAAACTCTAGTGACTATCAGAACACTAGGCTATCTAGAGGCTAAATCAATTCCAGGCTTAGAAGAGGCGCTAGATGTATGAATACTGATCTATTTGCTTTCATTTTTGGGGCGATCGGTTGCTCTGTCACAGTAGGTACTATCCTATGGCGTGTGCTGTTGCTCAAACTCAACAGCGAAGTGCTGTTACTCCGACATGACTTGGAGCGAAAAGACTTTCAGATCGCATCGTTACAGGATGTACAAACACTTTCGCACAATGGCTTACAAGAAAAATTTGGACATTACAGCTCTAGAGCTAGGACAGAAATTGCAGAAATTGCTAAGCACGTTAGGCAAATTGAACACTTTTTAGCAAAAACATCTGAATATGAACCGAGGGAATAAGAATAATTTTTAAGGTGTGAGATGACACTGGACTAAATTTGGAATATATCGCTATTCGGCTATATTCTGTAATACCTGATATCTCGTAGGCAAGCTCTAGGCATCCCAACGAAGTAGCAAGGGTTTGAAGGTTGATTAGTTGCGTACTCAAGCAGCTACTCGCTATTGATTTTAAGCAATTTACCGTCTCTATATGTGGCGATAAAATACCATTCTGATTTAGGTGTTTCATGACTTGCTTTCAAGCTTTCTATTGAGGTATTGAGGATTGCGTTTGGGTGTGGTGGTCTAAGCATGTCGTGTTCCCAGTAAAGTTCTTGATCTACTAGAACATGGATGACAACTGAAAGCCCTGGATTTTATCGGCTAAAGGTTTCAGCAGACTGAACAGCATTTTTTAAAGAGTAGAGTTGTCTGACCTCTAGTCTCTGATCATGCCAATACTTGGAAATTTTGTATTTCAGCATGGTTTCGAATTCCCCTGGGGGTATAGTTCAAGTAAAAAGGGAAGGAGAAGCAACTGCCTCTCCTCCCCTTTTTTGCTTTTTTTCCTTTTTGTACTCCACTTTAAAGCCTTGCTCAATTCACTTTGGCCTGGAAGCGAATGAAGCCGTAAGAATTCACTGAGTCGGTGCTGAAGTTTGGCACACTGGAACCTATCTTGACGACGATCGCCCCATTAGGATTTGCCGTTGAGTTTGAACTGCTGCAAGGGACTGGCGTTGCTGTGGGGGCGGTTACGAACTGCCCACCATCTCCATCCGCAAGGTTGGTTAACAAAGATGTTGGTGTTGAAGACCCGATCGCCAATGCAATTCCAGAAGTGGAATTAAACGCATCTGTTACGAAGGATGAATTACTAGGAACTAAGTCGCAAATACTGACATCTTGAGCACTCGTTCCACCATCTGAGAGAAAGTAAATAGTGTATTCGACAATATCTCCCGGTTGAACTTTGCCACCGTCGATCGCTCCTCGCAAATATCCAGATAACCAACTCGACGCATTATCGTTAGAGTCAACCGTCGTTGTTGGATCAATGACTGAGTTAATGTCAGTTGTATTAATTCTGGTGATGCGTTTAACCAGGCGAATACGGGAAGAAGAAGCAACCACCTTAAACAAGGTTGGCTCGTCATCCCCTTTATTGGTAGGATTATTTCCTTGTTCGATATTATCGTTAGCAATTTGTTGGAAGGGGTTGCCGACAGTGGGCGTATCTGTGATTGAACCCGATGAATCTGCATCTGTCACAACGGTTGCAGTTGTGGCAGGGTTGTCAACTGTGCCAAATGTGGCGATCGCCTGGTTGCTAATGGGGTTACCGCTATTTTGATTATTAATAGTTGCGGTGATAGTGATAGTGATAGAGTCATTTACCCTTAAAATCCCGGTATTAGTGAGCGCACCAGAGCCAGCATAGCCAGAGCGCAGTACAATGGTATTACCAGCAGTCTGAGCTGTAATTTGGGCGTTCACAAAGTTCAGTTGTGATGGCAAATTATCGGTAATGACAAAGTTAGTTGCACCAGTACTTGCGGGAGATAGGTTTGAGTATGTAATGGTGTACTGAATCTGGTCGTCAACGGTAACAGAACTGCTGCTATCAACATCTGTTAAAAATTTAACTGATTTTTTTGCTCGTACCTCTGCTTGGTTCCCAGAGGTAATGACTAAAGGGGCAAAAGTTCCTTGGCTGGGGAAATAAATCCAAGTATCGATCGCTTTTTTGTCTCCCCAGTTTGCCCCAAATTTATGACCTCCCCCGAAACTTTCAGTTCCCCCTCGCGCGTCACATGGGTTAGTTGGAGTCGTACAGAGTAGGTTTACGGTTGTGGTATTGACAGTATAGTTTCGTTCATCGTAGTAAATGGTTGTGGGGCTGGAGCCATTTGAAAATAAAGAAACACCTCCAGGCGGATTTAACATTTCAATTGTGAATCCAGGAAGGTTTCCTTCAACATCAAGGATTGGGAAGTGATATTCGCCTCCCTTAAGAATAATTTTGGCTTGGTAAGGGGCGTTACCAGGCAAAGCTAGAACATCGGCACCCGCGCCATTTTTACCATCCCAGGTCACGGTGTTGAAACCACTGAGGTTAGCTCCTTCTAAAATTCGATCGTCAGCCGCAATACTATACAGCCCATCATTATTAGTATCAATAAAAATTTGATAGCTGCCATCTTGCGGCGCATCAAAGCTAAAGTTGCCCCCTACCGACTGTGGCGCTTGGTTGCCGCTGCCCCCGGTTCCGCCTGTAAATTTGAAATTTTGGGCTGGGAGTGGGATAACGGGAGTTAAAGACGAGCCGATCGCAGTAATGGCAGCATCACTGGGGGGATTGAAAAACATCTTGTGTTCAGGAGGCTGAATTGTCACGCCTCCAGCGAGCGCGCTGACTGTATTATCATTTGAAGGACTGGCGATTCCAGAATGATAGAGAGTTTGACCGTTAGGGTGTAGCAGACCTTGAGAATTGGCAAAGAAAATAAAGCCTTCAGGGTCAAGTCCATTTAGGGCAGTTCGGTAGCGGTATCCGTCATCTGTGAGAATATAAAGATAAGAATTTAATTGCCGGCCCGTATCGCCCAGATGGAGAGCTACATAATCTGTAAAGACTCGACCGATAATATCCGTGGTTGAGGCGGCGCTGCTCCGCACTGTGATGTCCCACATTGAGACTGAAGATCTTTGATTCACAGTAATTAGGGGCGAGTTTACACTGTCTGACGCAATCGGTGGCGTTGAAGCTGTAGTAGGATCAGTAGCACTAACCTTGCCACTTGGACCATAAAAAGCAACTTGATAAATGCCATCAGTAGTCGGCGTGAACGTACAAGGAACGTAACCCCCTGCACTAGGGGCAGGTCCTGCAACCTCTTGGGCACGAGTGGTCATCACACCTTTACCTGGTTGAGCGCTCTTACAATCAACTAGTGGGGTTGTGGCATCTACGTTAACGCCTGGAGCGAAAAGGACTGCGTTGCCTGTCCCAACTCCAACGCCGCTGGAGCCTAAATTAATGACTTCCCCAGCTTTTGCATAAACCTTGAGCAGTGTTCTACGAACAATTCCTCCAGTCGTATTGGTTCGCCATTCTGTGTAAGGTCGATGTCCGCCATTTACTACTAAGTCTCGGCTCCCTTCTGCCTGGACAGGTTGAATGCTAGAGCCGATCGCCCACAACAGCAAGGCAAGACCCGCAACCGTGCGGCTTAAGTGTGAAGGAGAACCCGCGAGAGCTATAAGAGATTTGGGGGAGAGTTTCATCGCTGACGTTTGAAATAAGGACTGAAAATCAAAGCATTGAACGTTACTGAATGGCGCGAATAGTTGTGTTATGAGCAGGCTCAGAAGTGCCGTAACGAGGATGAGTGGCGATCGCGCTCAACACGATACCTGGAGCTAATTCGAGCGTAAAACTAAACTGCCCATTTGCGTTAGTTTCAGCAGTGACGATCGGTTCACTGAGAACGCCATACTGTGAACACGATTCGTTAACGCGATATAACTCAATCTGCGAACCCGCATCAGCTTTGCCGTCAATATTGACTTTGCCGTTCATGAGCAAAAACTCTGGACTGAGAAACTCAGGAGCGTTAATTGCTGCGTTCCCCGTTTCTAACCGACGATTGCTAGAATTGCGTCGTGCGTTAATCCCATCGCCCTGTCGAAATGCTTCTACACTTCCATTCCGTTGGGTATTCAGATCGATGCTGAGTCCACCTAAATGGGTAAAGCGATTGTGAGTGATGAGATTCCGATCGCTCCTCGGCGTTGCCCCTACAACCACACCTGCCCCAGGCTGATCGACAATTACGTTATCGCTCACCTGATGCCCGCTGCCAGTCAGATAAATTGCCGCCTGCCGCGATCGCCGCCCATTCGATTGAATAGTATTGTCTCGAATCATCACAGAACCTTCGGGTTTGAACAGAAAAATACCACTGCCAGCATTCCCTTCTATCCAGTTAGAAGTGACCTGAGTATCATTAATTACCCCTTCTAAACGGATAGCATCAGGCATTCCGGTTTTGCCATTGTCTTCAATGCGGTTGCCGCTGATTTGAGAGGCGATCGCTTGAATACCTGTGATGATGCCGCTACCATCGTGATTGGCAATGGCATTGTTGCGAATAATGGTATCTGTCCCATTAAAGATCGAGACCCCAAACGCTGAGCGCTGAGGTGAACTGGGTTGAGTTGGCGCAATTCCCAGCCAGTTATTTTCGATGACCGTTCCTTGAGCAGATTGGTTTTGATGCGCTGTGATGAAAATATCTGCGGCGGGAAGACTGGCAGTGCGGCGGTGCGGCATGGTGAACCCATACAGACTCAAACCTCGAATAGTAATGCGATCGGCGGCGATCGCTAATCCTCGCAACACGTTCACTGAAGCGTTCGGCGTAATGGTAATAGCAGGTGTCGGAATTTTCCACTCACCCTCACCTATCGTTTGGCTAGCATCGTATCCAGGCTGTGTCGTACCATCAATTACTACATTGGAGCAGATGATATCGGGGAGAGCACTAGAGAGGTAAATTGTTGTTTGATTTAATGGCAGATTAAATTCAATGCGTGAAGGCGCTGTAGGAGATAGGGACTCGACTTGAGCTTTTTCGGTAGGGCTAAGTTGACTGATGGAAAGTGTGCTGTTAATGAGGGCGATCGCTTCTCGCAATGTCAATTGGCTATCTGCCTGAATCTCGCCATCTTGATGACTATTCACAGTTGCTTTCAACGGTTGATCTGCTGCCCATGAGGGAGCGGCTAGCAAACAAACCCAAGGCAAAAAAGTCAAAAGATACAGCCATTTGACGCTCTGGGCTTTAGTCTGAGTGAGGAGATACAGCATGATAGTTATTGCTTCGCAGGGACAGACGTAACGGGTGTAACAGGAGCAGTGGAAGATTGTGCAACGGGCTGGGCTGGCTCTTGCGATTGAGGCGGCGCTACATCGTGAAGATTGAAATCGCTAAAGAGCTGGTTGTCGAGCTTGATCGTGATACCTGCAAATAAGCCGTCGATGGCGCGATCGCTGCCAAAATCACGATTGCTAACGTTGCCGGAACTATAGCCGCCGTAAAGTCTGAGGTTGGGTGTCATGTAATAGCCCGCTTCAATAGATGCGCCCATTTCGTCATAGCCAGCGCTGGCTTGGCTAATCCAACGGGCTTCGGCTGCTACATCCCAGTGGTAATTGAGGCGGTATGTAGCTCGTACTTGAGCCAGGGTGATCGTGCTGGTTCCCACTAAGTCATCGGCTAAGTATGAAGTGCTGTTCCGCAGCGCAAACTTGCTATAAAGCTCCCAGCGCCAGCTTGGAGAATAAATGGCTTCTAGCGCAAAAAGATGATCTTCTGAACCGCTACCGCTGCTTTCTAGGAGACTATCAGGAATGTTAGAAGGATTGCGTCGATACTCATATCGCAACAAAGCATTGAACTTATCATTGGACGGATCACGATACGCTAACCCCAACCGTAAGGTACTGCTTGTGCCCAGTGCCGATAAACGCTGATTGGCAGAATTAGCCTGCTGATAATCTAACAATGCCGTTAAGGAAGGCGTTAGCCGACCGAGTGCCGCCGCTGTAATTACTGTGTTAGATCCGCTAGATGAATTGCGATGCTCAAACCGCGCGTTTGCCTGAAAGTCAGGATTATCGGTGTATGCCAAACCCACGCTGTAGCTATCTCCATCTTGCACGCCTATAGAGGAAGCACTTTGCCCCGGTGCATAGGGTTGAGGGAATTGCGCCCCTGAACCTGTGTTGTTAAACTCGCTGGCGAAGATGTGCTCGTAAGCAAGAGATGCCCGCAGTCCTGGCGCGATCGTAATGCCTTGTTCAACCCCTAAAACTCCAGATAAACCGTAATCGGGCATGAAGGAGAAGCGACCGTTGACGGTGGTATCTGAATCAAAGTGGTGTTCTCCGGTCAGGTCGAGGCTGGTAATGGCATTATCGCCGCCTCTTTGGGTGGAGAAGAACTGCTGGTTGAGGCTGGCGGTAACGTCGGGGTTGATTTTCCAGTCAAGACCGAGAATGGTGCGGCTGGGATAGAGAGGATCGCGTCCAGAGCCAAGATTTAACTCGTTTTGGGCGCGGAATGCTAGGGTGTTGGTGATAGGAATGCCGAGGCGCGATCGCAGTTGGTTAGATGTTTCACTTAGGAATTGGGGATTAATTCGATCTTGGCGATCGCGGTGTACCCAATCTAGCCCAACCGTTGCATCCCCAATGTGCTGCTCCAAACCTGCCGTAACGGTCGTTAGTGAGTTATCGACTCGGCTCCCTGGAGTCGCTTCTTGACCTTGGTTGAGAAGATCCGATAAGACATCTAAAGGACGAGGCGCAATTCCAAAGTTATCTTCATGGTCATAAGAGGCACGGAGGCTCGTTTCCGCAGAAATGGGAGCGGTTAACTCTGCTCCATAGCGAGTTTGTCCAGGTACAAAACTTGTGGTGGCATTGTTAGAAAATCCTGTGTCAGTAGAGCGATAGTAAGCATTCGCTTCAACGGCACTAAATAAGGTGCCGCGCGCTTCTAGTCGGTAAGCTGAACCATCTACATTTCCTGAGAAAATAGAATCATTGGAAGAGTGCGCGTATTCTGCGATAAGCTGTCCATCTTGCCCAAATGAAACCAGTGCATCTGCTCCATAAAGTTCAAAATCACGGCTGCCCTGATTCTCACGAACGTAGGTTCCGCCTAACCAACTTTCCCGATTGACTAGCCGCGACAGATTATATTGCAGTCGTCCGCCATAAATGTTGGCGGTTTCACCCGATTCGTATTGATAGGTGACGATGATGCGCCGCACTAAAACGCGCCCTTGATCATCTACGCCCGTTCTCAGAACCGGATCGGTGAATAAGATGCTGCCGCGATCGTAGTCAATCTGGTAATCAGCACCTCGGCTAAGCTGCTCTGTTCCGAGTACTGTTCCTGGACGGTTGAGTTCTTCTGTTTCTAAAAATACGTTCTCGCTGCCTGCTACCAGTAAACGCTGAGATACAAAGTAGTTGCCGCTGGTGCCATCTGGGGCGATCGCATCGCGTTGAAAGCCTTCGACATTATTGCCGTAAAAACCCGTTACTCGTAAGCGACCAATGTTGTAATTTCCGTAGGCTCCATGCAGTTCACGGCTGGTAGCAGTAAAAAGCTGCGATCGCTCCGCAAACTGTTCGCTGGTGCTGTAGTCACCCCACATGATGGAGTCGGAACCTGCCCCTGGTGCTGGAGAGGTTCGCTCTAGCCGCAAGTAAAACTGATCAGTTGAAGGCGTGATTACATCTGTTGTAGAACTATCGCCGTAGACGGGATAATTGTTGCTACATTCGCCACCTTCGCGGAAGAGGGGATCGGTGCCATCGCAGGCGCGGTTGAGGGGGCGATCGCTGTTATATGCTCCGGTCAACTGCCACTCGCCAACTTGGGTAGTACCGAAGGCTGCCCCATGCAGATCTAATTCGTAATTATTATTTCCGTTTGCTGGCAGGAAGTCGCGAAAACTGCCAAAGTAATCGCTGCCGCGTCGCCCAAAATGTAGGTTGACCGTTCCCGCAACTAACGTAGGATGCAGTGATGTCGTGAACTCTAGTTGATTAAAGGCTTCTAGCTGCGCTACTGATGCCCGAATTCTCACAACTCCTGCACTAAGGCTAGAGCGCAAAGTCGCCGTGTACTGTCCGCGAGTCGCTGCAACTTGGAACCCAGGTTGATCTGGGTTGGCATCAGCGCCAGTAAATACGCCTTCGTTGGCTTCTAACGTGACGATCGCATCTCGGTTAGAACGGTTGCCATTGTCGTCGAGCAATTCGCCTTTAATAGTGGCAGTCGATCGCCCATCTGCCGCAATACTTGCTTCGGCGGGTTCTACGGTAATTTGGCTGGGCGCACCGCTGACTGCAATATTTACAGAAATAGTTTGTGCCACGCCGTTAGTGACTATCTGAGCCGTAATAGTATTTTGTCCATCTTCTAGCGGCACACCGTACCAAGTTTGCGTGACCTGATTGGTTTGCGAATCGGTTTCAGTTCGTCCAACTAATTTAGGGTCGATCGCTTGCCCATTCACTTGCAGCGTGATGTTGCTTCCCACTGGAAATCGAATAACTACGGTCGTTGCAGGAGTATCTAAAACTGCTCTAGAAACGGGTGTTAGGATGCTAGGAGTGTTGGATTCAGCAGGGCTAGGTTCAGCAGCACCAGAAGAATCTATGGGGGGAGAAGTTTCAGATATTGTTCCTGATAGCGTTGATCCTTTTGTTTCCTCTAGAGTTGCCGTAGGCTGAGCAATGTCATTCGTTAGAGTGAGAGTTTGGGGTGCTAAAGGCATTGGATTTGAAAGAACTGAAGTTGGGATAATATCAATCATTTCAATACGATTGATATCAATCTGATCAGGACTTTGATGATCCTCTGGATTTACTGATTGATTCACCAAAGGATGAGCGATGGGATTCAATAGACCTGTTGGGAAATAAAGAGAAAAATCGCTAGAATGCTTACACACAGTGAGTTTCAAGGATTTTGAGTAAAAATCGCTGAAAGGCTTACTAGAAGAGGGTTTCAAGTATTTTTGGGCTTGTTACCCAACAAGTCT
>JBBRCV010000213.1:0-9819 GCA_038204505.1 Elainellales cyanobacterium
ACGGTGCAATTAGAATTACGGGCAACCGCTTCTGGAATATTTCCGTTGATCACTTGCCGTAACAGGCGATCGCGGCTGGCTCCGACCATAATGACATCACTGTGGTCTTGCTGAGAGCATTCGATCACGGCTTCAGCCACAGAACTAGCCGAAACCGGAGCAATTTTGATAGTTCCCTGTAAATGACGCTCTAGAAGCTGTGCGGTTCTTTCTAGTAGTGTTGTATCCTGTTTTTGCTCAGGTTGAAAGACCTGACACAAGGTAATTGTAGGCATTTTACTTAACGAGCTTAATGCCGGTAAAAGTTGAATGGCTTCCTGTGCATTGGGACCGCCTGCCATGGGCACTAACCAGCGATCGAAATGAATTTCATCCGGTAGCTTTGCCAGCACCACCTCACAGGGAGCCTGCCGAATTACCGTATCAACTACTTTGCTAAAAATGCGCCCAGGGGTTGCTGTGGCACCTTTCCAGCCCATTAGAACCAGATCAATATGACGTTCTTTTACCGTTTCGAGAATGGCTCCAGAAACAGTGTGAGCCACTCGAATTTGCGTGTGCACTGGAACCCGCCATGCCTGACCGAGCAAAACGGCTTGCTGGAGAAGTTTTTGGCTCGTTTGGGTGCGAACGATCGCTTCTGATGGCACCTGATTGGGCGGTACTGAAATCACCTGCAAACACTCAATCTCGTAATCTCGCTCGTGGGCAATGGCGATCGCCATCTTGAGCAATGTAGGAGTTGTTTTGGGGTTACTGATGGGAATCAATAAGCGCCCCCGCCCTGTCTGTGGTGCCCGCGTCTGATAGACGCTGTAGGAAGGATCGGACTTAGGCACAGACTGCTCTGTACCGCCATTAAGATGTTCTGCCTCCACTCGAATAATATCGCTACGAGTAATGATGCCCAAGAGCTTATACCCTTCTGTCACAGGCAATGCATTTAAGTGATAGTAATTAAGCAGGTGTAAGACATGAGCCAGAGTGTCTTTCGGTCTGGCAGCCACCGGATCAGGAGTCATCATCTGAGCCACCGTGATGTCCTGATCAGCCCGTCGTTGAGTCCAGTCGGCAACATCTTTTTGGGTTACAATTCCCACTAGCCTTCCAGATTCAAACACTGGAAAATTGCGGTGAGACGAGTGAGAAAATGATTGGATTGCTTCATCTAAACTCATTTGGCTGGAAAGCGTTTCAACTTTGGGCTGCATCACTTCAACTGCCATTAGCGCTGTCCAAAGGCGATCGCCATTTAGTTCTTCCTCTAAATGAATCCCTTTCCATACTAGCAGTCGATCGTAGAGTGATCCGCTGGCTGCTTTATCCGAGACAAAATAGGCCACCACAGACACAATCATCAACGGCAGCACCAGATTGAAATCGGTCGTCATCTCAAACACAATGATGACGGCTGTAATCGGGACTCTGGCAACGGCACAAAAGAATGCTGCCATGCCCACCTGTGCATAGGTCGTTACGGTTCCCAGTCCTAGCAGTGAGTGTTCCCAAGTGCCAACCAGATAACCCAGAGCCGCCCCTAACATCAAACTCGGCACCAGCAATCCTCCCGGTGCGCCAGAACCATAGGTGAAGAGAATGAGAAGAAATTGGACGACAAATGCGATCGCTACAAAATGCCAGTTGGCATCTCCGGTCAGTAACATTTCACGCAATCCAGCATTGTCACGAAACTCAGGTAGGGCGACTAAAACAATGCCTGTGATCAATCCTGCCAATCCTACTCGCCAGGGCAGCCCAATTTTGAGCCAGCGACGATAAAAATTGAGACTGGTGAGAATCCCCTGATTAAACAAAACACCTAAAAGCCCTGCAATCACTCCCAGCAGTATGTAAAACGGAATCTCTTGAACTGAAAAACTGGTATTGGGTGTGGCTAAGTGGAGATTTAGATCAAAGCTATGACTGCCATAAATGCGGGAGACAACCGCCGCAATAAACGATGCCAGGATTGCCGTTCCCAGGGTAATTCCCGAAACGTCTTGCAGCAATTCTTCAACTACAAAAAGCACACCCGCGATCGGCGCATTGAATGCTGCTGCTAACCCCGCTCCGGCTCCCGCTGCCAGCAGTTGACGACGATGATCCGGTGAGGTGGGCACCCAACGGCTCAGTTGCGCGGCAAGGGCAGCACCAATTTGTACTGTTGGTCCTTCCCGACCCAAGGGCATCCCAGTACCCAACACCAGAATAGAGCCAATTAGTTTGACGATCGCAATTCGTAAATTCAGCGGCATTGGCACTCGCGCCAGCACCGCCTTGACCTCAGACATGCCGCTACCAGAGGCGGCAGGTGCAAAATACTCCACAATCCAGCCAGCCAGCAATCCTCCACCTAAGCCGAATAATGGCAGAACAATATAGAGCGGAAACACATGAGTCAGATGTTGTCGCCAACCTCCTAACCAACTGACTCCTTGACCTAACAATACCGCCGCTAAGCCAGAGACTAAACCGATGAGACATGCCTCTGCGATCGCAATTTGCTTAGACTGCAACAGTTGTTGTGAGAATAGAGCTGAAATCCATTTTTTTGGAGAGATCATCCTGATATAAGCGCTGCTTCCAAAACGATTCTTGAGGTTGAAACCAACCTATCTAGTTTTAGCCTTGCATTCAAAAATGAAAATCGCATGAAATTTCTTTCGCTCTAGCTATAGAGTCGCCCTTCTATCAACAGAGAGACGTTGCGATCGCACGAAGTCTCTACAGTAAACCATTAAAAATAGGTAGCACTTTCAAACAATATTGATAAATAGGCAGGTAAATCATGTCCTCTGGTACACAGCTTTGGCTTTGGATTGCTTTGATTGGCATGACGTTGGGTTCAGTTATTTTCGGTTTAAAAGCAGCGGCTCAACGACGTAAAGAAGAGACCTCTGGCGTGAATCAATTTTTGGCACGAGTTTCTAATAGTTTGAACTTCCTCATTTGCTATTCACGCAAGAGGTCTAAGGAATGGAATTTGCCCTGGTTAGCTTCTTTATTACCCTCTGGGCTGCCGCCATGTATTTGAGGGTAGTGGTCTAGACCTGTGGATCAAAATCTCATACCAATTTAAAGAGTAAGGGTTACAGATGAGGGTGGGGGGCTTTGCCCTCATTCAAGGATTCCACCCCTGCACCCCGTTTCCATCTGTCGTGTTTGCTCCTTAAATTGGTATCAGAATGCAGCGATCGCCAATTTTAGAAAGCTCAATATCCACAGGTCTAGACCACCACCTTAAACGGTTCGCACTATTCTCCAGACAGGGCGTTATCTTAATCTTGCCCCTGTCTCAGTAAATGAACTGCCGTATTATGAATGCCAAATTCATTGCCTAGCTGTGCCCCCAGCGTTCCATGCAGGTAGAGCGCCCCTAGTAGGATAATGCCCACCAGTAAGTAACTCCAATGCACCTCTCTAGAACGATCTTTACGCCAGCGATAGCGTTGCAATCCTCGCCATGCCGTCATTCCAGCGATCGCCGCCAGCAATAAAATGCCACCCAATCCATGCAGCAACATAGTTGACTTAGCATCTAAACCCCATTTGCTGACTTGATCGGTCAGGGGGTTCGCTAACATCAGCTCGAAAAAGCCAGCCGAAACGGTAAAAAACGTGATGATTGCTGCCCCTACCAGGTTGTACCAACCAACCTCATAAAAACCTGCACGAACGGCAGGAAGGGCTAAAAACTTAAAAATGGGTTTTCCCAGCGGAAACAGCGTTCCAGCAATGTCAAAAAGGATAGCGATAATGACCAGTCCTAACGTCAGGTGAACAAGCTGAGGATGAATGGGGATAGGGTAGGGTAACCCATTTGCTCCTAGCTTTAATCCGGGTAAATCCATAAGTAAGATCATCATTTCAAAAGCCCTTGTTTAGTTGCTTCTACCACAGGTTCTACATGCAGACCGTAGACCCAAACGAGTTGGCTTCCTAGTATCATTTGAAAAAATACTAAACAAGTTAAAAGGGTAGTAACTCCCAAATAAATCGGAGAAATTTTCAAGGGATTTTGATGACGCATGACAAAACGCCAAGCAGTGATTGCAACTAAAAAAGCGGACAAAGACCAACCTATAATGGTATGTAAACTGAGTGTTGATTGTGCATCTGCTTGAGGCTGTGCTAAACCTGCTTCAAATTGACCAAAAATGACTGCGAGAAAAATAGAAATTGCAGCAACAATTAAATTCCAAAAACTGACCTCAAACAAACGAGGTTTATGAGTAAAATAGCCTAATACATCGCAAATAAACGAAAAAAACACCATCGCAATTACAAAATGAACGATGATGGGATGGATCGGATCGGGGTAAGGAAGCCCTTGCTGACTAAGCGGCAAATGAAACATTTCTCTATTTATAAAGAGCTTGGCAAATGGATTTCGTGTTCCTTATTTGTTACAGAGAGCCATCTACTATTTATCCAACAAAATAGTGAAATTAGCATGAAATAAATCTATCTCTTTAGATAGATCCCTTACTACTCAAGGGTAGCCGGACTGTAAAAGTGCTGCCTTTTCTGACCCTGCTTTGAACGTCAATACTGCCCTGATGCTTTTGCACGATCGCCTGGGCGATCGCCAGTCCCAAACCAGATCCTCCTGTTTGCCGCGATCGCTCTACCTGGACTCGATAGAAGCGATCAAACATACGGCGCTGGTCTTCCATAGCAATACCCATTCCCGTATCTTGTACTTGAAGGATGGCATAGTTTTCACTTTTGTTCAATGACACAGTAACTTTGCCGTTGGCAGGCGTGGCTTGAATAGCATTATCAATTAAGTTACTCACCAGCCGATACAGTTGTTCTTCATTGCCTACAACTGCCACCGGATCTGATACTTGAATGTGAGCAACGAGTTTGACCCGAGCCGCGATCGCCAATGATGCTAATTCCTCAACCAAATCATAGATCAGATCGTTTAAGCAACAAACCGCTGCTTGGGGAACGTCTTGTCGTTCTAATCGGGTCAGCAGCATTAAATCTCGCACTAGTTGAGATGATCGGAGGTTTTGACGTTTGAGTGTCGTCAGCAGTGAGTTTTCTATTAATGAAGCTTCTTGACCATATTGGGTTTGTAGAAGTGCAGACTCGATCGTGGCTTGCATTGCCGCTAATGGAGTGCGTAGTTCATGGGCAGCATCGGCGGTAAATTGGCGCATTTGTTCATAAGAGCGGTAGATGGGTTGCATTGCTAAGCCAGCCAGCCACCAACTTGACAAACCAACCAATAGGAGCGCAACGGGATATCCCAGCCATAGAGTTAGGCGTAAAGCCGCCAGATGTTGATCCAAATCTGTCAACGATCGCCCCACTTGCAAATATCCCCTGGACTGGTTTTGCGACTGGAGCAGCAGAGAAATTTGGCGAAATTGTTTCCCCGACCGTGTGACTACCGTGCGCCAACGGGGAGAAGCAGCCGTGAGCGGTAATTGCTCCAGGGGTAATCCGGCGATGGCGATCGGCACATTGGCGCGGCTCGATAGCCGAAGATAGTAACTGACAGGTGCAACCGCAACCGCAATGGGCTGTCTGGGTAGGGTAGGTTGCGTGAAACAGGTTGTTTGGGTGTGACAGAGTTCCAGCGAAAGCTGTTGTGCCAGTTGCGGTAGTTGCCCTGACTGTTGCAGGGTTGGCTCAACGCTATCATGAAGGGCATTCGCAACCGACTCTAAGCCCTGGTCAATAGTTTCCCGGTACGCATGGGCAACAATCTGATATACCCCAAACCCACACACACCAAGAATGCAACCCATTACCCCCGCATACCAACCAGCGAGTTGCAGACGAGTTTGGTGAAACAGATGGTTCTGATACATCCCTTACTTACTAGCATTGAAGCGGTAGCCAACTCCATAAATGTTTTCAATTAACGGCTTATCGTTCTCATCTCCCAACTTACGTCGTAGTAGACGCACCTGAGCCGCCACCACGTTACTGATCGGTTCCTCGCCAATTTCCCAGAGCTGACTCAAAATCTGATCACGGGTCAGAATTTGATTGGGATGTCTCATCAAATACTCCAGCAACTGAAATTCTTTAGCAGTGAGAGCAACACTTTGCGTTTCTCCATTAGATAGAGTGCGAATTACCGCATGAGACGCATAATTTAAGGAAAGCTGACCAATCTGCAACTGTCGCGGTTGGAAGTGAGGTGCCCGACGTTGCAATGCCCGCAATCGTGCCAGCAGTTCGGGCATCTCAAAGGGCTTGATCAAGTAGTCATCAGCTCCGCTATCCAGCCCAATGATTTTCTCTACCATCCGATCCTTCGCTGTCAGCATCAACACAGGCAAAGGGCTATTTTTTCCCCGTAAGCGTCGGCACAACTCGACTCCAGAAATTCCTGGCAGCATCCAGTCGAAGACGGCAAGAGTGTACTGTACCCAATTATCTTCTAGATAGCTCCACGCCTGATTGCCATCCAAAAACCAATCGACAACGTAGGCTTGGTGGGACAGGACTTGCTTAATGGCAACCCCCAAATCGGGTTCATCTTCAACCAATATCAATCGCATCGCTGCAAGAATGCCTTGTTCAGTACTGAAAATATGAGTCTATTTTAGCGATCGTCCGATAGGGATCGGGCAATCCGTCTAGCGATCGCAGCTCCCACCACAATACCGCCGACTACGCCAGCTGCTTTAACAACTTGCTTCAAGCTATTGGGATGGTAATGTTCAACGACTTCATCCTTCAGCCATTCTGTTGTAGCTTTGAAGTTATGGATTGGCGTCGGCAATAGCTCTAGATATGCACCCTGACGAATCAGATGTCCTACTTCTCCTGTGACCTCGATCGTGTCAAAAATATTGGCAGCACTGTTGTTCAACCCCAGCTTGAGTAAGGTTCCCCGCAAATTGACTCTGGCAGGCTCCAATGCGTATCCCAGCGCTAAGGCTCTCAGGTTATGGGCGATCGCAGCTCCCTGCTGATAAGCAACCTGTGCCGTTGGCGGTAAGGGCTTTGGATTGGGATGATGGTTTTCGGCACTGGTAGACTGCTCTAACTGATGTTCCGTAGGCTCATATTCATCGCCACTTCCTGATTCTGGCTGCAAATCCATCGCGCAATCCCCACCTGCAAAGACCTCTGGGAAATCAGGCAATTTTAGTGTTGGAGTGACGCTCAACCGCCCATGTTTGTCTCGATGTTCATCTGCAATGGGCAACGACTTAATCAGTGGATGGGTGTTGGTTCCGGCTGTCCAGACGATCGTTCCGGCTCCCAGGATCTCTGTCTGGTCATTGCGCTGATACTCCAGACGATCAGGATGAATAGCAGTTACTTTAGCTCCAATGATCACCTCTACAGGTACAGTTCGTTCTTGCAACGCTTGCTTTGCTGCTGTCCGCAGTTGACTATTAACATCCCCTTCTAGCAGTTCTCCATGATTCACCAGCAGCACTCGGATTTCTTCTGCATTTCCTCCCAATTCGGCATACCATTGCGGCAAGAAATCCGCTAAAGTTGCTACCATTTCAACCCCAGAGGGTCCTCCACCTACAACAACAGTTGTTAGCAAACGACGACGGCTTGCGGCATCTTGCAGTTGAGTTGCCTGTTGCAGCCGATCTCGCAGATGCCGATCAAGTGCGATCGCATCATCCTGGCTCCGAAAAGGCAAAGCATTCTCCTTGGCTCCTTCTACACCAAAATAACCTGTTACACTTCCCAACGCGAGAACTAGATTGCTGTAACCATAGTGATCTCCATTTGCAAGCTGAATTTGTCGTTGCTGCAAATCGATCGACTTTACACTTCCCTGCACAAAAATTACTCCGCTCTGTTGCAGCAGCTCCTCGTATCGGGGCGTCACCTGTTTTGCATCCATTTCACCACTGAAATACTCATAGAGCAGCGGCTTGAAACAGAAGCGATCGTTTTGATCAATCAGAATCACGGAACGCGGATAATGCTGATGGCTAAGATGCAGAGCCGTGAACAGTCCTGTAAAACCACCACCCAGAATCACAGTTTGATAAGTGGGAGTTGCCATAATATACCTTTAGATAGTTGGACAATCGACAGTACGAGGGAAATAAAAAATTCTGTCTTTTTGGTTTAACGGCTATCAAACACTTTGTTCTTAGGCTAAACAAAAGTAAGCCTCAATTCATCTTTCTTCTGTATGAGAAAGATGTTATGTCCGCACTGAATACCTCAAAGAGTATCCAGTGCCAAGGCAAAATGGAACTTCTATAACTTTTACTAAAGGCTTCGATTGAAGCCATTGATTCAGTTCTTACTCAAACCATTCTCGATGAACATAAGCAAACCTCGATCGATCGCCCCCACTTGCAGGTCTCGCATACGTTGCCTAATTCCGAATTGCCTGCATCTGCTCCGATTACCGTTCCATCGCTGGGGTAAACTGCTGTCGCTGCCTCAACAAATCCTCTAGCTTAATCTCCCCTGCTCTACCCTGACAAAACGCATCCTCGCACAACGCCGAACTGCATTTCCAAGCTCAGGAGGCGTACAGATACGATATTCCGTCAATAGCCTGCGCCACTGGTCATCTGTCTCGGGAGATTGACTATTTCCTTGAAACGCTGGGAAGTACCTTGCCAGGTGCAGATTAAACACCTCATACTTGGCTTCCTCATGGGGCAAGTCTGCAAAGAAGATGGGCTATTCCAAGCTTTTGGTGATCAGGTTCTTTTGACTCTTCTGAAAGCTAGAGTTCACGTTCTGCAAATTGGCGATCGTATCCACTTTCACCAAAAGCTTGGAAGAACCCTATCCTATTGTCGCGAGACACACTGGTGACTCACATTCAAGATTTTTTGCTTGAACTTGGGGTTGGATTTGCTTTTGTAGGCAGACAATTTCCCATCGAAGTGAATGGAAGAGACTATCGAATTAATCTGCTCTTCTACCATCTTCGACTGCGTTGCTATGTGGTCATTGAGTTAAAAATTGGTGACTTTGAGCCAAGTTTTGTGTCACAGATTAATTTTTATATATCTGCGATCGACGAGTTAATTCGTCACCCTGATGATCAGCCCACAATTGGATTAATTTTATGCACATCCAAGAGTAAAACGGTGATGGAGTATACATTACGAAATCTCAATACACCAATCGGAGTTGCAACACACCGCTTATCTAAAGAGATTACAGAGAGTCTCCCTTCAGTAGAGCAACTTGAAACGGAGTTGGAACAAGTGTTGTCTGAAGTAAAGGACAGCGAAGATTCCAAGACAGATGGACTATGGAAGAATCGCCAACGTCTTGAGAATGGACTTAATCGGACTGATCTGACAATATAGCGGTCGAGCACTTCCCCTGCCTGAATAGCTGAGTCAGACAAGGGGATTGTATCCGAATTCACCTCAGCAGGATTTTACCGACTTGGGCTGGGACTGGGCTGCATCATTGAGCCACCTGGAGAGGAGCTAGGACGCGGTGAAGGCTGCATCATCGAGCCGCCTGGAGCCATCATGGTGTCAGAAGGACGAGGGCTAGATTGCATCATCGAGCCGCTTGGAGAGTAGGTGCCGATGGCACGAGGGTAGCAATAGAAGTAGACCTGTCCCCCTGAGCGATAACAGTGTTGCCCTGGAATGACAGTTTGGGTGCGAGTATAGCCCGCTGGTAAGCCTGCTTGGGCTTGAGCAACGATCGGAGCTATAAAGCCAAGACCGAGAGTGGTTAGTCCAATCAACAATATTTTAGGCATAAGTTTTAACACTTTGGAGTCCATCATTCATAATGTTACGTGGTCGATCGCATAAAGGATTGCAACTCACAGTAGCAGTGCGGCAAAAAGCGTCAGCCGATCGCAAAATCGGATTCGCCAACAGT
>JBBRCV010000214.1:0-9775 GCA_038204505.1 Elainellales cyanobacterium
ATTTGCCCGTGAAATGAATGCAATCGAATTGGCTAGCTTGATTACTATGGGTAGTCCTATTCCAAAAGGGGTTTGTTCGGCGACTGTTCTGGAGCAGATTCAGCAGGGTGGTTTGGTTTCCAAGCGGTTGAAGAATAAGTACAAAACTGCTCTTAAAGCTTTCTTAGAAATGATATAAGATTTCATTAACGTTCGACTTTAAGTGAGCCTTGCGGTATATCAAATTAGCTGCACCTTCGTTTCTAGCTGCATTGCAAGATGATCAACGATCGCAAACTTTGGATAAAATTAAGGGACTGTATGACACTTATGTAAATATGACATTTGTGTAAAGTTGTTTGATGATGATCTGGATGCGAACAAACCTTTAATAGGAAACCGTCATGGCACTCCCCAATGGACCCAAAACTCCGGCAGTTTGGCAAATGTTTCACTGGATTACTAACCCATTTTCATTCATGCGTGACTGTACCCATGACTATGGCGACTGCTTCACAGTGAAGCTGGGTGAAAATTTTGCTCCTGTCGTTTTCTTCAGTCATCCTCAAGCCCTGCAAACTATTCTAACGAGCGATGATTCTAAGGTGTTCGATGCTCCTGGTGAGCTAAATGGTCTATTTGAACCATTTTTGGGAACGCAATCTGTCATTGGGTTAAGTGGCGATCGCCATCGTAGAATGCGTCAGCTCATGATGCCTCCGTTCCATGGAGAACGAATGCGCTCTTACGGGCAACTCATTGGCGAAATTACTGAAAATGTCATCCGCAAGTGGACGGTTGATCAATCCTTCTCGGTTCGAGATTCGATGCAAGTTATTTCCATGCGGGTGATCTTGGGGGCTGTGTTTGGTTTAGCCGAGGGACCTCGCTATCAGCAACTAGAGAAACTTCTGGGAGCCATGCTTGATGAAATGAGTAACCCCTTGAGTGTAAGCCTCCTCTATTTTCCTATCCTCCGCCAGGATTTAGGAGCGCTGAGTCCATGGGGTAACTTTGTCCGTCAACGACAGCAGGTAGACCAACTCATCTACGACGAGATTGCAGAACGGCGATCGCATCCAGACTCCGCTCGTAACGATATTCTTACTTTGCTCATGTCTGCCCGTGATGAAGCAGGCGAGGCTCTTAGTGACGTAGAGTTAAGGGATGAATTGATGACGCTTTTAGTAGCGGGTCATGAAACAACTGCTACCGCCCTAACTTGGGCATTGTACTGGATTCACAAATTTCCAAAAGTTCGCGATCGACTGTTGCAAGAACTTCAAGGACTTGATGATCTTTCTGATGCCAATGCTCTTTCTGATGCCAATGCTCTTTCGCGTCTTCCTTATTTGAATGCAGTTTGTAGTGAAACGCTACGAATTTATCCTGTAGGAATGCTAACTTTTCCACGGGTGGTTAGCGTGCCTGTAGAGGTAATGGGTCACTCGCTTGAACCTGGAACTATCGTGATCGGCTCTATTTATCTAACCCATCATCGCGAGGATATTTATCCTGAGCCAGATCAGTTCAGACCTGAACGCTTTTTAGATCGTCAATTCTCTCCCTTTGAATATTTGCCTTTCGGTGGCGGTAGTCGGCGTTGTATTGGTATGGCGTTTGCTCTGTTTGAAATGAAAGTAGTTTTGAGCAAAATCTTGTCACAGGTTGAACTCGTTCTAGCCAATACCCGTTCAGTGCAACCCGTGCGCCGAGGATTGACATCAGGAGCATCTCCAGTACAAATGGTTGTCAAGACCAGTTATCTGCTAGATGTCAAAGATGGTGTCTTGCAGAATTAAAATGAAACATGACAAGAATAAGATTATCTGGATCATTAACACATGACTAAACGCTCAATGTTGATTGCTCTACGCCTGTTCTTCGGTGTTCTTGCGTTAGTAGCCATTGGAAAACAATTTGCTATTCATGTCCAACTAGGGTTCAACGTTGTCAATTTCTTCAGCTACTTCACAAACTTGTCTAATCTCTTTGCAGCGATCGTCTTAATTGTTGGTGCATTCCAGTTAATCACACATCGTCAGCCGTCAGCCGTCACTGATCTAATTCGGGGTATGGCAGTTGTAAATATGATGGTAGTCGGTATTGTGTTCTCAGTCTTGTTGCGAGATGTAGACATGGGCAATCTTTTGCCTTGGGTCAATACCCTTCTTCATTACATCATGCCGATCGCAGTGGTGCTTGAATGGCTCCTCCAGCCGCCGAGGACAAAGCTGGGAGTAAAACATTTGCTGTTGTGCCAGGTGTTTCCGCTGCTCTATCTCGTCTATGTGCTGATTCGTGGGGCGATCGTGGGCTGGTATCCCTACCCTTTCCTTAATCCTGCAAATGTGGGGGGTTACAGTGGCGTTGCTGCCTATGTCATTGGAATAATAGTGGTCTTTGTGATTGCGGGTTGGTTGTTGTTTACATTGGGAAACAAACTTAAAGATAAACCATGGATATTATCAAAGTGACTCAAGATGATTTTGATGAGTGGCTAGAGCTAACACTCAAACTTTGGCCAGAGCATTCGGTCGAAGAAATGCAGGTAATTTTGACTGCCATTCTTCACTCTCCTGATCAGACAGCCTATTTAGTTAAAGCGGATAATGGCAGGGCGATCGCTTTTATGAATCTTTCGCTACGACACGACTATGTTGCAGGTTCTAACCAAAGTCCGGTTGCTTATGTCGAAGGAATTTACGTTGAAAAAGAACATCAAAAACAAGGGATAGGTACAGCTTTAATTCAATCTGCTGAACAATGGGCACAAGAGCAAGGGTGTGTAGAACTAGCTTCAGATGCTTTAATAGAAAACATCGCCAGCCATGAGTTTCATACAAAAGTAGGATTTCAAGAAGTAGAGCGCGTCGTTGCTTTTATCAAGCCGATCGAACCATCAAATGCAGTGGACGGTTGAAAATTGCTGGTACTGGATTCGGTGTTATTTACTGCCACTAATTTGAGCCATTATGGGTACTTAGCAGTCTTAATTATCAGATTCTCTAGGTTACGACAAGGGATACAGGCAAACAACTATGAAGCCAGAATTGTTAGTAGCTATTGTGTCAGGACTCATCACACTGTTAGCTTCTTTTTTTGTAGCTACCTATCAGGCACGTACTGAATTCCGAAAGCTAGCTAGACAGTTAGAGCAGACATACACAACATCATTATTTGACAAACGCCTCGAAGGATATCCAATTCTATTTAAAGCGTTGAATGATTTTAGCCATGTAATTGAGTACGGTTCTCCAACCAAGGGACAGCTTATTGAATTTCAGAAGCAATACGACAGTTGGATTTCTTCTTATGCTATTTTTCTGACTCCAACGACAGCTAAAGTTGTGTGGGGTTATCATCACTACTTGATTGATTTGCTAGAACAATACCCTGACATTTCCCTTCCAAAAGAACGGTGGATCGAGATTAGAAATGTACAGCTTGTGATCAGTAAGTTTTTACGGGCAGAGATAGGTGTGTTTAACACAGCAGCAGCAGGCAATCCCGAACTCGAAAAGCATTATGTCAAGGAGATAATCGATAAATTGCATCAAAGCTCGAAGAAAATTCGCAGTAGATTTGGTTATTGAAGAGTTCGTTAGCAATTGTTTATGCGTTGAGCAGAAGAATAAATTTTGGCAAAATCAACAGGGAGGCTGGAAGTTTATTCCCTATGAGGAAGGCGACGAAATTATGCTGATTAGCGTAGGTTGAGTGTGGCGATCGGGCAAATTTATGAAGACGTGGTGCTCGCTCAACAAGGCAAAGAATCGGCAGTAATGCAAGAACAGAATATCAAGCACGCACTTTCCGGATAGCCTGACGTAACTTTGTATCTTTAAGGCACAAAACACCTCTAGTATCTTTCTTTAACTCCCATTAGGCTTAGAGGAAAGTACAGCGTCCCCAGATCTTATGACGAAGAAAAATCTGATTGTGATTGGCAACGGCATGGTTGGGCACAAGTTTTTAGAGTGCATGATTGCCAAGGAAGCGGTGGGCGACTGGAACCTCATCACCTTTTGCGAAGAACCCAGAGTTGCTTACGATCGCGTTAATCTCAGCGGCTTCTTTGCTGGCAAAACCGCAGACGATTTGTCCTTAGTAGAACCGGGTTTGTACCAAACTAATAACATTCAGATTTACATGGGCGATAAAGTCGATCGCATCGATCGCGCCTCTAAAACCATCACTTCGGCTAATGGGGTCACAGTCAACTATGACAAAGTAGTATTGGCAACGGGTTCCTATCCTTTTGTACCGCCTATCAAAGGAAAAGATGCCGCAGGTACTTTTGTTTACCGCACCATTGAAGACCTGGAGGCGATGTCAGCCTACGCTAAAGACTGTCAGGTCGGTGTAGTGATTGGTGGTGGGTTGCTGGGTTTAGAATGCGCCAATGCTCTTAAAAACATGGGATTAAAAACTCACGTAGTCGAGTTTGCGCCGCGCCTGATGCCTGTGCAAGTGGATGACGCAGGCGGCGAAGTTTTGAAGCAGCAAATTGAAGACTTAGGAGTGAGTGTTCAAGTTAGCAAGTCTACGACTGAAATTGTGAACGAAAACGGTAAAGTTCATAAAATGCTGTTTACCGATGGCTCGGAACTACAAACAGACATGATTGTGTTCTCAGCGGGGATTCGTCCTCGCGATGAGCTTGCAAAGGAATGTGGATTGCAAGTGGGATCTCGCGGTGGTATTGTGGTGAACGAAGTTTGCCAAACTTCTGACCCAGATATTTTGGCGATCGGGGAATGTGCGCTGTACCGCGATCGCATTTATGGCTTAGTTGCACCAGGTTACACAATGGCGACGGTAGCTGCTGATCATCTGTGTGTGCCTTACAGCAACAGCTTTAACGGGGCAGATATGTCTACTAAGCTGAAGCTTTTGGGTGTTGATGTGGCTAGCTTCGGAGATGCTTTTGGGAAGACCGAGGGTGCAAAAGAAATTGCTATTAAGGACGCTGTTAAGGGCACTTATAAAAAGCTGGTGCTGAATGAGTCTGGTTCTTTATTGCTAGGCGGCATCTTAATTGGTGATGCTTCGGCGTATGGTAACTTGTTGCAGCTTGTGCAAAATGCGATCGCTCTTCCTCCCCATCCCGAAGATTTGTTGATGCCGCCCCGTGAAGGTTCAAGCTTCTCCATGGGTGTCGAAAGCTTGCCGGATACCGCGCAAATTTGCTCTTGCAATAACGTCACGAAAGGACAAATTTGCAGTGCTATTCAGGATAACGGATTAACAGATATCGGCAGCGTCAAGAAATGTACACAAGCTGGAACAGGCTGTGGTGGCTGCGTTCCCTTAGTCACCGATTTACTTAAGGTTGAACTGAAGAAGGCAGGAATTGAAGTTAAAAATGACCTATGTGAGCATTTCGCTTATTCTCGCCAAGAGCTTTATTCGCTAATTCGTACCCATCAAATTAAAACCTTTGATGAGTTGCTGGAACGTCACGGTAAAGGGAGAGGCTGCGAAATTTGTAAGCCTGCCGTTGCTTCTATCCTCGCTTCTGCTTGGAATGACTATGTGCTCACGCCGTTCAATGCTGGGCTGCAAGATACTAACGATGCATTTCTGGCAAACATTCAAAAGGACGGAACTTATTCTGTAATTCCTCGCATTCCAGGCGGCGAAATTACGCCAGATATGTTGATTGTAATTGGCGAAGTGGCGAGAGATTTTGGTCTATATACCAAGATTACGGGCGGACAACGAATTGATTTACTGGGCGCACGGGTTGATCAACTGCCGCTAATTTGGCAGCGATTGGTAGACGCAGGTTTTGAGTCGGGTCATGCTTATGGGAAGGCGCTGCGAACCGTCAAGTCTTGCGTGGGCAGCACCTGGTGTCGGTTTGGGGTGCAGGACTCAACAGGATTAGCGATCGCCGTTGAACTGCGCTACCGGGGCTTGCGTGCGCCTCACAAACTGAAGTCGGCGGTCTCAGGCTGTACCCGTGAGTGCGCCGAAGCCCAGAGCAAAGACTTCGGCATTATTGCCACGGAAAACGGCTGGAACCTGTACGTTTGCGGCAACGGTGGCATCAGACCTCAGCACGCTCAACTGATTGCTGAAGATGTGGATCAGGAAACGTTGATTCGATATATCGATCGCTTCCTTATGTTTTACATTCGTACCGCTAACCGCTTAGAGCGAACTGCAACTTGGCTCAATAAGTTGGAAGGCGGAATTGAATACCTAAAGCAGGTGATCATTAACGATTCTCTAGGCATCTGTGCTGAGTTAGAAGCTGAGATGGAATATCAGGTCTCAACCTATGCTTGTGAATGGAAAACGACGATCGCTGATCCTAAAAAGTTAGAGCGGTTTAACCACTTTGTGAACTCTGACGCACCTGATCCAAGCTTAATGCGAGTGAAAGAGCGAGGGCAGACTCGTCCGGCTTCTGAACAAGAGCGACAGTTAATTCAGGGATAAAGCTGAGTTGAGTCTGGGTACACCGTTATTTGTTAAACTTATCAGATTATGATGCAAATTACCTCTACGACTGAAACGATCGCCCAGTGGCTGACTGTTTGTCCTTTGAGTCGGATTATTCCCAACACAGGCGTTTGTGCTTTGGTGGGAGATCAACAAGTCGCAGTTTTTCGGGTAGGGGAAGAGGTTTACGCGATCGCCAACTATGATCCGTTTAGTCAAGCCTATGTGCTTTCTCGCGGTATTGTGGGCGATCGGCAGGGTGTTCCTAAAGTGGCTTCTCCCATTTATAAGCAGAATTTTAATTTGATCACGGGTGAATGTTTTGATGATGAGACGGTGCGTGTCGCGGTCTTTCCGGTGCGCGTGGTAGAGGGGCAGGTGCAGGTTAGAATCGCAGCATAGTTGGTTGGGTGCTGTTGCGCTGCACACAATGACTCGCCGCATGAAATCTGTCATTGACTAGCTGGACTGGGCTGTTAGAATGGCGGGTGTTCTTCACCCAAGACTGGCAGCAGCGATATGGCTCAGTTCGATCAGGCTTTTTGGAAGCGGCTCTACACTGCGTTTGACCCGTTTCGTCAGTTGCAGGCAAATGATCCGGCGTGGGTGGATTGTCGATCGGTGCGGGGCGATGAGGATGTGTTGAAGGGCTTGGGGCAGGAGATTTTGCGATCGGAAGGGGTCACCTGCCAGCTTTATTCGGGGCATCGGGGTGGGGGAAAATCGACGGAATTGCTGCGGCTAAAGCAATTTTTGGAAGAGAATCAGTATCGGGTGGTGTATTTTGCGGTGGATGATGAGGATCTGGAGCCGGAGGATACGGAGTATGGCGATGTGTTGATTGCCTGTGCGCGGCAGTTGATTAAGCAGTTGAAACCTGCTAAGCCGGATGAGAAGACAACTATGGGACGGTTGCAAACCTGGTCGGATAAACTGTGGCGATCGCTCCGTGACCTCGGTTTAACTGAACTCAGTCTAGAAGAATTTGCCTATGAAACGCCAGACTTAGGTTTGGGCAAACTTTCCACGACGATTAAAACCAACATTGCCAAGCGTCAACAAATTCGCCGCCAAGTTGAGTTAGATGCGGATTCGCTGATTGATATTTTGAACCAGTTGATTAAGGATGCGTTGAATGGGGAACCGAGCGATCGCCTCGTCTTAATTGCCGACAACCTGGATCGGGTGGTGGAAAAGTTTGACCCTGATTCTAGGCGCAGCAACTATGAGCAAATCTTTGTCAATCACAGTGATGACCTGAAGGCGCTAGATTGCCACTTAATTTATACCGTGCCAATTCCATTGGTGTATTCGTTTCAGGCGACGGCGATGGAGGAGCGCTATAAGCCTGTGGAGGTGTTGCCGATGGTGATGGTGAAAACGCAGAATGGTCAGCCTTTTCCGAAGGGCCTTGCGGTGATGAAAGACATTATTCAGCGGCGGTTTCGGGCGGCGGAGCAAAGTTTGGATTTGGTGGATATGTTTGAGGAGATGGAGGCGGTTGAGCAGTTGTGCTTGATGAGTGGCGGGCATGTGCGAAATTTGATGAATCTGATGAAGGCGACGCTGCAAAATACGGAGACGCTGCCGATTCAGAATCGGGCAGTGAAGCGGGCGTTGTCAGAATTGCGAGACACCTATCGCCGCACTATTGAAGAGCCTGACTGGGCATTGCTGGCGCGGGTACATCTAGATAAGAAAATTATTAATAATGATGAGCATCGGAAACTGTTGTTTCAGCGCTGTATTTTGGAGTACTGGTGTTTAAATGAAGAAGAGGAAGAAGTAAAATGGCAGGATATCCATCCGTTGATTTTTGGAGTAGAGCGGTTTCAGAGGGCGCTAAAGCAGGTATCTGCGGGAGAGTAGGGCACCGATTTATAGGCAACTAGAGGCATCTGATGCAGAATAGCCTGAGTGAGTGGGATCAAGATCTATCGAGCGATGAGGACGAAATTTATCGCTCCTTTTATCGGGCGCTGCAACGAACAGAGGGTTTTGGGCTATTTTTTGTGCGCTGTGTTGAAGGAGAACGGAATAAGTTAATTGAGCGATTACAACAAGATTTACCTAAGAAAAAAATAGAGCGACTAACGTTAGATCGACCCGTTGAGGATGGCAATCTGTACAAAATAATCAGTCAGTTGCCCAACAGAAATGAGATTGACGTTTTATTTATTTCTGGCATTGAAAAATCGCTGGAGCCTTACATTCAGCCGGGATATGGTGGACAAGGCGATTACTACAAGCGTGATACAGTTCCGCGCATATTGGGGCATCTAAACTTACAACGCGAACGATTCCGCGATGATTTTCCGTTTGCTATTGTGTTCTTAGTACCATTATTCGCACTGAAATATTTCATGCTACGATCGCCCGATTTTTTTGATTGGCGATCGGGTTTGTTTGAGTTTCCGCAAAGTAAGGAGGATGTTGATCAAGCCTCCTCCCGATACCTGGAAATGGAATATGATGATTTTTCTAATCTCACTCATTCAGAAAGATTTGATTTATTGAGAGAAGTTCAATCTCTCATTGATGAAGATCATCAATCTACTGAGAATAAGGCTGAGCTTTGGCGAAAACAGGGACTAATTTGGGTTGCTGACGATAATTTTGAAGCAGCGATCGCATCCCACGACCAAGCACTAGAGATTCAACCTGCCTTCCACCAAGCTTGGAGAAATCGCGGCAGCGCATTACGTAATCTAGCACGTTATGAAGAAGCGATCGAATCCTTTGACCGAGCACTTAAGATTAAACCCGATTGTCATGAAGCTTGGAACGGTTGTGGCAATTCATTAAATGAGCTAGAACGATATGAAGAGGCAATCAGTTTCTTCGATCGAGCACTGGAGATTAAATCCGACTATTACGCAGCTTGGAACAATCGTGGCAACTCATTACGTAATCTAGCACGTTATGAGGAAGCGATCGCATCCTATGAACAGGCACTAGAGTTTAAATCTGACGATCACAGAGTTTGGACTAATCTTGGCTATGCACTACTTAATCTAGAACGCCATGAAGAAGCGATCGCCTCTTATGACCAAGCACTGAAGATTAAATCTGACGATCACGGTGCTTGGATCGGTCGTGGCTACACATTAAATAATCTAGAACGCCATGAAGAAGCGATCGCCTCCTATGACCAAGCACTGAAGATTAAACCCAATGATCACGAAGCTTGGAACAATCGTGGCTATGCATTACGGAATCTAGAACGATATGAAGAAGCGATCGCCTCTTATGACCGAGCGCTGGAACTTAAACCCGATTATGCACGTGCTATTTACAACAAAGCCTGCTGTTATGCATTACAAGCAGATATAGAGGCAGCGAT
>JBBRCV010000215.1:0-9768 GCA_038204505.1 Elainellales cyanobacterium
AGATTCAGAAGTCCGTGCTCAATGGTGTTGAGGTGGTCTTTTGCCTCCTCAATAAAGTACCCCATAATCCGCTGTTGTTGTTCCGACAGCATAGCAGTGTTCCTCTGAATACTCTTGGCGATCGCCCGATAATGGCAATAAGAATGTGTAAAAAACGAATGAGCGAAGGCTCGACCTAAACTTTCTCGACTCGGAACCGCTCCACCGATGAGAGCAGACCCCGCGCCACTCCTACCAGATTTTGCAGAGAGCCAGAAACTCGTTGTGCCTCTTGCGAGGTTTCCTGAGCCGTCAACTCTACAGATTGCATGACCTGTGCCACAGCCCGTGAGGTTTCGGTTTGCTCCACCGTGTCCGACGTAATCGATCGCACCAGCACGTCGATCCGGTTAGAAACTTGGATAATGTCTTCCAGCGATCGCTTAGCCTGTTCTGCCAACCGCGTGCCTTCAATCACCTGCTGCGTCCCCTCTTCCATCGCGGTCATCACTGACCCGGTTTCACTCTGAATTTGCAACACAATTTGCTCAATTTCCTTCGATGCTTTGGCGGCGCGATCGGCAAGCTGACGCACTTCGTCCGCAACGATCGCAAATCCGCGTCCTGCCTCACCCGCTCTTGCCGCCTCAATGCTGGCGTTCAGTGCCAGTAGGTTAGTTCGGGACGCAATCTGCGAAATCAACGCCACAATCTTAGAAATCTCTTGAGAAGATTCAGCCAGACGCTTGACCTTCCGAGTCGTTTCTGCAACCGTTTCTCGAATTTGTAAAATCCCTGCTACAGTTCGTTCTACCGCCTCACCGCCTCTCAAAGCGGTACTAGACGCAGACCGCGCCACTTCCTCAGCTTCACGAGCACTTTCTGCTACCCGCTGAATCGAGTCGGTCATGACTTGGACAGAGTTAAGGGTCACTGCTAATTCTTCAGCTTGTCGTAGAGCATCGGAAGAGAGCGATCGGGCAAAGATTTCGTTTTCTGTCGAACCCTTCGTTACCTGACGGGCTGCCATCTTCACCTGTTGAACAATTTCCCGAAGGTTTTGAATCGTCAGGTTGAACGAATCCGCAACGGCTCCTAATACGTCAGCCGTCACTTCTGCGTGGACGGTTAGGTCGCCCCTTGCTGCCCCTTCCACGTCGTCCAACAACCGAATGACTTGACGTTGCAGGTCTTCCTTGGCTTGCTCTTGCTCTTCTGCTTTTCGCTGAGTCTCACCCGTAGTCGTTAAGATAGTTTTTGCCATCTGGTTAAATCTCACCGAGAGCTGACCGAACTCGTCTTCTGAGTAAACCGTTGCCCTGGCGCTAAGATTTCCTTGAGACACGGCTTCAAACTGTGCCTGCAAATCTGCTGCTGTTCGCTTCACTTGCTTGGTCGTCATGCCGCTGAGTAACCCTGCCACGCCACCGCCAACCACCAGTGCCGCTCCCGTCATTGCCACGCTTGCCATCGTTAAGTAAGGTTGAACAACCTCTTTTTTGTCCTTGGGAATTGCACTCGAAAACCCATAGCTTACACCTGCTACAACGATCGCCGAGACAACGCCTGTAGCCAGACCGACAATCCATTTCTTTGAGGACAGAGAAGAATTTTCCAGCGGCGCAATCCAACCTTGTTCAACGCTGACTTCCGGCTCAAGGTTAAGGCTATCTGCCTGTGTAAAGTTAGGCATCTGCTCAGAATGACCTGAAAGCGGAAATATTTCGTCTTCCTGAATCGTCGAATGATCAACGTTTTCACTGAATCCGAACCCTGAGCCGCCAAATCCAGAACCATTCGATGCTTTAGAAGTGCCCTTGGGGTTGCTAAATTCTGAAGAGTCAGTGGGACTAATCAGATCAACAGAATTATCGGAGAGATCGAACTCTGGCAAGCTGCCAAGGTCATCAAACTCGTCAAACTCATCTAGAAAGTCGGCGCTGTTCGCTCTTGTTATAGGAGTGCTTTGACTAAAAGAAGGCTCTCCATGTGATGGGAAGTCGTCATCCAAATCATCTAAACCGTACCCAGAATTTTCGGAGATGAAGGTGCGATCGTCCTGGTTGTAGAGATTGGAGTTAGATATACCGTTGGACATCCCAAAAGTGTTTCCCGTCTGCCCTGCTCCTATGTCTAGACCAGAATCATCTAAGCCCACCAATGGAGCCTCATGATCTAAAGGGGGCTGGGAGTCAAAGTCTTCCATTGACGTGACAGAATCACTATTGAAGTCATCTAACGTCGAGCCACTACTGAAGGCAGTGCCACTATTAAAGGCAGGGTCAGTATCAACTGGATTTGACTGGGTGTTGAAGGTAAAAGAGTCTTCGCTTGCAGACTGACTCAGCGTAAAAGGTTCATCTAGTGGCGGCAACTCTGCTTCACTCGATGGCTCAGAAGTTGCAAAGGGATTGGCAAAGGGAGAAGCATCTGGAGTGTCTAGAGGATCGGTAGACTGTTGCTTCCAGTCCGGTTCATCTGCTAGGGCGACGTTAAGATCTGCAAAATCGAAATCTTCTAATTCTTGAGGAAAAGGGTTTTTCCCATTGCCGCTATTAGCGTGGTAGGAATCAGAACTATAGGGGTCGGTAGTACTCATAAAATCTGCATCAATATCTGCAAATGCCTCGTCTATTTCCCCACCCCCTGCGCTTGAGGAATTTTCCACACCGTATTGGTCAGCGTAGGCTAAACCATTGTTGGCATAGTTAATGTATTCGGCATCAGCAGTTAAGCCCAGAACCGACTGATATTGCTCACGGGCAATATCGTATTGCTGTAACCCATAGCAATAGATATGACCTCGCAGCAGGCAGACGTTTGGATCGCCGGGATAACTCTCTGCGAGTCGATCAATAATTGAGGCGGCTTCATTGTAGCTGCCTAGCATGTAGGCTCTTTCCGCCTGTTGATATTCCTGTGCGTACCCAGTACTTGATGCCATTTACCTTCTCCTGCCCGTGCAAATCTCAAACTGTGCTTATGCTGCCCACCGTGCCGATCGCAAAATCGCTACTTGATCAAGCAATCGCAGCAGATGGTCAGAATTTTCTAAAGACCACTCTCCTCGCAGAAAAGGAGCCATCAACTCTGGTACGTTGGTTGGCATCTGCACTTCATCAATATCTAGCCAATCCATCCCAATAATTCGATCGATCGCCAGCCCCAACATTGCGTCTTGATCTTCAATGGCAATGACAGAAATTTCGGGGCGATCGGTGCTTAGAGGCGTGGAGTCCCCTAAAAATTGACCCAAATCGGCGACCCAGATGACGCGCCCTCGCACATTGAGCGTACCCAAAAGCAATGGAGAAACATTAGGAACGGGTGTAATCCGGTCGGGTGCAGAAGAAATTACTTCTCTGATTCCGGTGGCGGGCAAGGCAAACTCATCACCTGATGTGACATAAAATCTCAGATGAAGTTCACCTTCAGGGCTTTCAAGTTCCTGAAACTCAGAAGCTTGATCCTGCCCCATAGCTGTTAAAAAGTCCGGATTGCCTATCATGAACTTTATCCTACTGACACCACGGAAATTATCTAGATATCATTCTTCTTTAACCTACCCGTACTAAGGGATTTCATATCATTTAATGATTGTCTATGCGTTCTTCATTAGTTCTAATAATTGATGACCGTATTTACCCTGACAAGAAGTATTGACTGGCACAAATTTAGCCGCGTGGATTTAGCCGGGTAAATTTAGCCGCGTAAGAGTTGCTTGACCGTGCCCACAAGTTCAGTTGGCTGGAAAGGCTTGGCGATATAAGCATCTGCGCCTTGCTTCATGCCCCAGTAGCGATCAAACTCTTCACCCTTAGAAGAGCACATGACCACGGGAACATTTTGAGTTTTAGGATCGGCTTTCAATCGCCGACAAACTTCATAACCATTCATTTTGGGCATAACAATATCTAGAACAACCAAATCTGGACGGCTCCCCTGAATTTTCTCCAGTGCTTCTACGCCATCTCCGGCAATGATTACATTTAACCCGCTTCCTTTGAGCAAATCTGTAATCATTTCCCGCTGGGTAACGCTGTCTTCAACCACTAAAACTGTAGTCATAACTTTTGACCTACCATGTTTGACCTACTATCAGGGTTAACGGGAAAAACCTGCTTCGCTTCATGATTCTACTCATCAAAACGACACGTACTATTATGTTTTAATCACCGTATGTTTTGATCACCACGATCGCCATCACTTTTGCGTTTTTTAGCCACGATCAGGTGAGTAGAACGGTAAAAAGGAACCTGTGATATCAAGTTCTAACTCATCTTTAAGATCTTCTGCCAATAAGTTTTCTGATTTGGGGCGATCGCGTTGCCCCAAACCCACGTATTGTTCCACTAGCGTCAATAGTTCTACCTCTCCAAAGGGCTTTGTCAAATAGTCAGTTGCCCCCACCATGCGGGCTTTAACGCGATCGATAAAGCCATCCTTCCCGGTCAACATAATAATCGGGGTTTCTCGGAAAGCGCTAGACTTCCTCAACATGGCACAGATTTCGTAGCCGTCCAGTTCAGGCATTGTAATATCGCACAAAATTAGGGTCGGTTTGAGCTGAAAAACCAAACTCAATGCCTTAAGAGGATTACCGATAGCGGTAACTTCGTACCCCTGCTGGCTGAGAATGTATTCTACGGTTTTGCGAAGGGCGATGCCGTCATCGATGCAAACAATACGCGGGACTTTGTACCCATTGAGAAGCTGATGTTCTCTGTTGGAATGCGTAAAATCTTCGGCGGGAGGAGCAGATAAATGGACAATGCCTTGCTGAATGTAGGGATAAATAGCACGGGCAACGGTTGATATATCTCGGTTTAAACAGCGTGCCATTTGGCGCAGAGAAGTCTTCCCATCTACCCACCGCTCTAAGGTAGTGCGGGCGCTTGGGCTAAGGATCTGGCGAAGTTGAGCGGCATCAGCGATCGCCGGACACTGGTCAGGAGACTGGATATGAGGATGAAACTGCTTCCACTCCTGCACCTGCTTCATAATTTTTGCTACCAGAGAACTAATTTCTAGCGTTGTTAACTGGGGCGAGAGGGCATGACCGAGTTCAAAAATGAAAGAGCCTTGGTGGAGACTAAGTAAGTCAAATAACGTCTCATGCACCATACTTTGAATAATGCTGCGTCCTTGGGCTGCCGTCAGGACACGGTTTTCCAGGAGTGCCCAGAGATAACCGTACTCAGGAGCGTTGACGGTGGCGATCGCCGATACGTTACTCAAATAAGGCGATTGATGTAAGTTGTAACGACGGAGATGATCTTGCAGGCGAGCTAAATTGCCGCCACTATCTCCTGCGTAAATAATTTGTCCATTGAGGAAAAAAACAAACCAAGATTGACCCGTCGAACGATCGAGCTTATGGGAAGTATTGGCATTGCTTGTAGCGCCATAGGTTTCTACAAACAGTCCGCCTGTCCGTTGACCTAGCTCAATCAACTGCAAGATACTGCGGATGTCTATCTCACTTAATTTACCCTGCATCCAACCCCAGTACTTTTTTGAATGTGATTAGCTTTTGAATGTGATTAGCATTGTGCCCTGAAGATGAGAGTGCCCCGAAGACGAGAAAGAGCGATCGCCCAACTCTATGTATCTCCTGAATGATCTGTATCTCCTGAATAATCTAAAGCAAAACTTGAAATCCAATTCCCTCCTTCTATCTGTTGTGCCTCAGAAATTCCAGGGAACTCTATGCAAGTGAGACATCAGCTAAAGCATTAGCCGACCCTCAGATCAAACAGGATGTCTTTATTAAAGGAAAAATCCATACCTGTCACTTATCTGATGCAAGACAGATACCAGATGGATTATGCCGATGGCATGGATTGCGCCGATGGCAATGTCGCCATCATTCAATCAAAGTTGACTGCGAATTGAGTTTTAGACACGGAAGAGGATTGTCAGCGTGCTGTATTTAGCGGAAGTACTCAGGAAAAATAGAAGCGTCCTTGGCAATGGCAAGGCGGAATTTAAGCTATTGGCTAGCCAGAAATCCGATCATCAATGGATTGCTGTCCCTAACGAAGAAGTTGTTTCTGCCCCTGATGATGTCACCTATGCCGCCGGGGTATTGGTGATGATAGAACTGACTTCGAGTAAGCAGATCCAGCGACATAATGAAGCAGGTCGTCAATTGGTCAGCATTCTGCAAAACTTCTCTCGGTTGCAAGACAAGGCAAAGACTCAGGAGGAAGAAATTGAACAGTGGAAGCAGTCTCTAACCTACCAAAGCCAAGAACTGAATCGTCGGGAAATGGAGATGGAAACCCGACAAGAAGAACTCCAGCAAATGGAGGAGGAATTTGCGCTGCTAGAGCAAAAGGGACAGGAGATTGCTGCCGCCCAAACAGAAATTACTCAGTTGCGCTCAGAATTTGAGCGGAAGTCTCAAGAGCTAGAAGGAGCTTGGGCACAACTGCAAGGAGAAACTAATCGTCTAGAGGAGCGCCAATCGGAACTTCAGCAGTCTCCAGGGTTGGATGAAGAGCAAACTCGTTATCTTCAGGATTTATTGGGTCGGCTTTCGGGAGCGGTAATTCCGGTTGATTCCATTCAAGAGCAATTGAATTTGACCTTTGAAGGTATTGCTCAACAGCAGACTTTTTTGGACAATCGCTGGCAGAATCTAGAACAGCACAAGTCTTCTGCTCAACAATTGCAGTCAGAGGTTGATCAGCAACTGCAAGCCGTTCAGGAAGCGTGGCAAGCATGGCATCAGTCTCAAACTGCTTTAGAGGCAATCCGCATTAACCTGAAAACTAAGCAAGAAGCGCTGACCTTGAAACAAGAGAGTGCTCAGGTTTTGGCACTTAAGTTGGCACAGTACGAAACTTTGCATCAGCAGATTGCCCAACTTATGGGAGTTCCTGAACCCGGAAACTCGGATCTAAAGGATATGCCCCTTGAAGATTTACAGAATGTGGTTAGTGACTTAGAGAAAGATTTAGAGAAAATGTCTAAGTTTGTTCATAGCCAAGAAGAAGAACTAGCACTTCAACAAAAAACCATTGATGATCTTAAGGCTCAAATTCAACAAGCCAGTGAGTATGACCGCTTAAGATTGGATTCGGAGCGATTGGAGGAACAAGATTGCTACCAAATGTTGAACCAAACTTTGGTAGGTCAGCGTCGCAATTTGTTAGAGCGTCAAGGCATTTTGAAGCAACACCAAGTGGTTTTGGCGAAGCGCCAAGGTGTTTCTCTAGAAAAAGAGGAAGTTTCCATTGACTTGACTCCTCTTTTGACTCAGGTTAAGGAGTTTAAAGCACAGCAAACTCAGGAGAAGCAGGCGTTAGAAACGCAAATTCAGCAATTGCAGGAAACAGTTAATCAAGTTCAAGCTTCTGTCGATGAGAAGGTCGTTAGTCTAGATGCCAAGCGCCATGAAATTACAGGGATGGAGCAGCAGTTTCGGACTCAAATGACGGCAGTGGCTGAGCTTTGGGGCAGGGTGAATACCTATCAGGAAATGCTGCAACCGATGCAGGAAGGCATTCATGAGATGAAACAAAAAGCAGAGGCGATCGCCAGTGTGATGACCCAATTTCAAGAAGCGGGTAACTATCAGTTGCAGGCGATCGCGGAAATGCAAACCACTGTAGAGCGCTTAACAGGCAGAGTCCCTGAGTGTGTTGCATAGCAGCCCAAGCTGCCTTGCCCTAAACTTCCTTAAGAGAAGAGAATCATTAAAAAATGGGTTAGCCCTTGGTAGGCTAACCCATTTATTTGGGAACGCTGAGAGAGACTAAACTCTACATAACCAGTCTAACGTTGGCGTTTTGTAGCCCAGGGCGCTTAACTTCAGCCAAGGTCTTGTTGACAGCGTACTTCTGGTTGATCGAATTGATCAGCTCAGTTTGGTTGTGCTTTTTGGCAACGCCCCAGAGGTCAGCAATTAGGTCGAAAGACCCATCTGCATTGCGGGACCAACCCAAATCATATTCGCCTTCAAGAGTAGCAACAATATCAGAGCGAACGCGCTGACCGTTGTAGCCACGAACATCAGCCTCGGTCTTCACAGAAATGCCGAGATCCCGCAGAGAATTCTTAAGGATTTCAGCATCAGTGATCTTGGTACGCAGAGTGCTAAAGTGAGACATCTTAGATTTCCTCCAGTAGAGAAATTGAGAGAAACGACACAGTTCAAGTTGTGAATAACGCCGCAGTACTCAACGGGTGGAACGCTGGCAGATGCGGTTCAGTTGTTTCCATCAAACTGCTAGTCATTATTGACTAGCCCTTCCTCCTGTGGGAGCAGGAGAGAAAGCCTTTTAGAACTCTAGTCGCTGATACTCGGCGACAGAGGATGCAGCAGGGCGGGCGCGCTGTCTTGCCCAATCTCGTAGAGCTGTAACCTGCTCGTGCATCGTTTTAGAAAGCGGTAATGTGGCTCGAATTGAAGCGATAATATCGAGCTGTGTAAACTCTCGGTCTTGGGCAAACGCTTCGTACATGGCTGCAACTAGCGCCTGTTCAATTTCTGCCCCCGAAAAGCCATCACAGACCATTACAAGTTGATCTAAGTCAAAGCGACTGATGTCTTCACGCCGCTTTGCTAAGTGGATTCCGAAGATTTCTTTGCGTTCATCTGCACTAGGTAGATCAACGAAGAAGATTTCATCAAAACGTCCTTTTCTGAGAAACTCGCCTGGCAGACGTTCAACCCGGTTCGCAGTAGCCATAACGAATACTGGCGAAGTCTTCTCTTGCATCCAGGTTAGGAAGGAACCGAAGATACGGCTAGAAGTACCCCCATCGGAATCGGCGGAACCTGTGCTGCCTGCAAACGCTTTGTCAATTTCGTCGATAAAGAGAATAGCTGGTGAAATTGACTCAGCCGTTTTCAAAGCATTTCGCAAGTTGGCTTCAGACCGACCGACCATGGAGCCGTCGTAGACTCGACCCATATCTAGTCTCAATAAAGGCAACCCCCAAAGGCGGGACGTTGTTTTTGCGATCAGAGACTTTCCGCATCCTGGAACTCCCAAGATCATCATGCCTTTGGGCTGGGGTAAGCCATACTCGCGGGCACGTTCGGTGAAAGCGTTGGAGCGTTGTCTCAGCCAGTGCTTGAGTTCTTCTAATCCACCGACTGAATCTAGGGTTTCATCTTCTTCGATGTATTCTAAGATGCCATTTCGGCGAATAAGCTGCTTTTTCTCGGAAAGAACGATATCTACTTCAGCTTCGGTCAAACGTCCAGAAGTTACCTGTGCCTTACGGTATACTTTTTCCGCTTCGTCACGGGTTAAACCTAGGGCTGCTTTGAGTAACTTCTCGCGGGCTTCGGTCGTAACTCGACGAGTGCGGCTAAGTTCGAGCTGCTGAGATAAGACTTGGTTGAGTTCAGCCATGTCTGGCAGCGGATAGTCGAGGACAACGACCTCTTTCTCTAGCTCGATTGGAATCGTTTGAACAGGAGACATTAAGATGATTGTTCTTTGAGTCTCTTTGAAGCTGGCGATCGCATCCCTGAGCCAACGTGTTACGGCAGGCGAGTCAATAAACGGATGCAAGTCTTTGAATACAAAGATTCCAGGATCGCGTTGACGAATCACCCACTCCACAGCCGCTTCTGGCGAAACCGTGTTGTGCTGAGTTACATTGCGAGGCTGACCGTATTCAACAATTCCGTGGGTAACTGTCCAAATGAAGACCTTTCGCGTGGGCTTCATTTGTGCAAGAGCATCAATCGTCTGCTCAGCCCGTTCTTCCTCAGAAGTAACGAGATAGATCAGAGGATATTGAGCCTGAACTAAGATACTAAGCTCT
>JBBRCV010000216.1:0-9746 GCA_038204505.1 Elainellales cyanobacterium
GGAGCTGCGAGAAATGGTGCTGAACCAGGAGGCAGGTTTATATCTTCCGTTTCCGCGTGAAGAGGCAGATGTGGATTATCAAAAGCTGGGTTTGTTTGTGGATGAGGATGGCATTGAAAAGGTGCAGGTGTTGTTGGTTGCCACCCGCAAAGATGTGACCAATTCTTATCTAGAAACGTTTCGGCAAGCAGGGTTAATGGTCGATGTTTTAGAAATTAGCAGCTTTTCACTAATTAGAACGATTCGTCCTCAGTTGCGGCAGTTTTCGCCCCAAGAGGCAGTAGCGCTGGTAGATATTCAGTTTGAAAGCACCGAAATTTCGATCGCCGTGGATGGGGTGCCGCAGTTTTCTCGGACGGTTCCGATTGGCACATACCAAATTCAAACTTCGCTCAGTCGAGCCATGAGCTTACCACCTTCGCGCAATACCGAGTTACTGCAAGGAATGACGGTTCCGGCTTCTAGCCCCATGGATCACTCTATGGATGCGCCTGCTAAAGGGGTCGGTGTCAATCCGGGAATAGCTGCGATGCTGCGGATTTTGGGAGACTTGGCGGATGAGTTACGTCGCTCGATCGACTTTTATCATAATCAGGGCGAAAACATTGAGGTAGCGCAGTTGCTGCTGGCTGGGCCAGGGGCGGCGATCGGGCAGTTAGATGAATTTTTCTCTCAGCGGTTGAGCTTGCCGACTACGCCCATTGATCCGATCGCCGCCATGTCTTTAGAGGTGGCACAGGAGATTCCTTTGGCGCAGCGATCGGGGTTGGGTGTAGTTCTGGGCTTAGGATTACGGGAGGCATGGTAAATGTACGCTCTAGATATTAATTTTCTCAATGACCGGGCGGAGCGGCAATCCGAACTGGGTAAAGGCAAGCCGAAAGGTCCCGTTAATCAGGTTCCCTTTTATATTGGGCTGGCAGTGGCGATCGCTCTACCTGCCTTAGCGCTTGGGGCATGGGCGTTCTTACAGTCGCAAAACGGCACGCTAGAGCAACGGCAGGCGGCACTTGATAGCGAACTGGCAACGATTAAAATTCAGCAAGCCGAGGTGGATGCCATTAACAAGCAGGTGAAGGAGTATGAAGCCAACAACACGGCACTAGCAACGGTTTTTGACCGCATTAAGCCCTGGTCAGGCATTCTGCAAGACATCCGCGATCGCGTTCCCAATGGCGTGCAAATCAGCATGATCGAACAGTTACCCCCAGAGGCGACTCCTGTGACTGCTCCTGTTGCCGCCAGTCCTAGTCCCAGCGCTAGCCCTGGAGCCAGTCCATCCCCTGCACCTGTAATTCCAGTGGTAGTGGCTCCTTCTCCGGCTCAAAGAATTCGGGTGACGGGTCGGGCAAAGTCGTTTAGCGAAGTCAATGATTTTATCTTGACGTTGCAGCGATCGCCCTTCTTAACCAGCAAAGATACCAAACTGGCGACATCCAAGTTGATCGACAATCCTACTAAAATTTCGTTTGAGGAAAAGGATGGACAAAGCACCTCCAGCGATAAAGTTGACATTAAATTTCCTCAAGTTGTGGAATACACCATTGATACAACGCTGACCGAGTTGCCCGCTTCTGCTCTACTACAGGATCTGGAGCGAACCTTATCGGTAGGTTTAGCCAGCAGAATTCAAGCACTCAGGGATAGAGGAGTTTTAAAACCATGAGCTACGGCGGAGATTTTGTGCCATCGGGAGAAACGGAAGATACACCTGAGTTTCCTAAGCTGTTTGGGTTGTCGTTGACCCCAACGGTGCTTGGGTGTTTGGTGGCTGTGGTTGGGTTAGTGGGAGCATATTTTTTGTTTGCTAACTTAGTACAGCCTGCGCTGCAACGCAACCAAGAGTTAAGCCAAGATATTGCGGCAAAAGAAGCGCAACGGCAAAATCTAGAGCAATTTAAAAAGCAAATAGCAGATGCCCACGTCAGGCTGAAGGATGCCGAGCAGTTACGGGCAGATGTTTTGAGTTTGTTTGCTTCTGAAAAAAGCGTAGATACTTTGCTTTTAGATGTCAATGAGCGGGTTCAATCGGTTAATGCAGGCATTACTGACCCAGATAAACGGGCAACGCTCTCTAAGTTTGATTTTGATGCCGCTGCTTCGGGTACGGTGACCGATGGTTCTCTAGGAACCGAGGTTGACAACCTTTTGGAGCGCCGAGTCTATCAGGTGGAGATCAAAGGGTCTTACCCTCAAACTCAGTCAATTATTCGCAATATTGAGCGATTACAGCCGCTCTTAGTGATTAGCAATTTTAAGACAGATTTGGATAGTTCGACCCAAGAGGTGCTATTCGACAATCAGGGCAGATTGGTTGCCGGACAGCCCGAACCCCGAATTACGACCGGGTTTCAGCTTGCCGCTCTAGTGCCGATCGGGCAAGAGTCGGTTGCTCCAGCAGCCAGTGCTCCAGCAGTCGTGGCTCCTACGGTATCTCCGACGGCAACCCCCAGCCCGTCGCCCAGCCCCAAGCCCTAACTCTACATCAGTCTGATATTTAAGGAGGAGTGTTTCGTGAAACGGCATCTTGGATTTAGTAGTGTAATGGGTGGTGCAGCTTTAGTAGTGATGGTATCCCAAGCTGCCCACGCTTCTTCGGCAACGCAAATTACTGATGTACAGTTGAAGCAATCGAATGGCGGCGTTCAGGTGGTGTTGCAAACCAAGAATGGCGATCGCCCCCAGGTATTTACCGTCAATCGGGGCAACGCCTTGATTGCCGATATTATTAATACAGAACTGAAGCTCTCTGCTGGCAATGGCTTTTTGAAAAACAATCCGGCTCCTGGCATTAGTTCGGTGTCGGTGACGCAGTTGGATGCTAACAGCGTGCGGGTAGAAGTGAGCGGCGATCGCGTTGCCCCATCGGGTCAGGTCAGCCAAGATTCTGGTTTAATTACGCTGAATGTTAACGGCGCAGGCAGTACCGCCCAATCCCCTAGTCTGCCTCTACCAAATCAGCCTGCCCTTAATCAGCCTGTTCCTAATCAGGTAGCACAGAACCAGCCGCCGCCAGCATTGCCCGGTGCTCCTGGGGTAGCGCCCGATGCTAATGTGCCACCAGTTCAGCCGAGGGCGATCGCGCCTCCATTAGGTGACCAGTCGGTATCCAGCATCGACTCTTCTCCCTCAGAAATTAATTTGGGAACCAATGAAGTAGTTCCCCGTCTGGTGCTGCGCGATGCACCCGTGCGCGATGTTCTCTCCCTTCTTGCCCGTGCTGCTGGCATGAACGTTGCTTATGTAGAGAGTGCTGGTACAGCAGATCAAGCTGACGCATCTACACCTGCTACACCTGCTGCTAGTACAGCTAATGCTGGGGCTAAAATTTCGCTTGACATTGAAAACGAACCTGTCCAGAACGTCTTTAACTACGTTTTGCGAGTTGCAGGATTAGAGGCAAATCGAGCCGGGAGAACTATTTTTGTAGGTCCTCGCCTGCCCGATTCTGCTCGCAACGTTCTCACCCGGACGATTCGAGTCAATCAAACGACTGCTGTTGATGCCGCGACCTATCTCGCCAGTTTAGGAGCTGAGACAAGACAGCCTTTTGCAGGGGGCAATCGAACAGTGACAGAAAGGGACGAAGCAACAGGGCTTCTCCGCACTGTCACTGAAATCTCCCCTCCTCGCATTGAGACTGTTTCTGTTCAGCCAGGGGCAAGTCCCTTACTGCTCCGAGGTCTATCGGTAACAGCCGACCCCCGGCTTAACTCTGTAACTTTGGTTGGTAATCCGACTCAGGTTGCAATGGCGGCATCAATGCTAGGACAGCTTGACCTACGCCAACGGCAAGTTGCAGTCAACGTCAAAATTGTGGACGTTAACTTGCTTGCGACTGATAACTTCAGCACAAGCTTTTCGTTTGGTGCCGGAAACGGTTTCTTCTTGGTTGACCGAGGTGCGGCAGTCTTTAACTACGGTCGGATCAACCCAGCATCGGCAGAGCAATCGCGCAACAGCTTGACTAGTCCGCCAACTATCAACAATCCTTATTCAGGAAATGCGCCCTTCTTGGATGCTACTCAACAGTTGACCGTTCCAGGTGGCGGTGGTGGCGTAGTCGATCAAGGACGGTTCACTAATACCGATGCTACCTTCCTGCAACCTGTTTCCCCGTTAGGTAGTAACGACAACCCATTGCGCCCTGGCATCACCAATTTCCAGCCTGGAACGCCAACCGTAATCGCCCGCAATGCTCAGACTGGCGAAATTACCTTTACTCAAGGCACTGCGTCTACGGTTGCATCGGCTTTACCAAGCCTGTTCCAATATCCATCTCGGTTCTTGGCAGGTTTGCAAGCCCAGGTTGTAAGCGGCAATGCCAAAATTCTGACTGATCCAACATTAGTGATTCAGGAAGGGCAGCAGGCAAAGGTGGAGCTGGGACAGGAAGTTATTACCAACGTTGTTGAAACACGAACTTCTACCAATAACGAAACCGTTACGAATACAGAGATTGTGAAGGGCAACGCTGGGTTAACTCTAACGGTCGCGGTCGATCGCATTGATGACAATGGCTTTATTTCTTTAAACATCAATCCCTCTGTCACATCGCCCTTTGAAACACGTGAAATTCGGTTGGGCAATGGCGGCTCAAACACGATTACGCTTTTGAATAAGCGAAATTTAGACACAGGGCGGCTGCGTCTCCGCGATGGTCAAACCCTGATTGTTTCTGGAATTATTCAAGACAGCGATCGCACCACCATCACCAAAGTCCCGATTTTGGGCGACATTCCCATTCTAGGCGCGCTGTTTAGAAGCACCAGCCGAGAAAACAGTCGCCGTGAGGTGATTGTCCTCCTCACGCCCCAAATCCTCAACGATGACGACAATTCCAACTTTGGCTATCGCTATACGCCAATGCCAGAAACTCAGCAGCTTTTACAACATCGAGGTGTCCAGCCCTAAACAGGCTAACTGGAACAACTAACTCCTTTTCAAGGTGGGCTAACGAGTCCACCTTTTTTTGCTGATTTTTTTTGAGTAATGTCTAAGCAGAGGCAGATCACCTAGAATTAACTAATCCAGGAATGCCGCAGAAAGATAACTATGCTGAAAAGCTATGAAGCGGTATGAAGCCATTTCGCTGGGATGCTGAGAAAAACAATCAACTGCAATCAGAGCGAGGAATCAGCTTTGAGGCTGTGATTTATGCCATTAATGCAGGTAAAGTCCTGGATGTGGTCGAACATCCTAATCAGTTGAAATATCCTGAGCAAAAAATATTTGTACTTGAAGTGAATCAGTATGTTTATTTGATTCCTTTTGTGGAAAATGAGGAAGAGCTGTTTTTGAAAACGATTATTCCGAGCCGTAAGATGAAGAAAAAATACTTGGGAGACTAGAACTATGCTTCCTTTAAATCCTGAAGAACAGGCAGTCCTAGAATCTGTAGAAAACGATGAGTGGAATTCTGTGCCGGATAGATTGCGAGAGATGCAACGCTACCAAAGCTATGCTCAAGCTCATGTAGCGGAATTATCAGCGGGGTTAAAGGAAGTCAAGATTGAACTCCCTGCGAGTGATTTGCGATCGCTTCAAGATTTGGCACAGCAGGCAGGTCTTTCTGTACCAATTTTCGTTGCAAGTGTAATTCATCAATATGTCTCGACCCGTTCTCAGCCTTAATTTATAGAGAGGAAAGCAGCTATGCTGAAAAGCTATGAAGCAATTTATGAAAATGGTCAGGTAAAGTGGCTAGATGAGCAGCCTTCAGTAGAGTCGGCGCGTTTAATTGTGACAGTTCTGGAAGAGAAAACAATGCCTATAAAACAGCGTACTTTCCCAACTGACCTGGCAGGGAAAGTAGAGATTTTAGGAGATATTGTTAGCCCGATCGTCGATGAAGAAGATTGGGAATGTCTGAAATAATTGTTCTCGATACCCATATTTGGCTTTGGCTAAATTAATGCTAACTTTGATCAGTTTCCATCCCGTTGGCGTGATTCTATTGAGTCTGAAACTCGTGTGGGGATCTCTCCAATGTCCTGCTATGAGATTGCCCTAGCTCATCAAAAGGGTCGTATTAGGCTTCCCTCTACTGCACAAGATTGGTTTCATGGAGCTTTAACACCTGCGGGCGTTGAGTTATTTCCGCTGACTGAGGCGATCGCGGCTCGTGCCGTTGATTTGTCTCCTGTTCACAAAGATCCGTTCGATTGCCTGATTATTGCGACAGCTTTAGAGTATGGGGCGAAGCTTGCTAGTGTCGATGGCTCGTTTGCTCAATATTCTGAACTAGAGAATTGTTTGCTGAAATGACTCAATTGAGAAACTGGCTCAATTGGGGGTGACTTAACCCGATCGCCAAGCCATCATCAGAAAAAAGGCGATCGCGGAACTCAAAAGGCGATCGCCAGTCATTGACTAAAAGTACATTAATCGCGGCGAGACCTTCGAGATACCCGCAAGGGGTCGCTTCGTCATACCCGCAAGGGATTGCCTTCATTTGTCGCGCCCATGTTCTCCAAAAGGATAGTCTATTATGCAAACGCGCAATGCCCCCAACGCCCTCAGCAACGCCCAAAACATTGGCAACCTTAACGGCGAAGCAGACTATCGCAGCCAAGGCAGCAGTAAACAAATCTATCGCTTCAGCCTCAACCGCTCCAGTCGGCTCAATTTTTCTCTCGATCAAGTCAGCGGTAAATCCAGCTTGCAGTTGCTTAAGTCTGATGGCTCGGAGCTGAAAAGGGCGAAGGATAGTCGCAAGCAAGCCTTTGATAGTCGGTTAAAGTCGGGCGATTACTATGTGCAGGTGGCAACTGGGAGCAACGCTCACTATAAGCTAAACCTCAAGGGCGTAGGGCAGGCGATCGATGCTGGCGATGATCTGAGTGCAGCGCTAGATGCTGGAACCCTGAGTGGAGTTAAGCGAACATTTCGGCAGCGGGTGGGGGGTCTTGGCGATCGCCAAGACTTTTACCAAATTAATTTAGCAACTGATGGTGCGGTTGATCTGTCGCTGCGTAATTTGCGTCGAGATGCAGACTTGATGCTGTTGAATGAAAATGGCGATGAACTAGCGCGATCGTCAACCGATGGGCGATCGAATGAGTCGATTCGGCAGGCGTTAAAAGCTGGGACTTATTTTGTCCAAGTCTCTCCATTTGCGTCGCGGGTTAAGTACACGCTGGCGATGGCGGCAGACAGTTCGGGCGCGATCGTATCTAATCCAGTGGTGAGTAATCTACCCAGTAATCCCAGCGGTAACCCTAGTAGTAATTTTAGCGGTAATTCCAGCAGTACACAAAGTTCGCCCATCTTTTCACAATCTGGTCAAGTCAGTACAGCAAAGAGCAGCAATTTTTATGGCTTTAGCGTTAATCAATCGGGTGTGTTTACCGCTGATTTAACAGGGTTGACGGGCGATGCTGATGTGCGACTGGTGCAGGATACTAACAGTAATGGCGCGATCGATCAGGGTGAAGTTTTAGCTTGGCAGTGGGAGCGAGGGACAGGCAATGAGTCGATTCGTAAGTTTGTAGGAACGGGTAATTATTTATTGCAGGTGATGAACTACAACAATCAAACTGCCAACTACAGCGTCAATACAAACTTTACAGCGGCGGCGAGTGATGACAAACAGTTTTCAATTCGGCTGAATTATGGAACAGGGTTAGAAAGCGTTAACAATAGCGTGAGAGGGGCGATCGCCCAAGCGGCAAAAGTTTGGGAAAACGTAATTTCCTACAGCAGTTTCAACGGAACCCATACCCTAGATGTCGATGTGGTTGGCGAAGCGAACGCCGACACCTGGTACGCGGCTGCCACCAACAAACAGGGCGTTCCCGATAAAACCAATAAGTGGATGCCGACCACGGGCAGAGTTCGCATCAACACCAACTACGCCAACACCTTCAACAGTAACCCTGAATATTTAACCGCTATCCTCACCCACGAGTTTGCTCATATATTGGGCATTGGCACACTTTGGGAAAACGATGGACGAAACTTAGTCAATACCAAAAACGATACTTACGTCGCTGATAGCTATGCGGGCAGTGTCTACGGTGATTTGACGGGCACCTTTACCCCCACTGCCGTCCCCCTTTCTAAAGACAAAGATTCTGCTGGAAAATCAATCTATGGGCACTGGAGCGAAGCCGTTTTTGGCAATGAATTACTCACTCCAGAAGCAGAAGGCGCAGGCATTAAAATCCCGCTTAGCCAACTGACGATCGCCTCCCTACGTGACATCGGCTGGAACGTTAACTATGGTGCTGCCGAACCTTTCTCCCTCTCAAAAACTACCAGCCCCATCAACAATACGATCTCCAGCAATATAATCTCCAGCAATACAATCTCCAGCTTGCCTCCTGGTTCCGATGGCTAATTATTCGCTGCGGTTGCGCTTATCACATGGCACAAGCCAGCGGACTAAACACCCTCGGATCGTCTCGTTTGAGTGATGTTATTGGGGCTTAGGGATTAATAATTGCCCTTTCTAGGGCGTTGGCATTGTAGGGTATTAGGGTTATGGCTTTCAACTCTTTATCTCACCCTCAACTCATGGCACGCGGCGACCAAATCTATGTGATGCGCCCCTTAGCGGGACTAGATAGTTTATACCAACACCACGGAATTGACTGCGGCGATGGTACGGTAATCCATTACTACAAGCCTGGAGAAGCAGAGATTAGCAGGACTTCTTACGAGACCTTTGCTCAAGGTAAACCTGTTTATACTAAACACTACACCACCTCTTACGTGCCCGATGTCGTAATTGAGCGGGCAGAAAGTCGGTTGGGTGAACGGCGGTACAGTCTATTAACAAACAACTGCGAACATTTTGCAACTTGGTGCAAGATTGGAGAAAGTGGATGTGTCCAGCTTGCTGGGTTAGATGTGGAGCTATTGAAGCAGTTTGATCGAGGGTTCATTGAACAAGAGGCGCAGGGCAATCCGGTAGCAGCGATGGAGCAGTTCCGTCTGGCGCTAGGAAATCTGGCGATCGCCCACTCCGAGATTCAAACCCAGCTTACCCAGGCTCAAAAAGAAATGGATACCTGGCAGCGTGCCGCCCAACTTGCCCTCAAACAAGGCAAAGAGCCACTGGCACGCGCAGCGCTGGAACGACGATATCCATTTAAACGCAAGGTTCAGGATTTGCAGCAACAGGTGCTAGAACTGGTCGCGTTGCAACAGTCAATTGAGCGCGATCGTCAAGCTTTGAAACAGAGTGCGATCGTTTAGAGTGAGGAGCAGCATACGCTTTTCAAAGGTTAGCCGTGAAAGACTTCATTGAGATCTCTCACATTGTTGGTTGTAATATCTGTTTCCGCTTGAGAAATTAGACGATCCAATTTTCCTGATGCTACATCTGATTCAATTTGCTTATCCCACGCATCATCAAGATAATCTTGCAGCCATTTCGCAAGGTTACGAACTTCACTTTCTGGTAATTGCTTGATCGCAGATTCAACTTCTAGTCGAGTCGTCATAGAATACTCCATACGTCGAATCTCACTTAAATATTGCCAATTAGGGCTTGAAAGAATTATAGCTTGGAGGTCAGTGAGCCACATTTTGCTTCGAAAATAGAGTTAGCTTAAGAAGTCCCTAAATCATACTCATCTTGAATATTCTTGAGTCGGAAACTAGTAGTATGCCAGAGGAACTTTGCCTAGTTTAATCATTTCTGATAAGCTGACTCAAAACTCTAGAGGGAGCCATGAGTCAGAAAAAGTACATCGTCAACTTAACGAATGCTGAAGTCAACGAACTGGAAACAGTGGTCA